>CAYOZR010000023.1:0-13120 GCA_964408555.1 uncultured Aestuariivirga sp.
ACGCCGATGCCCAGCGCCCCGCCATCGGCGGCGGCCTGGAGAACGCCAACGCCGGTGCCGCCGGCCGCGTGGTAGACGACATCGGCGCCCTGCGCGATCTGGGCCTTGGCGAGCTCGCCGCCCTTCACCGGATCGTTCCACGCCGCACCGGTGTCGCCGGTCATGTTCTGGAACACGGTGGCGCCGGGATTGGTGGCTTTCACGCCCTGCACATAGCCGCAGGCGAATCTGCGGATCAGCGGAATGTCCATGCCGCCGACGAAGCCCACCTTGCCGGACTTGGACGCCATGGCGGCGAGCATGCCGACGAGATAGGAGCCCTCGTCTTCCTTGAAGACGATCGACTGCACGTTGGGCAGGTCGACGACCATGTCGATGATGGCGAATTTCTGGTCGGGATATTCCTTGGCGACCTTCTCGAGCGCCGCCGCCTGGGCGAAGCCCGCCGCGATGATCGGGCTGTAGCCCTGGTCGGCGAAATTACGGAGCGCCTGCTCGCGCTGGGCCTCGTTGGAGATCTCGAATTCGCCGTAGGCGATGCCCGACTCCTTCTTGAAGTTCTCGGCGCCGTTGTAGATGCCCTCGTTGAAGGACTTGTCGAACTTGCCGCCGATATCGAAGAGCACGGCGGGTTTGTCGTCGGCGGCAAAGGCTGCGGCCGCCATCATCGCTGTCATCGCAGCGGCGGCGAACAGTTTCCTGATCATGTTGAAACCTCCCTGGTTTTTTTGACCGGCTGATCAAGCCTGCGGCCAGTTGACGACAACTCAATGGCATTTGCAAGCGGGGTGTGGACAGCATTCCGGCCAGGGTCTTGAAACGCCTTTTCCCGCTCCACATATGATTTGCCAACACGGGTTCCGGTGCCGGAAGGGCCGGGGCCAAAGAGTGCCGCTGTAATGAGGGCATGTAACATGAATGCCAACGAGACCAGGAAAGTTCCCGACTTATCGCTCGCCGAGCTGGCCCAGCTTGGCGGCGGGGCGCTGGCCTATATCCGCGAAATCGAGGGCCAGGAAGCGATCCGGCTGATCGGCGCGCAAGCCGCCGTGCGGCCCGATGCCAGGCTGTTCTGCCTGTACGCCGCCGATGGCACGCCGGTGTCGATTTCAGGCAGCCGCGAGGCGGCGATCGGCAGCGCCTTCGAGCATGAGCTCCTGCCGATGAGCGTTCACTGATCAGGCGGCCGAGGCCGTCGTCGAGGGTTCGGTCAAGATGGCGTAGAGGCCTTCCGCCGTATCGGTGCCGCGCAATTTCGCCACCATCGCCGGATCGCGCATGAGGCGCGAGATGCGGGCCAGCGCCTTGAGATGATCGGCGCCGGCATGATCGGGGGCGAGCAGCACGAACACCAGGTCCACCGGCTGGCCGTCGACCGCGTCGAAATCGACCGGGGTTGCCAGCCTGGCAAACAGGCCGTGCAGGCGGTCGAGTGCCGCGATCTTGCCGTGCGGCACGGCGATGCCCTGGCCGAGCCCGGTGGAGCCGAGCTTTTCGCGGGTCGACAGGGTTTCGAAAATCATCCGGTGGTCGATGCCGGTCAGCTTCGCCAGGGCCTGCGCCAGTTCCTGCAGAAGCTGCTTCTTGCTCTGCGTCTTGAGGTTCGCAAGAACCGACCGCGCGTCGATGATATCGGCAAGAACCATGGAGTCGTCCTCGTTGCGGGGAGCCGGAATTGGGTTCAGGCGGCGGGACGGGGATCGACCCAGCCGATGTTGCCGTCGTTGCGGCGGTACACCACGTTGAGCTGACCGTGGCCGCTGTTGCGGAACAGCACGAAGGGAACGGTGGAAATGTCGAGTTGCATGACGGCTTCTCCGACGGTGAGTTCGGGAACCTTGGCGGCGGTTTCGGCGATGACCACCGGATTGAGATCGGCGGGCTCGGCCTCGTCCTCGCCGGCGGCGTCGATCACATAGCTGGCGGCCTCGCTGTGGCGGACCGGCACGCGCCGCGACTTGTGGTGATCCTTGAGGCGGTGCTTGTAGCGTTTCAACTGTTTTTCGAGGTGCTGGGCGGCGGCATCGAAGCTCGGATGCGCCTCGCCCGCCAAGCCATGGGCCTGCAGCACCAGGCCGGTGGCCAGATGCAGGGTGCAGTCGCTCTGAAAGGCGGCGCGCTGGCGCTCGACGGTGACGTGGCCGTGCACCGTGCCTTCGAAATACTTGCCCTGGAGCTGACGCAGGCGCTCTTCGATATGCCGTCTCAGCGCCTCACCGATATCGAGATTCTTGCCGGTGATCTTGATCTGCATGGCGTTTGGAAAAGTCCCTTCCCGCCCGTTCGCTAGAAATGGGCGTTTGCGATTACAACGTCAACCGGTCTGCCGGATGGTGCGGAAACTCACCGCCTCGAACCGCCGTCTCGGCCTCCCCCGCACGGGCCCGGCCGCAACCCCTTCGCGAAGCGGCGCGGAACCTAGTCGCCCGCTTGCCCTAAGTCAACGGTCTTGGCGGCGGTTTTCCCGAAGCTCGCGGCGGCGCCGGATGGAAGAGGGAATACCGAGAGATTCCCGATATTTGGCAACCGTCCGCCGGGCGATATCGATGCCCGCCCGGTTGAGAATATCGACGACAGCATCGTCGGACAGAATCTTGCCCGCCGCTTCGCCGGCGATCAATTCCTTGATCCGGTGGCGCACCGCTTCGGCCGAATGGGCATCGCCGCCGGCTTCCGAGGAGGCGATGGAGGTGGTGAAAAAATATTTCAGTTCGAAAATACCGCGCGGGGTGGCCATGTATTTGTTGGAGGTCACCCGGCTCACCGTCGATTCGTGCATCTCGATGGCGTCCGCCACGGTCTTGAGATTGATCGGCCTCAGGTGCTGCACGCCGAGCACCAGAAAGGCGTCCTGCTGGCGGACGATCTCGCGCGCCACCTTGAGGATGGTCTTGGCGCGCTGGTCGAGGCTCCGCACCAGCCAGGTGGCATTGGCCTGGCATTGGCTGAGATAGGTCTTGTCTTCCTCCCGCGCCGTCGTCTTCGACACCGCCGCCAGATAGCGGTTGTTGATCAGAACCCGCGGCAGGGTGTCGCTGTTCAGTTCCACCAGCCAGGTGCCGTCGGGCGCGGCGCGCACGAAGACGTCGGGAATGACCGGCTGCACCGGCTCGGCGCCGAAGGCGTGTCCGGGCTTGGGATTGAGGCGCTTCAATTCGGCGATCATGTCGTGGATGTCGTCGAGGCCGAGCTTGCACAGGGCCTTCAAGGCGGCGAAGTCGCGGTTGGCCACCAGATCGAGATTGGCCACCAAGGTGGCCATGGCGGGGTCGTAGCGCCCCGCTTCCTGGAGCTGCAAAGCCAGGCATTCCTTGAGATCGCGGGCCAAGACGCCCGGCGGATCGAAACCCTGCAGGATTTTCAGCACCCGCTCGACGGCATCGGCACCGGTGCCGAGCATTCCGGCCGCGCCGGCGATGTCGCCGGTCAGATAGCCCGCCTCGTTCACCATGCCGATCAGATACTGGCCGATCAGCCGCGAGGCCGGATCGGCAATGGCGAGATTGAGCTGCGCGTCGAGATGTTCGGCAAGGGTTGGCTGGCGGGCAAGGCTGGCGCCGGATTCAAGCTCGTCATGATCGAAGGAACCGCCGCCGGTGGGGCGCAGCGAAGCCCAGCCGGAATCGGTGGGGCCTTGGGCGGGGCTCGCCGGGGCGCCCGCCATGCCGGCTTCGCCCTCAGGCTCCTGGCGCGGCTCGGGCTTCCGGGTCTCGGCCGGCTCGTCGCGTTCGAGCAGCGGATTGCGCTCAAGTTCGGTCTCGACGAAGGCCTGCAGCTCGAGATTGGACATCTGCAACAGCTTGATCGCCTGCTGCAGTTGCGGCGTCATCACCAGGGACTGGCCCTGGCGCAATTCCAGCCTCTGCATCAGCGCCATGCCGCGGCCTCACATGCTGAATTCGGCGCCGAGATAATAGCGCCGCACATCGGCATTGTTGACGATGTCGTGCGGCGTGCCTTCGGTCAGGACCTTGCCCTCATGGATGATGAGGGCGCGGTCGATGAGCTCGAGGGTCTCGCGTACGTTGTGATCCGTAATAAGCACCCCGATTCCCCGAGCGGTGAGCTGTCGCACCATGTTGCGAATATCACCGATCGCAATCGGGTCAATTCCGGCGAAGGGCTCGTCGAGGAGCATGAACTGCGGCGAGACGGCGAGGGCGCGGGCGATTTCCACGCGGCGGCGCTCGCCGCCAGACAGTGCAACAGCCGGCGAATGCCGGAGATGGGCGATCGAGAACTCATCGAGCAACTCACGCAACACACGCTCGCGCTCGGCTTTCCCGGGCTCGACGAGCTCGAGAACGGCGCGAAGATTGTCTTCCACCGTGAGTCCGCGGAAAATCGAACTCTCCTGGGGCAGATAGCCGATTCCCAGCCTGGCGCGCCGGTACATCGGCAGATGGGTGATATCCGCCCCGTCGAGACTGATCGTTCCCCGGTCGGCGGCGATCAGACCGGTGATCATGTAGAACACGGTCGTCTTGCCGGCCCCGTTGGGTCCGAGCAGGCCCACGGCTTCTCCACGCCGGACGGAGAGCGAAACCCCCCTGACCACCGGCCTGCGCTTGTAGCTCTTGTAGAGCCCCTCAACCACAAGCCCCGGCCGGGCGGCCAGCCCGGTTCCCCGCGAACCGCCGGGGCGCGATTTCTCCGCGCCCGGTTGTTGCGCCGTCCGCGGCGGAGCCGTTCTTGCCCTGCCGGGACCGGGACCCAATCTCACCTCACCGTCCTGCGTCACCTGGATTACCGCCCATTTGCATTAATTTTGAATGAAACCCCGCTTATTGGGGGACGAAGCTGCCTTTTACGCGGCCGCCGGTCATCTCGCTCTTGTCGGCGTTAAGATCGACATTGAGCAGCTCGCCTTCAAGAACCGTCTGGCCTTGAACCACTTTCACTTTGCCGCCAACCACGAGCTTGTCGGTCTTCACATCCATCTTGGCCCACTGGCCGGTAATCGTCTGTTTGTCCGTGACGATGGTGACGGAGCCTTCGGCCTCGAGCCTGGTCACCTCGTTCTTGCTGCTGCCATCGGCCTGTTTCACCGCGGTATAATACGCCACCAGCCGGTCGCTGGTGAGGCGGACATCGTCGCGCCTGGCGGCGACCTTGCCGGTGAAAATGGCGCGCTTCTCGGCTTCGAGGATTTCCATCCGGTCGGCCTCGATAATGACTTCCTTGGACTTGGACGATTGCGCCGCCGCGGGTCCCGCCGCGGCGAGCGGCACAAGCAGCGCCGCGATCAGTGCCAGTCTCCGCATCATTGGCCGCCCTTTCCCGGTTGCGCGTCGAGCCCGAAACGGGCCTTGACCCCATTCAAGAACAGAATGGTCTTGCCGTCATCGGATATTTCAAGACCATGGGCCTCGATCGATCCGTCCGCCAGGGTCACGGTAACGGCCGTGTCCGAGGTGAGCTTCTTCTCCTCCACCACCACATGGGCGCGCTCCATGCGGGCGGTGAAGCGGCCCCGCTCGACGATCTCGACATCGCCCGAAAGCGCCAGTTCCTTGGCCTTGGTATCGTAAAGGGCCTGGCGCGCGGTCAAATTGTAAATCTCGCCCGTGGTCTTGCGGAACGTCGCGGCGACCTTTTCAAGATGCACGAGATTGGGCTTGTCCTTGTCCTGGTAGCCGCTCTCGGCCCGCACCTCATAGGGCTGGCGTTCGCGGTCGAAGCCCGCCAGCGTGGAATCGGACGAGGTGATCTGCTCGGGGTTTTCGACCACGACCGGGGCGGTCGGCGGCTTCGGCATCAGGGTGGCAAAAATACCCGCCTGAATCAGGAAGGCGGCGAGAAAGCCCAGGGCCAGGGCGGCGGCAAGGATGCCTAGACCGCGGGCCAGCCGCGCCCGTGCATTGGCCCGGCGAGCCGCGTCGTTGCCGGGGAACGCTTGCCGGTCAGTGGGCGAAGACATCTTCCTCGGTCCAGCCCCCGAGGTCGAGTGCCGCCCTGACCGGCACGAAATCGAAACAGGCCTTCGCCAAGCCAACGCGCCCCTCGCGCTCCAGCATCCGGTCGAGGCGCGACTTGAGTTCATGCAGATAGAGCACGTCCTGGGCGGCATATTGCTTCTGGGCGTCGGAGAGGACATGGGCGCCCCAGTCGGAACTTTGCTGCTGCTTGTTCAACTCGATGCCGAGCAGCTCCTTGATCAGGTCCTTGAGGCCGTGCTTGTCGGTATAGGTGCGGGTGAGCTTGGAAGCGATCTTGGTGCAATAGACGGGCGCGGTATCGGCGCCGAGATGTTGCTTGAGGGTGGCCACGTCGAAGCGGGCGAAATGGAAAATCTTGATGACCGCCGGATCGGCGAGCAGGGCCTTGAGGCGGGGCGCCTCATAGGCGGCGCGGTCGAGCTGCACCAGATGGGCATTGCCGTCGCCCGACGAGAGCTGCACCAGGCAGAGCTTGTCGCGGCGGGGGACGAGACCGAGGGTCTCGGTATCGACGGCGACCGTCTTGCCGAAATCCAGTCCGGCGGGCAGATCGCCCTTGTAGAGCTTGATGGCCATGCGTTGTCTGCCGCCGTTCAATCCGTTTTGGCTCGCCGAGCCGAAGCTCATCGAGCGTAGGCTGGTGCCCTGAAGAGGACTCGAACCTCCACGCCTCTCGGCGCTAGTACCTGAAACTAGTGCGTCTACCAATTCCGCCATCAGGGCTTCGGGCCGTCTCATAGAGGTGCGGGGTCGGGATTGTCAACCAAAGCCCGCCCCTATTGTCCGGTACGGATATGGGGTTGGCGGGAAGCCGGCGCCAGAGGAAACGACATCGGCTTTGCATCGCAGGTCCGCCCCGGCTAAAAGCGGCGCCATCCGAACCAGGCGAGACGAACCAACGTGACAGCTTCGAACTCCGGCAAACTCATCACCATTATCGGCGGCTCTGGCTTTCTCGGCCGCCACATCGTGCGGGCACTGGCCAAGCGCGGTTATCGCATCCGGGTGGCCTGCCGCAGGCCCGATCTCGCCGGCCACGTGCAGCCGCTCGGAACCCCCGGCCAGATCATGCCGGTGCAGGCCAATGTGCGCTATCCGGCCTCGCTGGCGGCGGCCTGCGACGGCGCCTTCGCGGTCATCAACCTCACCGGCATCCTCTACGGCTCTGGCGCCCAGAGCTTCGATGCCATTCATGTGTTCGGCGCCGAGGCCTCGGCCAAGGCGGCCAAGGCGGCCAAGGCGCGGCTATTCATTCAGGTGTCGGCGATCGGAGCCGATGCCGCCTCGGCCAGCGAATATGCCCGCTCCAAGGCGCAAGGCGAGGTCCGCGCCCGCGCCGCATTTCCCGGCGCCATCGTCATCCGTCCGTCGATCGTGTTCGGCCCGGAAGACGGCTTCTTCAACAAATTCGCCGGCCTTGCCCGCCTCTCCCCCGCCCTGCCCTTGATCGGCGGCGGTGCCACGAAGTTCCAGCCGGTGTTCGTGGGCGACATCGCCGAAGCGGTGGCCCGTCTCATCGACGCCGGCGAGGCCAATGGCCACACTTACGAATTCGGCGGGCCGGAGGTCTTGAGTTTCAAGGAGCTCATGCGGTTCACCCTCGAGACCATCGGCCGCAAGCGCCTGCTGGTGCCGCTGCCCTGGGCCATCGCCAAGATGCAGGCGATGATCCTCGGCCTCCTGCCCAAGCCGCTCTTGACGGGGGATCAGGTCGAACTGCTCAAGACCGACAATGTGGTGAGCGAGGCGGCGGTGCGCGAAAGGCGCACCCTCGAAGGCCTCGGCATCAGCCCACGCGGCATCGCGGGCATCGTGCCCACCTATCTCTACCGCTACCGTCGCGCCGGTCAGTTCACCCCGCCCAGGGGCACGCCGGAATAGATCAGTGCCAGCAGTGCCGCACCGAGCAGGACACGGTAGATGGCGAAGGGCAGGAAGCTCATGAACTTCACCAGGCGCATCAGAATGGTGATGGTGCCGAGGGCGACGAAGAAGGTCAGGACTGCGGCGAGGATGGTGGCGAAGGAAATGCTGATGCCCTGTGCCGCCGCTTCCGTGAGCTTCAAGACGCCCGCCGCTCCGATGGCCGGAATGCCGAGGAGAAAAGCGAAACGGGCAGCCTCCGGCCGCTCGAAGCCCAAGGCGCGGGCCGCCGTCATGGTGATGCCCGAGCGGCTGGTGCCGGGAATGATGGCGAGCGCCTGGGCGGCGCCGATGATCATGGCGGGAAGCAGGCTCATGTGGGCCAGGCGCCGGTTAGCCAGTCCAAACCGGTCGCAAACATACATCAGGACGCCGAAGACGATGGCATTCCAGGCGACGATCTGCGGCATGGTGCGGAAAGCATCCATCAGTCCCATCATGTCGAGGAACAGCCCGAACAACACCGCCGGAATTGTCGCGGCGAGGATCAGCAGCGCAAGCTTGCCCCAGGCCGACGATCTTCCCCGCAGCATCTCGATCGTGCCGGCGGCGAGGTTGACGCAGTCGCGCCAGAAATACACCACCACCGCCAGGAACGATCCCATGTGCACCATGACATCGGTCATGACACCCTGGTCCCGCCAGCCGGTGAGCAGCGGCACCAGCAGCAGATGGCCGGAAGACGACACCGGCAGGAATTCGGTGATGCCCTGGATCAGCGCCAACACAACGATTTGCTCAAGCGGCATCACTGCCCGGTTCCTCTCTCCGCCGCGGGCGCGTGCCGAATCGCTTGCCGCAATGGTGGGCGGGTTTTATAGGGCCAAGATGGGTGGGGCAATTGCGGCACTTCGGCCGTTTCGCCGGATGATTAACTTGCACTAGGATCGTGTCCGCCCATCATGCCGTCGCTCATTCATTTCGTTCTCGATCCCTTCAGCCGCCGGATGCGGCTGGCACTCGCCGAATATGGCATCGCCACGGAGCTGATCGAGGAATACCCGTGGAACCCCCATCCCGACGTCCTGGCGCTCAATCCGGCGGGCACGCTGCCGATCTATCTGGAAGACGGCGGCGGCGCCGTCTGCGGCATCGAGGCGATCGGCGAGTATCTCGAGGAGACCCGCGGTCAAAGGCTGTCCCTCATTCCCGGCAATGCCGCGGCGCGCGCCGAAGTCCGCCGCCTGGCCGGCTGGTTCGATGCGAAATTCTATGCGGAAGTGTCGGAACCGGTGGTGAGCGAAAAGATCGTCCGCCGCTTCATGAGCCGCGAGGCGGGCGGCGGCGCACCCGACATGGTTCGCGTCCGCCAGGCACTGGCCAAGCTCCGGCATCATCTCGACTATATCGGCATGCTGGCCGACGGGCGCGGCTGGCTCGCCGGCGATCACCTGTCGATTGCCGATCTGGCGGCGGCGGCGCATCTGTCGGCGGTCGATTATGCGGGGGACATTCCGTGGGCGGATTATCCAGCCGCGAAGGCCTGGTACCAGCGCATTAAGTCGCGGCCGTCGTTCCGGCCGCTGCTGGCCGATACGGTGCGCGGCACGGCGCCCTCGGCCACCTACGCCGATCTCGATTTCTGACCGTGACCTCTCCGGCGGACCGTCTCAGGCAGCGCGCCGCGGAGGAAGGCTTCAGCCTCGCGCGCATCGGGCCCGCGGCGGAATTTGCGGGCGCCGGCGAACGCCTGCGCGACTTCGTGGCGCTTGGCCGCCACGGCGATATGGACTGGATCGAAGACAGTGTCGAACGGCGCGGCGATCCCAAACGAATGTGGGCGGAGGCCCGCTCGGCCATCATGCTGGCGGCGAGCTACACGCCGCGGATCGATCCCATGGCGCGGCTGGGAGAGCGCGGCACGGGTGTCATCTCCGTCTATGCCACAGGCCGCGACTACCACGACGTGGTCAAGGGCGGGCTCAAGCGCCTCGGCCGGTGGTTCGCCCATGAAACGGGTGCCGCGATCAAGGTCTTCATCGATACCGCGCCGCTCATGGAGAAGCCGCTGGCGCAGGGCGCGGGATTGGGCTGGCGGGGCAAGCACAGCAATCTCGTCTCGCGCGAGCTCGGCTCGTGGTTCTTCATCGGCGCCATTCTGACCACGGCGGAATTGCCTTTCGACGGGCCCGAGACCGACCACTGCGGCGCCTGCCGGGCCTGTCTCGATATCTGTCCGACGCGCGCCTTTCCGGCCCCCTACCAGATCGATGCGCGGCGCTGCATTTCCTATCTCACCATCGAGCACAAGGGCCACATCGCCCGCGAGTTCCGCGCGGCCATCGGCAACCGCATCTATGGCTGCGACGACTGCCTGGCCGTCTGTCCGTGGAACAAATTCGCCAAGGCGGCGGCGGACGCCCGGCTTGAGGCGCGAGACGATCTCGTGGCGCCGCCACTTGCCGAACTGGTGCAACTCGACGATGCCGCCTTCCGGGCGAAATTCGCCGGCACCGCCATCAAGCGCACCGGCCGCGACCGCTTCGTGCGCAACGCGCTCATCGCGCTGGGCAACAGCGGCGATCCGGAGCTTGCCCCTCATGCCGAACGCCGGCTCGGCGATGCCTCGCCCCTGGTGCGCGCCATGGCCGTGTGGGCCTTGTCGCGGCTCGCGCCGCCCGACCGGTTCAGAGCGTTGCAAAACCTTCACTTCACCGGCGAAACCGACGCCAGCGTGCGAAGCGAATGGCTGGCCGCATGAATCACATACTGTTCTTCGGGCTCGGTTTTTCGGCACGGGTCCTGGCGGCGCGGCTCCATGCCCGCAACTGGACGATCACAGGCACCAGCCGGAGTGTTGCGGGCGTCAATAAGATCGAGTCTCTGGGCTATCGCGGTCTGCGCTTCGACGGCTGCACGCCGCTTGCTGCTAGCGCCTTCGACGGTGTTTCGCGTGTGGTGATTTCCGTGCCGCCGGACGAGGCCGGCGATCCGGTCCTTGACCTGCATTCGGGCGACTTCGCAACGCGGGCGCCAAACATCCAGTGGCTCGCCTATCTGTCGACCACCGGCGTCTATGGCGACCGTGGCGGCGACTGGGTTAATGAAGATTCGCCTCTGTCACCGGCAACCGGGCGCGGGCGGCGGCGGCTCGCGGCGGAACGGCGATGGCTCGCCCTCTATACAAGTCACGGCTTGCCGGTTCACATCTTCCGCCTCGCCGGCATCTATGGGCCCGGCCGCAATCAGCTCATATCGATCGCCGACGGCACGGCCAGGCGCATCGTCAAGCCGGGGCAGGTGTTCGGCCGCATCCACGTCGAGGATATCGCAACGGTTCTCGAAGCCTCGATGGCGCGACCCAACCCCGGGGCCGCCTACAATGTCTGCGACGACGCGCCCTGCCCGCCGCAGGAGGTGATCGCCTACGCGGCGGAATTGCTCGGCCGCCCCTTGCCGCCGGAAATTCCCTTCGAATTGGCGGAACTTTCGCCGATGGCGCGCGGCTTCTATGCCGAATCGAAGCGGGTATCGAACCGGCGCATCAAGACCGAGCTCGGCGTCAGGCTCGCCTATCCCGATTATCGCGCCGGGCTTCAGGCGCTGCGCAAGGATTTCACACCATGATGCCGTCGGCGCGCTCGGCCAGCCGCAACACGGTTTCGCGGATGAGCAGCAGATTGGCGGGCGTTGAGAGCCGATGATCGCCGCCCTTGATCAAGGTCAGGGTTACATCCGGTGCGGAGACCGCCTCGAAGACCTTGAGCGCATGGGCGGGGGGCACGTCGGGATCGGCCTCGCCCTGCAGGATGCGGACCGGGCAGGACGCCGTCACGCCTTTCTCGATGATCAAATGCGCCGCACCGTCCTCGATCAATTCCGCGGTGATGGGATAGGGCTCGCCATAGGCGGAGGGCCTCATCCACACACCCTTGTCGCGGATCGCATTGCGCGCCTTGGGCGAAAATGTGTCCCACATCAGATCGGCGGTCATGTCGGCAGCCGGGGCGATGAGTACCAGCCCGGCAATGCGATCGGCGGCTTTCGGCTGGCTCCGCCGCAGCGCCCGCAGCAGAAGCATGGCAAGCCAACCGCCCATGCTGGAGCCCACGACGATGCGCTTGCCCGGCGCCCGGGTGGCGAACATGTGGACCGATTGCGCCAGCCAGCGGGAGATCGTTCCATCGGCGAAAACGCCGCCGGATTTTCCGTGGCCCGAATAGTCGAAGCGCAAGGATGGCCTGCGGGTCTCGCGGGCCAGCGCCGCAAGGGCCTCGGCCTTGCCGCCCTCCATGTCGGACTTGAAGCCGCCCAGCCAGAAGAAACCGCAGCGGCCAAGGTCCTGGCTACTGCCATCCTCCAGATAGGCGAGCATCTCGCCGTCCGGTCCGCGATCGAATTGAACCACCGCCATGGCCTGCTTGACTAGCCCCTCGTTTCTAAGGTCTAAAGCGGTCCTTGCAACCGGCGAGGGGCGGATTCGTCAAGCCCAATCCCACCATCGCCCCAAATAGGAGCTACCGACGACTTGAGCATACCACCCAGGAGGCCATCGATAAACCGCGGAGCCGCCCCCCCGCAAAAGGAAGAAGGACACAAGATCAATCATCGCATCGACTCGCGCGAAGTGCGTCTGATCGGCGCCGACGGCGAGAATCTTGGCGTGGTGCCGACCCGCCAGGCGCTGGCCATGGCCGAAGAGGCCAATCTCGATCTGGTCGAGGTCTCGCCGGACGCCAAGCCGCCGGTCGCGAAAATCCTCGACTACGGCAAGTTCAAGTACCAGGAACAGAAGAAGGCGGCGGAAGCCCGCAAGAAGCAGAAGGTCATCGAGATCAAGGAGATCAAGATGCGCCCGATGATCGACGACCACGACTACGACGTGAAGATGAAGGCGATCAAACGCTTCTTCGAGGAAGGCGACAAGGTGAAGATCACGCTGCGGTTCCGCGGCCGCGAAATGGCGCACCAGGAATTGGGCCAGCAGCTCCTCGACCGGGTGAAGAAGGATACCGGCGAGATCGCCAAAGTCGAATCCGAACCACGCTTCGAGGGCCGACAGATCGTCATGGTGCTGGCGCCTCGCTGACAAACCGCTGACAGACCCGTTCACCCATCTGTCAGACCTGAGGGATTATGTTAAATTAGCGTAGTGGCCAATTTGCAACTTGTGCGATTAGGTGGCCGCTGCGCAGCTTTGATAATGTGTTTGGCGTTGAGACCTAAAACCATGATTTCTCGCAGATATTTCCTGGCGCTCTGGCTTATGGGCACAATCCTCGCGAGCCCCGTTCCGGCCTTTGCCGAGGATGACGGCG
>CAYOZR010000023.1:13220-28728 GCA_964408555.1 uncultured Aestuariivirga sp.
GCGGTGATGGCGGTGGCGACGGCGGCGGTGATGGCGGTGGCGACGGCGGCGGTGATGGCGGTGGCGACGGCGGCGGTGACGACGGCGGCGGAGACGACGGCGGCGGTGACGGCGGCGGCGGTGACGATGGTGGTGGCAAGGATGACGACAGCAAGAAAGCCCGAGATGCGGTCAAGAGCGGCGGTGCCGCATCGCTGAAGGAAGTCCTGTCCATTGTAAGCAAGCGGTACAAGGGTGAAGTCGTCCGGGTGAGCTTGACCGGATCAGGCAAGAGCCTGATCTATCGAATCCGCGTGATCGACCCGCAGAATCGGCTTTTCGAAATCCGGGTGAACGCAATTACGCGCCGGATTCTGTCGGCAAGGAGCGTCTGAATGCGGGTGCTTATCGTCGAGGACGAGGCGCGCATTGCCGCCGATATCGCCGAGGCGGTCAATTCCGGCGGTTTCGTTGCCGAGATTTCGGTCGACGGGGAAGATGCCTGGTTCCGAGGCGGTACGGAAAACTACGCGGCCATCGTGCTCGATCTTGGCCTGCCGAAGCTCGACGGCATCACCGTGCTCAAGCGTTGGCGTCAGGAGGGTATTGCGACCCCGGTCATGGTGCTGACGGCGCGCGGCGCCTGGAGCGACCGGGTCGATGGCATCGATGCCGGTGCCGACGACTATCTGCCGAAGCCGTTCCGCATGGAGGAGCTACTGGCGCGGCTCAGGGCTCTGGTGCGGCGCGCCTCGGGGCGGGCGCAGCCGTCGATCACGGTAGCCAATGTGATGCTCGATCCGCGCACAAGGCAGGTCAGCGTCAACGGCATTCCGGCCAATCTCACACCCCTGGAATTCCGGCTGGTGAACTACCTGTTCCATCATCGCGGCCGCGTCGTCTCGCAAACCGAACTCAGCGAAAATCTCTACTCCCACGACAGTGAACGCGATTCCAATGCCATCGAGGCGCTGGTCGGCCGCCTGCGCAAAAAGCTCAAGGCCGATGTCATCGAAACGCGCCGCGGCTTCGGCTATATCGTGCCCGCCGAGGCGGCATGAGCGGAGGATCGTTGCGGCTCAGACTGCTTGCCGCCGCCGCAATCTCGATCGCCATCGCCCTCTTCCTCGCCGGCCTGGCACTGGTTCAACTCTTCGAGCAACAAGTGCGCGACCGGGTTCTCTATGAACTCAACAACGACCTCCTGCAGCTCGCCGGCGCCATAGACGTGGAAACTGGCGGCAGCGTCAGCGTTGGACGACGGCTCGCCGATCCGCGTTTCGAGAAGCCCTACGGCGGGCGCTATTGGCGGATCGATTTAGCGGCACCGGGCGAGGCATCGCCACAAGAGCCGCTGCGGTCACGGTCCCTGTGGGATGCCGATCTCGATCCGGCGAAACCGTTGCAGGGGCCCGAAGGCGAGCGCCTGGTTCAGGTGCAGCGGCAGATCAAGGTCGCGGCCAAGGGCAAGGAATTGTCCCTGTGGCTGACGGTCGCGGCGAACGAGGGCGAGGTCGCGGTGCCGCTCGAGCGCTTTCGCAACCAGCTGATCCTGTCGCTTTCACTGATCGGAGGCGCCCTGACGATTGCCGCCTGGATTCAGGTGTCGATCGGATTGAGCCCCTTGACCGCACTGCGCCGCCAGCTCGCCATGGTGCGCTCCGGACAGTCGCAACATCTGTCCAGCGATTTTCCCACCGAAGTGGCGCCGCTGGTCAACGAGTTGAACGACGTGCTCGACATGCGCGAGAAATCGCTGGAGCGGGCCCGCCGCCGGGCCGGCGATCTGGCGCACGGTCTCAAGACCCCGCTGACGGTGCTCTCGGCCATCGCCCGCGACATCCGCAAGCGCAAGCTGGTCAAGCAATCGGAGGAGATCGAGGAACAGGCCGATGCCATGCACCGCCATGTCGAACGGGCGCTGGCCCGGGCCCGGCTTTCGACCGGGCGGAGCCACATCACCACGCCGTTGCGGCCAGCCATCGAAAAGGTCGTCGCTGCCCTGACGCGTCTGCCGAAGGGCGACGAGCTGGATTGGGACATCCACGTGCCCGCGGATGCCAACATGCCGCTGGAGGCGGGCGATCTGACCGAACTTCTGGGCAATCTCTTCGACAATGCCCGGAAATGGGCCGAAAACCGCGTCAAAATCCACTATGCGGCGCCGCTGCTCAGCATCGAGGACGATGGGCCGGGGGTTCCTCAATCCGAACTCGGCCGGATCGGCGAACGCGGCCGCAGGCTCGACGAATCGAAACAGGGGTCGGGTCTGGGGCTGTCGATCGTCGAGGACATCGCCGATCTCTACGGTCTGTCCGTCACCTATGACCGCTCCGGGCTTGGGGGCCTCAGGGTGGCGATCCGGGTCTGACTTGCATTTGCCCCCGGTTTTTGCTTAAACCCGGCCGTCCAGCCGCCTGGCCTGTAAAGGGCATGCCATGGCGGCTTCTCTATGCTTTGAAAGGATAAGCCAAATGCCCAAGATGAAGACCAAGTCCTCGGCCAAGAAGCGGTTCAAGGTCACCGCCTCCGGCAAGATCCGCGGCGGTCAGGCCGGCAAACGCCACGGCATGATCAAGCGGACCAAGAAGCAGATCCGCAACCAGCGCGGCACCACGATCCTGGCACCGGGCGATGCCCGCCTGGTCAAGATCCACATGCCCTACGCGCGCTAAGGATCGAGGAGAACAACCATGCCACGCAGCAAGGGAGGCACCGTCGCACGGGCCTCGCACAAGAAAGTCATCAAGAAGGCGAAGGGCTATTTCAGCCGCCGCAAGAACATCTTCCGGGTCGCCGTCCAGGCGGTGGAGAAGGCGGAGCAATATGCCTACCGCGACCGCCGCACCAAGAAGCGGAATTTTCGCGCCCTGTGGATCCAGCGCATCAATGCCGCCACCCGCGAACTCGGCCTGACCTATGGCCGATTTATCCACGGGTTGGCCAAGGCCGGGATCGAAGTGGACCGCAAGGTTCTCGCCGATCTCGCCGTGCATGATGCCGCCGCTTTCGCAGCTCTCGTCGAAAAGGCGAAGGCCGCGCAATAAGACGGTACTGCACGTCGAATTCCGGATAGCTTGGCCGGGCCAGATTGGTGCGATATGCACCGATGGCCCGGCCATTTGATTTTGGGGACAGCATGAATTCGCAAGCGCTCGAGCAGGAAATCCTGGGACAGGTCGCCACGGCCGCCGATGAAGCGGCGCTGGAGGCGGTGCGCGTGGCGGCGCTGGGCAAGAAGGGCTCGGTGTCGGAGCGCATGAAGGGGCTCGGTGCGATGGGCCCGGAAGAGCGGAAGGAAGCCGGGGCGGCGCTCAATCTGCTGAAGGACAAGGTTGTCGAAGCCATCGCGGCACGCAAGGCGGCGTTGCAGGAGACAGCCCTCGAAGGGCGGCTTGCGTCGGAAAAGGTCGACGTTACACTTCCCGTGCGCCCGGAGCCGCGCGGCACCATTCATCCGGTTTCGCAGGTGTGGGAAGAGGTGGTGCAGATTTTCGGCGATCTCGGCTTCGGGGTGGCCGAAGGGCCGCATATCGAGGACGACTTCCACAATTTCACCGCCCTCAACATTCCCCCCGAGCATCCGGCCCGCCAGGAGCACGACACCTTCTATTTCAACGAGAAGCCCGACGGCTCGCGCATGCTGCTGCGCACCCATACAAGCCCGGTGCAAATCCGCACCATGCTGACTTCCAAGCCGCCCATCCGCATTATCGCGCCGGGCCGCACCTATCGCTGCGACTCGGACATGACGCATACACCGATGTTCAACCAGATCGAGGGGCTGGCGATCGACGAGACCACCCATCTCGGCCATCTCAAATGGGTGCTGGCCGAATTCTGCAAGACCTTCTTCGAGGTGGACGATGTCAAGATGCGCTTCCGCGCCTCGCATTTTCCTTTTACGGAGCCGTCCATGGAGGTTGACATCAACTGCTCCTGGGAGGGCGGCCAGGTGAAGATTGGCCAGGGCTCGTCATGGCTCGAGATTCTCGGCTCCGGCATGGTGCATCCGAACGTCATGAAGGCGGGCGGCATCGATCCGGAAAAATACCAGGGCTGGGCTTTCGGCATGGGTCTCGACCGCCTCGCCATGCTCAAATACGGCATCCCGGATCTGCGCGCCTTCTTCGAAGCCGATCTGCGCTGGCTGCGGCATTATGGATTCAAGGCGCTGCAAGTGCCGACATTGCCGGGAGGCCTGTCATGAAATTCACTCTCTCCTGGCTCAAGGATCATCTCGAGACCTCCGCCTCGCTCGACGAGATCGTGCAGGGCTTGATCGGCGTCGGCCTCGAAGTCGAAGAGGCGGACGACAAGACCAAACTGCTCGCCCCCTTCAAGGTGGCCTTCGTGCAGGAAGCGATCAAGCATCCCAATGCCGACAAGCTGCGCCTGTGCAAGGTCGAGACCGATCAGGGTATCATTCAGGTCGTGTGCGGGGCGCCCAACGCGCGCACCGGCATGAAGGGCATCGTCGCCCTTCCGGGCTCCTACATTCCCGGCACCAAGATCACGCTTGAGAAGGGCGTGATCCGTGGGCGGGAAAGCCAGGGCATGCTGTGCTCGGAGCGCGAGTTGTTGATCTCGCAGGAACATGACGGCATCATCGATGTGGCCGGCGACTGGCCCGTCGGCACGCCGGCGGTCAAGGCACTCGGCCTCGACGATCCGATGATCTATGTGAAGGTGACGCCGAACCGGCCGGACGCTCTGGGGGTGCGCGGCATCGCCCGCGATCTGGCGGCCAAGGGCCTGGGCAAGCTCAAGCCGCTCGATGCCAGACCTGTGCCCGGCACATTCGACTCGCCGGTCAAGGTGTCGCTGGATTTTCCTGGCGGCGACACGAAGCCTTGTCCGCTTTTCGCCGGGCGTTATTTCAGGGGCATCAAGAACGGTCCCTCGCCGGAATGGCTGAGGCGGCGGCTCAAGGCCATAGGCCTTCGGCCGATTTCGGCGCTGGTCGACATCACCAACTACGTGACCTTCAGCTATGGCCGGCCGCTGCATGTCTTCGACGCCGCCAAGGTGAAGGGCAATATCCGCGCGCGCCTGGCGAAGGATGGTGAAAAGATCGCGGCACTGGACGGCAAGACCTATGAGCTGACGTCCGAGATGACGGTGATTGCCGATGACGGCAGCGCGCAAGCGATTGCCGGCATCATCGGCGGCGAAGCGTCCGGATGTTCAGATGCGACGACGGAGGTGTTTCTTGAAGCCGCCTATTTCGATCCTCTGCGCACTGCCGCCACCGGCCGCAAACTCGGCATCGCGTCGGATGCGCGCTATCGTTTCGAGCGCGGCGTCGATCCCGAATTCACCCGGACGGGCGTGGAACTCGCCACGCGCATGATTCTCGAATTGTGCGGCGGCGAGGCCTCGCATATCGTCATTGCGGGCGAGGTTCCCGATACGGCGCGGAGCTATACGCTGCGCGCCTCGCGGGTGAAGGCGCTGGGCGGCGCCGACATTCCACTGGCCGAGCAGGTCGGCATTCTCGCCGATCTCGGCTTCGCCGTGAAAGAAACGAAGGACGGCCTGTCCTGCGCCGTTCCGCCATGGCGGCCCGACGTCCACAGCGAAACCGATCTCGTCGAGGAAGTCTGCCGCATCTACGGTCTCGACAACATCCCCGCCGCCGCCATGGACCGGGATCATCCGATCGCCCGTCCGGTGCTCAATCCCTTGCAGAAGCACATGCTCGCGGCGCGGCGCATGCTGGCCGCGCGCGGTTTCAATGAGGCGGTGACCTGGTCTTTCATCCCCGAGACGCAGGCACTGCTATTCGGCGGCGGTCAGCCGGAGCTGAAGCTCGCCAATCCCATCTCCTCGGAACTGACCGACATGCGGCCCTCGCTGCTGCCCAACCTGATTGCGGCGGCGGGCCGCAACATGGCGCGCGGCCTTGCCGATCTGGCGCTCAGCGAAACGGGCCATGTCTATGCCGGCGACCGGCCGCAGGACGAAACGTTGCGGGCCGCCGGCATCCGCCGTGGACAGGCGGTTGTGCGTAACTGGCAGGGTGGCGCACGTGCCGCCGATGCCTTCGATGCCAAGGCCGATGCGCTCGCCGTACTCGAGGCGGCAGGCGCTCCCGTTGCCACGGTGCAGATCGTGGGCGGAGCGCCCTCCTGGTATCATCCCGGCCGTTCCGGCACCATTCAGATGGGACCGCAGAACCGGCTGGCGCATTTCGGCGAAATCCATCCGCGCGTGCTCGCCGCCATGGATGTGAAAGGGCCGGTGGTCGGCTTCGAACTGGTGCTCAATGCTATCCCGGCCTCCAAATCCAAGAGCGCCACGCGCGCCGCACTGAATGCCTCCGACCTGATGCCGGTTTCGCGCGATTTCGCCTTCGTCGTCGATGACGGTGTTGAGTCCGAGAAGCTGGTGAAGGCGGCAAAGGGTGCCGACCGGACGCTGATCGCCGATGTCGCGGTCTTCGATCTGTTCAAGCTCGAGGGCACCAAGAAATCGCTGGCCATCGAAGTAACCCTGCAGCCGCGCGACAAGACGCTGACCGACGAGGACATCGAGGCGGTCTCGGCGAAGATCGTCGGCGCGGTCCAGAAGGCGACGGGCGGAAGCTTGCGAAGCTGATCGAAACAAGGAGGGCCGCGCATGGCGAGAACTGGCAAAGACGGTGTTCAAGCCGCTTTCAAGGCCCTCGCGGCGCATCGCAAATCGGGCGCACCGGCCGATCTCCGTGCCGCATTCGCCCGCGATCCGCGGCGCTTCGCGGCATACTCGGCCAGGCTCGACGATCTCCTGCTCGACTGGTCGAAATGCGCCGTAAACGCCCGCACCATGGTGCTGCTTGCTGGTCTCGCCAGGGCTGCCGGTGTCGCGGCCAAGCGCGACGCGATGTTCGCGGGAGAGGCGATCAACACCACCGAAGGCCGCGCCGTGCTGCACACCGCCTTGCGCAACCGGTCGGCCAAGCCGGTTATGGTCGATGGCCGCGACGTGATGCCGGATGTGAATGGCGCGCTCGACGCCATGGCCCGCTTTGCCCGCGAAGTCCGTGGCGGCAAGTTTACGGATGTTGTCAATATCGGCATCGGCGGCTCGGACCTTGGCCCGGCCATGACCACGCTGGCGCTGGCGCCCCATCATGATGGGCCGCGCCTGCACTACGTCTCCAACGTCGATAGCGCCCATATCGCCGACACGCTCAAGACGCTCGATCCCGCCGCGACACTGTTCCTGATCGCATCGAAGACTTTCACCACGGTCGAGACCATGACCAATGCGCGCACCGCGCGGCGCTGGATCGCGGAGAGATTGGGCGAGGCGGCCGTCGGCGCCCATTTCGCGGCGATCTCGACGGCCATCGACAAGGTCAAGGCTTTCGGCATTCCCGAGGACCGCATCTTCGGTTTCTGGGACTGGGTCGGCGGACGCTATTCGATCTGGTCGGCCATCGGACTTCCCCTGATGATCGCCATCGGGCCGGACAACTTCAGGCGTTTTCTCGATGGCGGTTTCGCCATGGACGAACATTTCAGGACGGCGCCGGTTCTCGAAAACCTGCCGATGCTCATGGGGCTCCTCGGCGTCTGGCACCGCAATATCTGCGGATATCCCACGCGCGCCATCATTCCCTATGATCAGCGGCTGTCGCGGTTGCCGGCCTATCTGCAACAGCTCGACATGGAATCGAACGGCAAGCGGGTGACCAAGGCGGGCGTGCGCGTGAAAACCGCAACCGGCCCCGTCGTCTGGGGCGAGCCCGGCACCAACGGCCAGCATGCCTTCTTCCAGCTGCTGCATCAGGGAACCGATGTGATCCCCGTCGAATTCCTGATCGCCGCCGAGCCGCATGAGCGGGGCATGGACGAACATCATTCGCTGCTCGTCGCCAATTGCCTGGCGCAATCGCAGGCGCTGATGAAAGGGAAAACGCTCAAGGAGGCCCGCGCCCAGCTTCTAGCCCAGGGCAAGACGGCGGCCGAGGCGAAACGCCTGGCGCCGCACCGGGTGTTCACCGGCAACCGGCCGTCGCTCACCATCGCCTATCGCAAGCTCGATCCCTTCACGCTGGGGCGGCTCATCGCGCTCCATGAGCACCGGGTCTTCGTCGAGGCGGCGATCTGGGACATCAACGCCTTCGATCAATGGGGTGACGAGCTTGGCAAGGAACTGGCAACCCAGCTGCAACCCGTCGTCGATGGCAAGGCCGGCACCCGGGGGCTCGATGGCTCGACCGCGGGCCTCGTCGATTTCCTGCGCGGCAAGGCCTAGAAACTCGCCGCGTCGAATTCCATCATGGTGCGGCTGCCCGCCATGATGGCCGAAAGCAGCGCGCCGGTCTGCGGCAGGATGCGTTGCATGTAGAATCGGGCGGTGCCGATCTTTGCGCCGTAGAAAGCGTCATCCTGCTTGCCGATCGAGATTTCCGCCATGCGGGCCCAGAGATAGCCGGTCGCGGTGAGGGCGAAGAGGCGGAGATATTCGGTGGCTGCCGCCGCCGCTTCATCGGGATTGCCGGGTCCGCGTTCGGCAATCGCCGCGGTGGCCTGCTGCAGCCGCGCCAAGGCCTTGGCGAGAGGCTCGACGAATTCCGTCATTGCCGCATCGGACTTCTTCGACGCGATGAAAGTGGAGAGCTGCTGAAGAAAATTCCGCATTGGCCGTCCCTGATCCTGCGCCAGCTTGCGGCCGACGAGATCGAGGGCCTGAATGCCGTTGCTGCCTTCATAGATCTGGGTGACCCGGACATCGCGTACCAGCTGTTCCTGGCCGTTGGCGCGGATATAGCCGTGACCGCCGAAAATCTGCATGCCGAGATTGGCGACTTCGCTGCCGCAATCGGTCAGGAAGGCTTTGACCACTGGGGTCAACAGCGCAACAAGATCATCGGCGTTCTGGCGGACCTCCGGGTCCAGATGGCGTTCCGACACATCGAGCGCCTGGGCGGTCCACAGCGCCAACGCCCGGCAGCCTTCGGTGAGCGCCCTCTGGGTCAGCAGCATGCGGCGGACATCGGCGTGGACGACGATCGGATCGGCCGGCTTCTCCGGAAATTTCGCGCCGGTGACGGCGCGGCCCTGCAGGCGCTCGCGGGCATAGGCCGCGGCATTCCGATAGGAGGCCTCGGCCACTCCCAGGCCCTGGATGCCGACGGCGATACGCTCGGTGTTCATCATCGAGAACATGGCCTTGAGGCCCTGGTGCGGCTCGCCCACCAGCCAGCCCTTGGCGCCGTCGAAATTCATCACACAGGTGGCCGAAGCCTTGATGCCCATCTTGTGTTCGATGGCGCCGCAGGCCACCGCGTTGCGCTCGCCGAGCCTGCCATCCGCATCGGCCAGAAATTTGGGCACGACGAACAAGCTGATGCCCTTGGTGCCCCTGGGCGCATCGGGAAGCCGCGCCAGCACCAGATAGACGATGTTGGCGGTGAGGTCGTGATCGCCGGCGGAAATGAACATCTTGGTGCCGGAAATCGAATAGCTGTCGTCGTTGCGGGGCAAGGCGGAGGTGCGCAGCAATCCCAGATCGGTGCCGCACTGGGGCTCGGTCAGGCACATGGAGCCGGCCCATTCGCCGCTCGCCAGGCGCGGCAGATAGAGCGCCTTCTGCTCCTCGCTGCCATGATGCAGCAGCGCCACATAGGCGCCGCGCGTCAGGCCCGGATAAAGGCTGAAGGACAGATTGGCGGCACAGGTCATCTCCTCGACCAGCACATTGATCATGTGCGGCATGCCCTGGCCGCCGAAGGCCGGATCGCAGGTGAGCGACGGCCAGCCACCGTCGCAGAAGAGCCGGTAGGCTTCCTTGAAGCCTTGCGGCGTGCGAACGGTGCCGTTCTCAAACACGCAGCCTTCCTCGTCGCCCGAGCGGTTCAGCGGGTGAATCACGTTCGCCGAGAATTTCGCCGCCTCTTCCAGGGCCGGCAGCACCACGTCCTGTGTGAAGTCGGCGAAGCCCGGCAGCTTCATGTGCGCGTCGGCGCCGAACAGTTCGTAGAGACAGAAGCGGTAGTCGCGCAGCGGTGCCGCGTAGTGAGGCATGCGTTAGGCCCTCCTCAGCATTCCACCACATTGACGGCAAGGCCGCCGGTCGAGGTTTCCTTGTAGCGGTCGCTCATGTCGATGCCGGTCTGGCGCATGGTTTCGACGCAGTTGTCGAGGGGCATGAAGTGCTGGCCGTCGCCGCGCAACGCCAGCGAGGCGGCGGTCACCGCCTTCACCGCGCCGAAGGCATTGCGCTCGATGCAGGGCACCTGGACGAGGCCACCTATAGGATCGCAGGTCATGCCAAGGTGATGCTCAAGGGCGATCTCGGCGGCATTCTCCACCTGCTCGTTGCTGCCGCCGAGCGCGGCACAGAGGCCCGCCGCCGCCATGGCCGAGGCCGAGCCCACCTCGCCCTGGCAGCCAACCTCGGCACCGGAGATGGAAGCATTGTGCTTGATGATGCCGCCGATCGCCGCGGAGGCGAGCAGCAAGGTGCGGATACCCGCGGCATCGCCGCCGATGCAATGGTCGAGATAATAGCGGATGACCGCCGGCACGACGCCGGCCGCGCCATTGGTGGGGGCGGTGACGACCTTGCCGCCCGCCGCATTTTCCTCGTTCACCGCCATGGCATAGACCGAGAGCCAGTCCATCACCCGGTGCGGCTGGATCGAATTGCCGCCCTGCTCGGCCTTGAGCTTGTGCAGGATTTCGGCGGCGCGGCGCTTGATCTTCAGGCTGCCGGGCAGCGTGCCGGTTTGGGCGAGACCGCGGTTCATGCAGGAATTCATGGCATTCCAGATGCGGTCGAGGCCGGCATCGAGTTCGGACGCGCTCATCGCCACGGTTTCGTTGGCGCGCTTCATCGCGGCGACCGAAAGGCCCGAGGCCTTGCCCATTTCCAGCATTTCGGCGGCGGTCGAGAAGGGATAGGGAACGGCGAGTTTCGGCTTCGCCAGCGGGGCAAGGCGCTCGGCTTCGGTCTGCACAAAGCCGCCGCCGATCGAATAGTAGGTTTCGGCGAGGAGCGTGTTGTTGTCGTCGTCGAGAATGCGGAACACCATGCCGTTGGAATGGCCGGGGAGTGCGGGACCGAAATCGAAGATCACGTCCTTGACCGGATCGAAGCGAACGACATTGCCGCTGGCGAGTGCGATGCGGTCGCGCCGAACCATCTCGGCCAACACGGAGTCGACCCGGTCGGGATCGATGGTATCGGGCCTCTCGCCGGCCAGCCCCAGGATCACGGCGCGGTCGGTACCGTGACCCTTGCCGGTGAAGGCAAGCGAGCCGTGCAGACGGACGGCGAGGCGCCCGGCATGGGGTAGCGACATGGCGCCCGCCGTCTCGAGAAAGCGGCGCGCCGCCACCATGGGCCCCACGGTGTGAGAGCTCGACGGACCGATGCCGATCTTGAAGAGCTCGAAGACGGAAAGAAACATGACCGGGACTCAATCATCGCTGGCAGGCCGCAGCATAGCCTGAATTGTCCTATCTTGGCCCGGGACCGGCCTGAGCCGCAAAAGAAAACGGCGGCCCGGAAGCCGCCGTCTCCAATCTCGAGAAATATCCCTTACGATGGCAACTGGAAGAACCAGTTGGCAATAAGGACGACCGCGGCGCCGGCAACAAGTGTCAGGTATGGCAGCATGCCGGCCTTCTTCGGACCGAGATCGCCTTCCGTGAGGCCCAGATCGTCAAGCGCACCCTTGGGGAACTTGCCGCCATCCTGGATATAATGGCGGAAGTAGAAGACCGGCAGGATCAGGGCGGCGAAGATGAGGCCCGCCCAGAGGGCCGTCGAGTAGCCCCAGACCTTGGCGCCCGCACCCAGGAAGATGGCGTTGACGAAGGCCAGGATGGTGTTGAGGCCGATGAGCCAGCTGGGCGCCTTCCACGGGCGCTCGATGTGGCCCGAGTCGATGCGGTGAATCCAGCCGGCATTGAGGTTGAGGAAGTTGAAGATGATGTAGCCGACATTGGAGATGGCGAGCACATAGAAATAGCCCGCCAAATCCGAGGCCAGCGCCAGCAAGAACAGATTAAAGGCGAAATCGGTCCACATGGCATGGGTCGGCGCGCCATGGCTGTTCACTTGGGTGAGGTAGCGCGGCAGCCAGCCGTCCTTCGAACCCTGATAGAGGGTGCGCGAGGAACCGGCCATGGCCGTCATGATCGCCAGGAACAGCGCGAGGATCATCAGAATCACGAAGATCTGGGTGATGACCTTGCCGCCGCCCACCATGTTGCCAAGGGCTTCGGCGATGCCGGTGCCGTCGACGATGCCCGGCGCCAGCATGCCGGCATGGCCGAGCACACCCTGGAAGGAGAAGGGCACGAGGAAGAAGAACAGGCAGCAGAGAAGGCCGGCGTAAAAGATGGACTTGAACGTGTCGGTCTTCGGGTTCTTGAGTTCACGGGTGTAGCACACCGCCGTCTCGAAGCCGTAGGTCGACCAGGCGGCGATATAGAGACCGCCGAGGAACAGGGTCCAGCCGCCCAACGACCAGGTGCCATCGACGCCGGAATAGGCGGCGGTCGGCGGCACCAGGCCGGTAACATTGGCGCCGTCGATAGCGCCGGTGAGGATGGGCACGAGACCCACCAGCAGCAGCGGCACCAGCACGATGATGGCCAGCCATTTCTGGGCGCTCGCCGTCGAGGCGATGCCGCGATGCTGAATCCAGAACATGATCAGCATCAGAATGGCGCCGATCACGAAAATCGTGTTGAAATGCATGGTGCCGAGACCAGGAATCGGGATGCCGAAAAGCTCCCAGGTTCTGATCGCCGGAGTCAGCGCCGCAACCGCATCGCCCGGCAACAGGGCGGCAATGGCATCCAGCGCCGTCTTGCCGGCATTGGCCGTCAACCACTCGGTGACGCGCGCATCGTCGGACGCGATCGAGGCCGCATTGGCTGCGACCCAGTCGATCACGGCCTGGCTGTCGGCCGCTGGAATCGGGAACAGCGCGTTCAGGATATAGCCGGCCGCGATGGCGCAACCCAGCGACAGAACCGGGCTCCAGGCGAACCAGTTGCACCACACCGAGAGCGGCGCGATGAACTTGGAATAGCGCAGCCAGGCGGTGGCGCCATAGACCGAGGCACCGCCCGACTTGTTGCCGAACATGCCGGCGATCTCGGCATAGGTGAAGGATTGCAGGAAGCCCATGATCATCGAAATGATCCAGACCAGGAAGGCGAGCTTGCCGGTGGTTCCGGCAATGCCGCCGATGGAGAAGAGAACGAGCGGCGGCACGCCGGCCGCGACCCAGAAGGCGCCCTTCCAGTCGAGTGCGCGGACGAGCTCGCCCGAGCCTTGTTGATTAGACATAGACTTTTCCTCCGAAGATTGTTGTGTCGTGCGGAATGGGAGGGCGGGAGGCCATTGATTCCGGCTCTACCCCTGCCTTCATGGTCCACGCCAATCCGGATGTATCTCCGGTCTCAAGCATGCCTGTCCCCCTATGCCCTCCGCCCGGGCATAAGGAGATAGTGCGGTCAGACCGGCTCCTGGTCAAGTGGTATGAATTTGGGCGGAAATGGTCAGGAAACGGCCTTGTGATAACCGCCGCGCCAGAACACCAGGGGCTTGCCCTTGGGGTCGTGGTCAAAATTGATTACTTCGCCCACGAAGATCACATGGTCGCCGCCCTGGTAGGTATAGGCGGTCCTGCATTCGAAAATCGCCAGCGCGTTGGGCAGGATGGGGCAGCCGGTTTCCCAAGTCTCGTAATCGATGCCGTGCCACTTGTCGCCCAGCGACTTGGAAAAGCGGCTGGACAGTTCTTCCTGGCCTTCACGCAGGACATTGACGGCGAAATGATCGCAGCCGAGATAGGTCTTGAAACTATAGGCGTTGCGCGACAGGCTCCACAGCACCAGCGGCGGCTCAAGGGAAACGGAATTGAAGGAACTTACGGTGTTGCCGATCAGTTCACCCTTGGGACCACGGGTTGTGATCACCGTGACGCCGGTGGTGAAAGTACCAAGGGCGGAGCGGAAAGCGCGGGTATCGGCAGGCTGCGGCATGGAGTGGTTTTAGCAGAACGGCGCCCTAGGGCGAGGCCCAAACCAATTCCGACCAATTTCCGACCAATGTTGCTTTCGCCGCCGAAGGGGCATAGGCTGAAACACGATGAATGAGATCCCGCGCCCCTCGCCTTTCGTCTCGGCTCCCCGGGCGAGCGTCATCCTGCGGCCCGGCATCAGGACCCTGCCGCCGGGCACCGAGCGCTACCGGATCGCCGGCGGCGGATCGCTGGTGGTTCAGGTGAAGGCCGGCGATGAGGTCACGGTCACCGATATCGAGGGGCTGCAGGCCTGCGAGCTGGTAACCGCAGGCACCGACAGGCGCATCGATGCGGGGCTCCTCGGGGTGCGCGCCAATTCGAAGGCCGAAGACCTCAAGGCGATGCTGGCCGCGGGCGGTGCCACCGTCAAGGCGCTGGCCCGGCGCGGCATCGATTTGGGCCAAGCGGAGTCCTTGCGCATTTTCGGAGCCGGTTCGAAGGCGGGCGCCAAGGCCTCGTTCAAGATCGGGCGCGACGGGCTGCTGATCGCCGCGGCACCCGGCGGCGTCATGGACGCCGGACTGCAGGACACGGCGACCGATCTGGAACTGGTCATTCGCCGCGCCCGCCCGCTGATCGACAAGAACGAGCAGCCGCTGCCCGAGCCTTTGGCCGACCAGATGCAGGACATCCGCATCGGGGCGGCCACCGCCCAGGCCTATGTGGTGAAGGCCGGAGAGTTCATCCAAGTGATCGACGTGGCCGGCCGTCAGTGTTCGGATTTCCAGTGCTTCTCGGCGCGCAAGCTCGACAAGGGCATCGAAAACGCCCTCGACGCCACCATTTCGCGCACCCTCACCGGCCGGAGCTATCCGGCGCCGGGCCTGCCGTCCAAAGCTTTCGGACTTGATTTCGAGCCGCTGATCGAGATCGTCCAGGATACGGTCGGCCGCCACGACGCCTTCGCCGCCGCCTGCACCAGCCGCTATTACGACGACATGGGCTATCCGGGGCATGTCAACTGCAGCGAGAACTTCAACATCGCGCTCGCCCCCTATGGCGTCGCCCGGCGCAAGGGGTGGGAGGCGATCAACTATTTCTATAACACCGGCATCGACGCCCATAATCAGCTCTATCTCGACGAGCCGTGGTCGCGGCCCGGCGACTATGTGCTGATGAAGGCACTGACCGACCTGGTCTGCGTCTCCTCCTCGTGCCCCGACGACATCGACGCGGCCAATGGCTGGGACCCGACCGACATCCACATCCGCACCTATTCGTCACAAGAAAAATTCTCCAGAGCGGTGGCCACTCGCATGACACCCGACGCAGACGCCAAACTCACCCGCGAAACCGCCTTCCATCCGCGCATGTCGCAGATGACGCGGAACTACACCGAGTACCGCGGCTATTGGCTGCCGACCCGGTTCAACAACGCCAACGCCATCGACGAATCCAGGGCCTGCCGCGAACGCGCGGCCGTGAGGGACCTGTCGCCCTTGCGCAAGTTCGAAGTTACCGGACCCGATGCCGAGGTGCTGCTGATATACT
>CAYOZR010000024.1:0-28028 GCA_964408555.1 uncultured Aestuariivirga sp.
TGGCGTGAAAGCGGGTGATATCCTTGCCGATGACATGGGCGTCCGCCGGCCAGAAACGGGCGCGCGGCGCGCCTGGATCGGGAAAGCCCGTGGCCGTGATGTAGTTGGTCAGCGCATCGACCCAGACATACATGACATGCTTGGGATCTCCCGGCACCGCAATGCCCCAATCGAAAGTGGTGCGGCTCACCGACAGGTCCTTGAGGCCGCGCTTGACGAAGGCCACGATCTCGTTGCGGTAGTTCTCCGGGGTCACGAACTCCGGATGCATTTCGTAATGCGCCAGCAGCGGCTCGGCATAGGCCGAAAGCTTGAAGAAATAGCTTTCTTCCTCGACCCATTCGACCGGCGTTCCGCTCTTCGCCGCGAATTTGCGGCCGTCGCGCTCCTCGATCTCGTCCTTGTCGTAATAGGCCTCGTCGCGCACCGAATACCAGCCGGCATATTTCGACAGGTAGATGTCGCCGTTGGCCTGCATGCGCCGCCAGATCTCCTGCACCGACTGCTTGTGGCGCGCCGAGGTGGTGCGCACGATGTCGTCGGCGGCGGCTGCAAGATGGTCTCCCATCGCCTCGAATTGCGCCGCCGTGCGGTCGGCAAGTTGCTGCGGCGTCAGCCCATCGCGCGCCGCCGTCTGCTGCATTTTCTGGCCGTGTTCGTCCATGCCGGTGACGAACAGCACATCGTAGCCGTCGAGCCGCTTGAAGCGGGCCAGCGCGTCGGTGGCGATGCGCTCATAGGCATGTCCGATATGGGGGGCGCCATTGGCATAGGGAATGGCCGTCGTGATGAAATAGGTCTTCTGCATGCGTCTCGATCTGTCCGGAATTCAGGCGACCCTGAGGGCCTCATCGAGCAGCGTCAGCGCCTCGACGGCCGTTTGGCGGCGGTCGAGGTTTAGGGCATTTGCCTCGCGAATGGAATGGGCGATGCCGTCATGGGCGCGGGCCAGCGCCCGCCCGCCGCCGGCCAGTCCCGCCTCGCGTGCCTTGCTCCCCGTCCAGGCGATGAGCAGCTCGCAGAATATTTCGAAATCGGCGCCCGTATCGTGTTCGGAAAAATAATTGGCGATCTCGATGCGGACGGCCGGCGTGAGCTTCGGCTTCGCCAGGAACGCGGCGAAGGCCTGGGCTCCCTTGGAATCGAGAAGCTCCACAGCCCGGCCCGGGCTGCCGCCCGAAAGCTCCGCCGCCCGCCGCAGCGGCTCTTGATCCGCCGTCTCGCAGACCTCTTGCAACACCCGCAGCGTGTCGTCCAAGGTGAGCGGCGCGAGCTCCAGATGGATGCAGCGCGACTTGATGGTTCGCAACAGCGTTCCCGGCCGGTGCGACACCAGCAGGAACACCGATTTCGGCGGCGGTTCCTCCAGAATCTTCAGGAGCGCATTGGCCGATTCGCTGTTGAGATCGTCGGCGGTATCGACGATGGCGATGCGCCAGCCGCCCGCACCCGCCGTCAAGGCGAAGAAATTTCCCGCCAGCCGCGCGTCGTCGACGGCGATCTCGTTTCTGACCCGCTTGTTCTTGGCGTCATAGGCCCGCTCGACGGCGAGAAGATCGGGATGGGTACTCGCCGCGATCTGCCGGGCGCTTGCAGTCTCCGGCGCCACCTGCAGCGATGTGCGGCCGCCCGCATCGGAAAACTGCAGCAGGAAACGGGCGAAGCGATAGGCGAGCGTGGCCTTGCCGATGCCGCGCGGGCCCGTCAGCAGCCAGGCGTGGTGCAGCTTGTCCGACCGCACCGCCTGCAAGAGCCGCGCTTCCGCCGCGCCGTGCCCATAGAGCGTACCGCGCCGCCGCGGGTGCCAAGCGACATTGCGCGGATCGGGATTGTCTTCGGCCGTCTTCATGCCAGTGCCGCGCTCACCGCCGCCCAAACCTCGGCCGCCACCTCGTCCACCGGCTGCGCCGCATCGACGATGCGGCAGCGGGAGGGCTCGCGTCCGGCGATGTCGAGAAAGCCTTGCCGCAACCGCCGGTGAAATTCCAGTCCCTTGCGCTCGAAGCGGTCTTCTTCCTCCCCGCCCCGGTGCTTGGCGCGCGACAGCCCCAGTTCCGGATCGAGATCGAAGATCAGCGTCAGCTTCGGCCGCGTGGCGCCGACCACGGCGCGGTCGAGTTCGTCTATCAGGCCCATGTCGCAGCCGCCGGCATGTCCCTGATAGGCGCGGGTGGAATCCATGAAGCGATCGCTCAGCACGATGGCGCCGCGGGCCAGCGCCGGGCGGATCGCCTCGCGCAGATGGGCGTCGCGTGCCGCATAATTGAGCAGCGCCTCGGCCTCCGCCGACCAGCGCACCACATCGCCCGCAACTACCAGGGCTCTGATCGCCTCGCCACCCGGCGTGCCGCCGGGCTCGCGCGTCATCACCACCTCGCGCGGTTGCGCCCTGAGCCGCTCGCCCAGACGCTTGATGTGGGTCGATTTGCCGGCCCCCTCGCCGCCCTCGAAGGTGATGAACAGTCCGGCCATCTCAGCCGCCGAACATCATGATCATGACGCTGTCGAGCGCTTTGGTCCACATCGACGGGTCGGCCGCCACGGCGGAAGTAGTTTCGACCGGCACCTCGGCGATGGCATTGCCGTTCACCAGGAAGCGCACCGTGCCCACCTTCTCGCCCGCCTTGACCGGCGCCATCAGGGGTCCGGTATAGGTAAGTTTGATCTCGATGGCGGCCTGCTCCTGCGGCGAGAGCGCGATTTTCACGTCCTGGCGCGTCACCAGCCCGACCCAGTTTTCCACACCACCCCAGATGCGCGCCCGGCTCACCGTATCGCCCGCCGCATAAACTTCGACGGTGCGGAACTGGCTGAAGCCCCAGTCGAGCAGCTTTTGCGCTTCCTGCTTGCGCTCGGTGAGGCTGGCGAGCCCCGCCATCACCATGATCAGGCGGCGGCCGTCGCGGCTGGCTGAGCCGACCAGGCCATAGCCCGCCTCCTTGGTGTAGCCCGTCTTCATGCCGTCGGCGCCGGGATAGTCCTTGAGCAGCGGATTGCGATTCTGCTGGGTGATGTTGTTCCAGGTGAACGACGGCTGGCTGTAATATTTGTAGTATTCGGGAAAATTGAGATTGATGTAGCGGGCAAGTGTCGCCAGTTCGCGCACGCTCATCAGGTGTTCGGGGTCGGGAAGACCCGTGGCATTGCGGAATTCCGCCTTGTCGAGGCCGAGCTCGCGGGCCCGCTTGGTCATCTGCGCGGCGAAGGCCGCCTCGCTTCCCGCCATGCCCTCGGCGATGGCGATGCTGGCATCGTTGGCCGATTGCACGATGACGCCCTGAATGAGATCGGAGAGCTTTACCCGCGAATTGAGGTCGGCATACATGGTCGAACCGCCCGAGGCCGATCCGCCGCGCCGCCAGGCATCCTCGCTGATCAGGAATTCCTGATCCATCTTGAGCTTGCCGTCCCTGAGCGCCTCGAACACCATGATCATGGTCATCAACTTGCTCATGCTGGCGGGCGGCACCGGCACGTCGGCATTCTTCTCGAAGAAGACGTTGCCCGAACGCGCATCGATCATGACTGCGTATTGCGCCTTGGTCTCGAATCCCGGTTGTTGCGCCCGGGCAGGCAACGGCAAGGCCGCCAGCGCGGCAACAAAGATCGTTAGAACCAGGGAGAATCGGGCCATGACCACCGGAAATTATTCGTTCGGGAAGTTACCGGCCTTCGCTTGCAAAAGCAACGCGGAGCGCGATCACAGTGCCGCGTGCATGGCCGGAACGGCGATCACATGGGCATCGGGATGGCCATGGCCAACCGCGTCCTGCAACGCCGTCATGGCATCGGACTCGCCGGTGATGGGACCGATGCGGACACGATAGACTTCGCCGCCGGAAGCGTTTGCCGCGATTATCTGCACCGGCCAGACATTGGCGAAACCGGCGCGCACCATTTCGGCGTTGCCCGCGTCGCTGAAAGATCCAACCTGAACGTAATAGTTTCCTTCAACCGGCGCCGCTGCCTGGGGCTCCGCCGTTTGCGGCAGGGGTAAGGCCGCCGCCAGAACGATTTCCGGCTGCGCCGCAACCGGCGGCATCGGCTGGGCCACGGCGGCGACCACGGTTGCTTCGTTGCGATCGGCGGCGGCGATCATGGCCCTGAGCGGCGTGCCATTTTGCAGTTCACGGTTCATCGCCGCCAGATGCGGGCCATGATCGTTGATCGGCGCCGGACCGATATATTGCACGCGGACCTTGGTCTTGCCCTTCTCCTTGTAGCCCAGGACCTCGGCCGAACGCTTCGACATGTCGATGATGCGCGGGCCGACGAAGGGGCCGCGGTCATTGACGCGGACGATCACCTCGCGGCCATTGTCGAGATTGGTGACCTTGACGTAGCTCGGCAGCGGCAAGGTCGGATGCGCCGCCGTCAGGTCGTTCATGTTGAACCATTCGCCATTCGACGTCATGCGGCGGTGGAAGTCCTCGCCATACCAAGAGGCGGGCCCGGTTGCGTCGTAATTGGGCTGTTCCTTCGGTTTGAACCAGCGCCCGGCCACCTTGTAGGGTTTGCCCACATAATAGCGGCCACTGCCCCGCGGCGGATCGCCTTTGCCGGTATAATAGGGGCTGCCGGTGCCAGCGAACGGATCGAGAGCCCCGTGCTTCGCCTTCTTCGATGAACAGCCGCTGACCGCCAATCCGGCGATCACCAGCACGAGCGGCAAGATCATGGCGCGACGCATACTGACACACTCCCCGCGGCGTACGTCGTTTAGCGACGGTTTCGCCCTACTGCGGGGACAAGTGTCGCGCCTGAATAGTAAATGGCGAGTTGAGCGGTAAGGTTAACCGGCGGTTCCTTTTCTCTATGGTTTCCGCCAGGGTAAAATTTTATCGAATTGCGGTCAGGCGCGCGAAATTGTCCTGGGCCGCGGCGATGCCCTTGGCCGCCGCCTGCCGGTAGAGTTCGATCGCCTTGTCGCGATCCTTGGGCGTGCCCCAGCCCATCTCATACATGCCGCCGAGATTGTTGAGGCCCCAGCCATCGCCCTGCTTGGCGGCGCGCTCGAACAGCCTGAACGCCTCGCCGAGATCGCGCCCCACGCCCCTGCCATTGAGATAGAGAATGCCGAGATTGTTTTCGGCGTCGGCCAGCTTCGCCTCCGCCGCCTTGCGGTACCATTCCGCCGCCTTGGCCGGATCGGCGGCAACGCCCTCGCCGTTCTGGTAGAGAAGGCCCAGCGCATTCATGGCCGGCGCATGTCCCTTGGCGGCGGCGGCTTCATAGAGTTTGATCGCGGTGGGATAGTCCTGCTTCAGTCCCTTGGCGCCCCTGCTGACGATGCGGGCGAGGCGGAACTGCGCCTCGACATTGCCCTGCAGCGCCGCCTGGCGGTACCATTTGGCGGCTTCGGCGGCATTGGGTGCGGTTTCGCTGCCCGTCTCATAGGCCAGCGCCACGGCGATCTGGGCGTCCTCGTCGCCGACCTTGGCGAGCTTCAGCTTCTTGGCGAATGGCAACTGATCGAGGCTCTGGGCAAAGACCGCGCCGCTCATGGCGATCAGGACCGCGGCAATAAGAACTGCACGCCGTTTCATCGTGGAACTCCGGCTCCGCCCGCCACCCATGGTCCTGCAATATCCACGCCGGACCTCAATTCACCCGCTTGAAATACATCGACTTGCAGATGAAGGCGACACAGCCCTTGACCTTCATCATATCGCCGCTCAATTTCATCACCGAATTGTAGGTATAGCCGTCGTCGGCGTTGTAAATGGTGCCTACCCATTTGTTGCCGCCGTCGGCCTTCATGTTCTGCAGGATGGTGATACCGATCACCGGACGCTTGCGCAGGGCCGGATCGGGATTTTCCTTGTCGAGCTTCGGGTTGCCGTGCTTGTCGAGGGGCTTGGACAGCGCCACGATCTTGCCGCATAGATTGCCGCCGCAATCGTCGACTTGAACGGTAACCTTGCCATTGTCCATGATCCAGACGCCGTGGGGGCCGGGCTCGGCCGATGCGGTTGCGGAAACAGGGCTCGTCAGCAAGGCGATCGTCGCAAGTCGTATCGGCAAGTTCATGTTCCTCATTTCCCGACCTCGCGATTGACGATTGCTGCCCGGCCGGAGCCGGGATATCCTTCCTGCTCCAGCCACGGGAGCATTATGATGAGCAACGTCGCCCCGCTCAAGACCTCGGTAAGCCATGCCGCGGACGAATGGCAATTGCGTGTCGAGCTTGCGGCGGCATTTCGGCTGGCGGTGCGCAACGACTGGCACGAGGCGGTGGCCAACCATTTGAGCCTGGCCGTTTCCCCGGACGGCAAGAAGTTCCTGATGAACCCGCGCTGGCGGCATTTTTCGCGAATCAGGGCCTCGGAGCTTCAGCTTCTCGATGCCGGCGACAAGACCACCATGGACCGCCCCGATGCCCCCGATCTCACCGCTTGGTCGCTGCATGGGCGCCTGCATGCCGCCCTGCCCCAGGCGCGCTGCATCATCCATCTGCATCCGCCCTACGCCACGGCAATCGCCTCATTGGCCGATCCCGACATCCCGCCCATCGACCAGAACACGGCGCGCTTCTACGACCGCGTGGCCTTCGATCTCGACTACGGCGGCATGGCCAACAGCGATGCCGAGGGCGGCCGGCTGGCACGGCTCATGGGCAACAAGCAGATCATGATGATGGGCAATCACGGCGTGCTGATCTGCGCCGCCGGCGTCGCCGAGGCCTACGACCTGACCTACTATCTCGAGCGCGCCTGCCGCAATCTGGTGCTGGCGCGGCAGACCGGCCAACCCCTGAGTGTCATGACCCCGGCGGTGGCCGAGAAGACGGCGCGGGAATGGGAGGCCGAACCCAACCAATTCCACGCCCATTTCGCCGAGATGCGGGCGCTGCTCGACGCCGAGGACCCCTCCTACGCGCAATAGGGCGGCTGCCCGTTGAGCCGCCGCCCTCCTCTTGCTACATGGGGCCGCTCACTCCTGCGGAGGGGTGGCAGAGCGGTCGATTGCGGCGGTCTTGAAAACCGTTGAGGGTGCAAGCCCTCCGGGGGTTCGAATCCCTCCCCCTCCGCCACATAATCGACGTAAGTTATTGAATATACTATTGTTTTACATAAAAAATGGACATTCACCCCATAAAATAACCCACATTCGATTTTCCGATGGACTTACTCCCGACCGCCATGAAGTCGCCTGTCAATGGCGGTCGCGATTGCTTGTGAGTACCTTGAGAGCCGCTCCACCGCGCCCGGCTCTGTCAATTCGCTTTGAACCGTTATCCGTACCGCTAAATCAAATCCGAACGTATTGGGGATGGAGTCCACCGAGGAGTGGAACGGGTTGGATGCAACTGACGGTCTGTGCGGCTCGGCTGAACGGTGCATCCTTGTCAAGCGAGAGATGGGTTCGGACCTCATTGTGATACTGAGCATATGAACGCAGTACATGCCGGAGGTGCCGCTCGCCGAAGATGATGACATGATCGAGGCATTCCCGGCGGATCGAGCCGATGAGACGTTCGCAATATCCGTTCTGCCAGGGGGAACGCGCGGCAGTTGGTCGGTCTCGAATGCCCATCGCGGGTAATCTGCGCTTGTATATCTCGCCATAGGCGCTGTCCCGGTCGCGGATGATGTACGTCGGCGTCACGTCCCAGCCGAATGCTTCGGTCGGCTGCCGCGCGATCCACTCTGCTGACGAATGTTCTGTCGTCGAAAAGCAAGGGATCTTGCGCCGGTCGTGGCTCATCACCACAAGTCCGTATAGCAGCTTGAACGAGATCGTCGGAGCCACGAACAGGTCCATGGCGGCGATGCCGTCTGCGTGGTTCCGAAGAAATGTCTTCCATCCCCGGGATGGCGGTCTTTTCCGTCTGTTCATGTATTTGGCAACTGTTGTTTGTCCAACATCGATGCCAAGTTTGAGCAACTTCCCATGGATGCGTGGTGCGCCCCACGATGGGTTGGCGACGCCGATGTCACGGATCAGATTCCGCAGTTCTAAAGGCGTCTTCGGCCGCCCTGCCCCAGACCTGGATTTCCAGCGCCAGAACGCGCGAAATCCACGCCTGTGCTAGCCGATCACCGTCTCGGGTTCGACGATCAACAAGGCATTCAGGATGCCTGGCGCCAGTCGATACAGCCAGACGAAGAGTAGCCGGTCAGTGTTGGCGGAGACCAACCTTTCGGGTCTCTTCCGGCGCAACACATTGGGCTGATGGCGCAGGGCGATGATTTCCGCCTCGCGGTCGACCCGCGGCCGGAAGAACCCCACAATCGCGCCTCAGATCAACCTGAAAATGTCTGTCATCGCCGGCAAGCATCGCCCAATATTCATTCACTGGCGAGTCAGGTTCGATTTGCGGTAGGGACAGTTCTGACTATTGGAATCTTGCATCAATCCTTCAACGAGTCGGCGAGCGCCAGCACACCGCCGGCCGTGACTTCGTCGGTGATCAGGACATTCACCATCTTGCCATGCAGAACGCCATGGAGACTCTCGACCTTGCTCTTGCCGCCTGATGCAAGAATGACACACGGAATATTCCGCAACTTGTCGGGTGAAAGCGCCACTGACCGCGAGTTCAGGGGATGATCGACAATGCGGCCCAGCCGGTCGATCCAGTGGACGCAGATATCACCGACTGCGCCGGCTTCGAGAAGGCTCCGGCTTTCCTCGCGGTCGATCAGCCTGACGCGGCTCATGGTTCCGCCGGGGCTTAAATCTCCAACTGAGAGAAAGGCGATGTCCACCCTCTCCGCCTTGGCAAAGACTTCGCGCAGCATCAGCTGGCTCATCAGCACCCGCCGGGTCGCCTCGGAATCGGCGAGGGCGGGCGCGGCTACATAATAGCATTGGGCATCGAGAAGATCGGCGAGATGCGAGGCCGTTTCATGTGGGTTCATTGCGGCGCCGCGCGTGAGTCCACCCAGCAGCGACACCACGCTGAGACGCCGCAGCGGGCGCACCGTGACGGAGCGCAGCGACAGGCGCAGCGTGCGCCCCCAGCCAACCCCGACCGACATTCCATCCTTCAGGCGGGCGTCGAGGGCCATGCCCGCGGCGGTGGCGATGACCTGCGGCACCAGGGCCTGATCGGGCGGAGTCGGCACCACGATGACTTCATCGAGCCCGAAACGCTTCTTCAGAGTCTGCTCCAGGTCCACGCAATTGGCCATGCGTCCTGTGATTCGGATCTGCACCAAGCCCTGCTCGCGCGCTTCCGCCAAGAGCCGGTTGACGCGGATGCGATTGGTGCCCAGTTCCTTGCCGATCTGAGCCTGCGTGAGCCCCCCTACAAAGTACAGCCAGGCGGCGCGAGTGGCGAGTTGTTCCTCCCGGTCGATGGGAAGCACTTGTGTCAATCCCGACCCGGGGCCTCTCTCGCCCAAATTGAGGTCACCGCTTGAATCTTCGGGGCGCATTGTCTGCGACACTACCGGTGAAAATCTGCCCAGGGAATAGAAAGGGGTTGATCTCGCGTCAGGGCGGCAAGCAGGGCCGCCGTCAAAGGCATGTCCTTGGCCGCAAGATTTCCCGACGCCATCATGGCATCGAGCGTCCCGGCCACGGCAAGGCCGAGTTCCGCGCCCTCGATCGTGTCGTCCTTCATCGGCCCATCCCTGGTTTCATGAAAAGTGAGGCCACGGCCGAGATGGTTGCCGAGTCGTGAGTTGCGGCCGGCCTGGCAGGTGACATAGAGATCTCCGGCGCCCGGCATGCCCCAAACGCTTTCGGCGCTGCCGCCGAGCGCCAAGGTGAGTGCCATCAATTCCCGGATGGCTTGATCATAGATGATGGCTGCGGCGTTGTGATTGAAAGTCTTGTTCCCGACCGCCTCCATTCTTTCATGCAGCCCCGCCGCCCAGCCGACGGCGATGGCGAAGAAATTCTTGAAAGCCGCGCAGACTTCGACGCCGATGACGTCTGCCGAAACGCGCGGATGATAATAGTCCGTCTCCAGCATCGCGCATAGACGCTCGGCATAGGCCACGTCATGGGAGGTGATGACCGTGCCCGTATGCCGGCGGACGGCGAGTTCGCCAGCTATGCAGGGGCCGCCAATGGCTGCGACCGTCAAATCAACTCCACGGCGGGCCTTCACCTCGCGTTGGACATGATCCGGCAGCACAGAAAGCGACGTCGCTTCCGGCTGCAGGCCCTTGGTGATCATTAGGACTTTCGCAGGTCCCGTCAGCGCATCGCAGAGTTCTTGAATGGCCCACTCGATGCCGGCAGAACTGACACCAAGCAGAACAATTTCATTGTCCAGGCCCAGGGCGACCTTGAACTCGCCATGGCTGAAGGGCTTGATACTCTTGGGGAGCGCGACATTGAGCTTGGGATGTTCGCCGGAGGCGCGGACACTTCTGATGATGGACTCGTCAAGATGCGTGCCGACCAGGCGCACTTCGTGGCCACGATCGCACAGCGGCAGGCACATGGACGATCCCATGACGCCAGCCCCGAGTATTGTGACGATGGCCATCAGCTGATAGCCCTGCCGTTTTCGGCATCAAAGAGGTGCACCTTGTCGAGTCGGGGGGCGAGACCAATGGTTGCGCCCCGCGCCAGGCTTAAGCGTTCACTGGTGATAGCGCACACTTCCTGGCCGCCGAGGTCGGCATAGATATGCATTTCGGGGCCCGTTGGCTCGATGACGTTCACCGTGGCGGTCAAGCCCTTGCCGGGGCCGAGATGTTCGGGACGGATTCCATAAATTGCGCGCTGGTCGGGTTTCGCCTTGTGCCCGCGAGGCAATGGCAGGATGAGGCCGGAGTCGGTCTTGAACCTATCGCCTGAGACGGTGCCCTTGATCATATTCATGCCCGGCGAACCGATGAATTGCGCGACGAAAAGATTCGCCGGCCGGTCATAGACATCGAGCGGCGATCCTTCTTGCTCGATGGTTCCATCCCTCACTATGACGATCTTGTCGGCCATGGTCATGGCCTCGATCTGGTCATGGGTGACATAGACCGTCGTTGTCTTCAGGCGCTCATGCAGCTCCTTGATCTCGGTGCGCATTTGGACGCGCAGTCTTGCATCGAGATTGGAGAGCGGCTCGTCAAAGAGGAACACGGCGGGATCGCGCACGATGGCCCGGCCCATGGCGACGCGCTGGCGCTGGCCGCCGGAGAGTTCGCGCGGGTAACGTTCGAGATAGGGCTCGAGATTGAGGATTTTCGCCGCCCAGGCGGTTTTTTCGTCGATCTCGCTTTGCGGGCGCTTTGCAAGGCTGAGCGAGAAGCTCATATTGTCCTTGACGGTCATGTGCGCATAGAGCGCGTAGTTCTGGAACACCATGGCAATGTTACGGTCTTTGGGGTGCACATGATTGACTCGCCTGCCAGCAATCTCGATATCGCCGCCGGTTACGCTTTCAAGACCCGCAATCATGCGCAGCAGCGTTGACTTTCCGCAACCCGATGGCCCCAGCAACACCACGAAGGAACCATCCTCTATCTCCAGATTAATGCCATGGACGACCTGGATGTCGCCGTATTTCTTGACTGCATTCCTTACTGTCACCGAGGCCATGTCCGCATCACTCCTATTGCCGGTCTCGGGCGAGGAAATCATCGAGTAGCCCGGCGTCGTCGGCCAGATCGAGGAATGACCAACGATTGCGCACATCGCGGGCATATTTCATTGCATCGTGCCACAGTTTGCGAGAGAGGCCGAGTTCTGTCGCGGTGACGGGCCCGCCCGCCGAGGCAAGCGTCGCCTGCATGTCTTCCGGCTTGATCGCGAATCCGTTCAATTCGGCGCGCAACTCCGGCCAGAGGAGCGCCAACTTCTTGTTGAAGGCATCGGCGCCCTTGGCATCGAAGGATTTCTTCTGTGCTTCCTTGAAGCACATGCGGCCGATCGCTTCGCCATAGCGGGCGACGAAGTCATCCTCGACGATATGCGTTGGCTTGATCCTGGGCGGCTTGTCGAGGGCTAGGATCTCGTTCTGAAGCCGCGCAATGGCAAGGGAGGCGACACCCACCTGCTGGCCATGTGTCGTGCCAGGATGCTCCTCGCCGGCGAACATATCGATCCAGTGGGATACCTGATGCTCGCCCATGGAGCCGTGATGGGAACCGCCGGTGAAACACACGCCGAAACCGCAGAGTGTCAATACCCGTTGCAGATGGCCGTTGGCATCGACGCTGTGTTTGGCGATACCCGAGGCCTGCCCGATCATCCGGGGCTCGTCTTCTTTCATCAACGCATAGGGCGCGCTGGAATAGAAAGTATCGAGTAGGCGGTGCGAGGCCCACCAGTCGATTTGCGCGGTTGGACGGCAGAGTGAGTCGCCGACGCCCGCCGCAGAAAGCCAGGTCGGTGCATCGGCGCAGACTTTGAGGTCGATGAAAATGCCACATGGCGCATGGGCTGGCAGTGACACCTTATAACCATTGCGCAGTGTTACCGATGCTGTCGAGGCCGCATATCCATTCATCGAACTCGCGGTCGCAAAGCAGGCAAACTTGCGCCCGTCCTTGAAGGTCGCAAACTTCACGACGTCGGAGAGCGATCCCGAGCCGACTGAGATCAACGCATCGGCATGGCGGGTTCTTTCCTGCAGGTGTGCAATGGTCGATTCGTCGCAATGGGTGTTGCCGGGAAGAACGACCTCGTCGACATGGCCGAGCCCGCGCAATTCCTTCGCGACGCGCCGGCCCATGGCTTCAACGGTATTGGTGTCAGACACAACGGCAAAACGCCTGCCGAGTTTCAGGGGCGCTACCAAGTCCACAGCACCACCATCAAGCGATTCCTCCAGCCGGATTGTTTCGAAGGGTACTTCGGCCCGCTTGCCTGACTCGGGGTCTCGCCAGTCGCCTGTGATCAAATCCCGGATCAGCGCGTTCCAGTCGGTCATGCGCCGGTCCTTTGCGCAAAATCAGTGAGCCGCGCATTCCAGGCCGAAATGGTCGGCCACAGGTCGCAATATATGGACAGAAGTTCACCATAGCGCGCATGGGCGGCGCGGTTAGGCCTGAAGGTTTTGCGCGGCTTGCCTGCCATGATGGCCGCCGCATCCGGCACAGTTTTGAACCAGCCGGCGCCCTTCGCCGCAGCCATCCCGGCACCGAGCGCAGAAGCGTCAACGGTCTCAAGCCGCTTCACATCGCGCCCCGAAGCGTCGGCTATGATCTGGCACCAGAGTCCGGACTTGGCGCCGCCGCCCATAACGACAAAATGATCTATCGCTTGCGTTGCCGCGGCAACCCGATCTGTCATTAAGACCTGCTCAAGCGCAATGCCCTCCAAAGTTGCCCGATAGATATCGCCGCGCGAATGATTGTTGGACAGCCCAGCGATGACGCCGCGCGCGCCCGTATCCCAATAGGGTGTCATGCAGCCCGACCAGTAGGGCACTAATACCAGGCCATTGGCACCGATAGGCGAGGTCTTGGCTTGGCGTTCGAGTGCCGCAAAAATCTCCGGATTCTCCATCCGGTTCACGTTGAACATTTGCTTAACCATCCAGTTCACGAGATGGGTGCCGGTGCGGATGGCGGTCTCATAGATATAGCCCTCCTCGGCAACTGCGCTCATGGTGCGGAATACCGGATCATGGGCATAGGCCTTGCCGAATTGTCCTGAGACAATTGCCGTGCCAAGGTTAAGATAGGCACGACCCTTGGCGAACACATTGGCGCCAGTGCCTGCGCATTGGCCGTCACCGCCGCCGGCCACGACCGGCGTTCCGGCAACGAGGCCGGTTGCCCTGGCAGCGGCGACCGACACCTCGCCCATCACTTCGCCAGGCCGGAAAAGCCGCGGCAGCTGCGTGCGCGACAGACCCACGGCGCCGATGAGCCGATCAGACCAATCGAAGCGCGCCATGTCGATCAGGCCCATGGGATCGGCGGAGGCGACGGAGGTATGCCAGTGGCCGGTCAAATACCGGGTCAACACGCCGTGGACTTCGGCGGTCATCGCCGTCCGCTTCCACATGGCCTGCATGTTCTCGGCAAACCAGCGGCAGCGCGCGATGCAAGGCGTCACATCCGAGGGTTTGCCGGAAATACGGTGAATCTCTTCAGGACCGACTTCCAGCGCCAAGGTCTTCACCTCGGCATGGGCGCGCTCATCCAGCCAGAGCGTTCCCGGCCGCAGCGGTTTTCCCTTGCTGTTGAACTGGGCGAAACTCTCGCGCTGATTGGAGATGGCCACCGCCGCGATGCGCGCAGCAGGGACTTTCCGCGTGACTTGCTGCAACGCCTTGGCAAGCGAACCGGTCCAGTCGGCAACCTCCTGTTCGACCCAGCCCGGCTTCGGCGTGTTGAGAGGAATGGCCGAGCGTCCCTCGGCAACGGCGCGTCCGCGGCGGTCCCAGGCAATCGCCTTGGTGGCCGTCGTGGACGAGTCGATTCCGATGACGAGATCTGGGGAACCACGCATTTCAAATAGCTCTCTATTTCAACCCGGCAGAGACCGGGATGACGGCGCTTGGACAGGCGGGGCGTTGCTCATGCAACGCCCCGCCTGTTGCGCTTAGAGCAGCCCGGCGTCGGCGACGGCCTTGTCGATGAGCGAAGCGACATTGTCCATGCACTTCTTGGCATCGCCGCCGTAGTCCTGGCCGGTGAGCAGCTTGCCGAGTTCGACCGGGATCTCATTGTTCGAGAAGCCCGCCCAGAGCGGCATATCCGGCTCAGACGCCATGGCGTTGTCGATAGTCCACTTCACCACTTCGAGGTGGCGCGTGGTGCCGGGCCCGACGACGGCCTTGGCCTTGACGCGTTCGTCCGCGAAGGACGACAGACGCATCGGCGCGAAGCCGCCCGCCAGCGTGCAGCGCGTCATGATGTCCTTCGAACAGGCCCATTGCATGAATATCCACGCCGCATCAACGTTCTTTGAGTACTTCGACAGGCCGAGGATCGACCCGCCCTGATGGCCATTGTTGGGGACTTCGCCGAAGCCCGCATCGGCCACCGCGCGCAGCGGCTTGCCGACAATCGGGTGCAGCGCTTCCCACAGGCCTTTTACCTTGGAGTCATCGCCGTCCATGCCCGGGAAGAACTCATCCCAGCTGTTGATCAGCGCGACCTGGCCCGAATGCATCATCTGCCATTGGCCGTCCCAGGTTGAAGCCGTCGACTCGGCGGGCGCGTTCTTCAGCATCTCCTGATACCATTGCAGGCCGCGGATGCCAGCTTCGTCGTTGCCGGAGAACTTCTTGTCCTTGCCGAAGATCGAGCCGCCTTCGTTCCAGATTGCCTGGGTCCAATCGCAGTTCAGCGAGTAGTGGCCGGACTTCGCCTGGAGACCGGTGCCATAGATGCCGTTGGCCTTCTCGGCTTCGGTGATCAACTTTACGGCGGCGGTGAATTCATCAACCGTGGTCGGCGGCTTGATGCCATGCTTCGCAAGGATGTCCTTGCGGTACATGGTGATGAAGATCGGAATGTCGAAGGGAATGCCGACCCACTTGCCTTCATAAACCGCGAGGCCATCGACCAGCGGCTTGGAGAAGTCGTCCCAGTCGAAGCCCGGCATCGCCAGATCCGGCTTGTCCTTGTAGTATTGCACCGGATCGATGGTGTCCTGCGCGAAGGTCGCCACCCAGGACTGGTCAAGATAGTAAAGGTCGTAGCTGCCGAGTTGGCCTTGCACGTCCTGTGTTGCCTTGGCGAGCACCTGCTCAAGCGGCACAATTTCAATTTCGACCTCAATGCCGGTGGGGTCCGTGAACTCCTTTTTGATTTCGGCAAGCACGTTGGTGGGCGGTGTCGATTCCGAGGTGTAGCGGATTTTTGCTCCGGCAAACTTGGATCCGACGTCCTTTAGCCACTTCTGGGTTTCGGCTTCCTGGGCCATGGCCTCGGTGCCGAAAAGGCTTAGGTCGCCCCGATAGGGGCGGGTGTTGCCGAGAAGGCCCGCCGAGAAGGCCGAGAAACCGACACCGGCCATGGCCATCTTCTTCATGAAGTCGCGCTTGGAAATCCGCCGCGCGGCGAAATCCTGCGCAGTGTCGGCAATAAATGTCTTCTTGTCGTACTCTCTAAAGCTCATGTGATTCCTCCCTTGGGTTAGAGCTCGTTGGTCTCGTGCGTGGTTCTCACTCCTTCAGTGATCCCAGAGTGAGGCCGCGCACCAGATGCCGTTGAACGAGCAGAATGAAGATAAAGCTTGGCACGATAGCGGCCGTGCCGAGCGCCGAAATGAATCCCCATTCGCTGCCCGTTGAAGTCACGAAAGTTTGAATCTTGACTGGAACTGTGCGGATATCCGTGGTGAGGAAGAGCGACAGCAAGAACTCGGTCCAGGCGAAAATGAAACACAAGACGGCGGAAGCCGCGAGGCCGCCCCTTACCATCGGCAGAATGATCTTGTGGAACGTCTGCAGGCGCGTTGCGCCGTCGATCATTGCCGCCTCGTCGACATCCTTGGGAACATCATCGAAGAATGACTTCATAAGAAGCACCGCGATGGGCAAGTTCATCAGCGCATAAATCAGTGCAAGGCCGACATATCCCATATAAAGATTGTCGGTGTCGCGCAGGCCCGCCGCCTTGTAGATGGTGACAAGCGGGATGAGGATGGCGATGGGCGGCATGAAGCGCTGACCAAGGATCCAGTTAAGGAATGTATCGCGGCCCTTGAAGGCCATGCGCGACAGGGCATAGGCAGCGAGGACGGCAACGGCCATGGTGAGCGCCGTGGAGCCGATTGCCACCACAACGGAGTCGACAATGGTCTGGCGCGAGTCATAGCCGCCATCGCCCGAAATCCCCATGCCGAAGCCTTCATCGATGGCCATTTGCGAGCGCGAGCGGCCGAAAATGGTCACGGCATAGTTGACCAGCGTTGGCGCAAAATCGAACCAGATGATACGGTCCTTGTCAAAAATCGCCGCCATGGGCTTGAACGACGTCAAGGCCCACCAGAAGATGGGGAACATGAAAATGCCGGTGATCAAGACCGCCAGGGCGTCGCGGGCAATCCGCCAGGGCCGCGAGAGTTCCATCTAGAGCCTCACCCGGAAAATTTTCATGAACAGCGTGGAAATGGTAATGACCAGGGCGAGCGTCAAAAGGGCGATGGCCGCGGCATAGGGATAGTCTGAAGTGCCGAAATAGATGCGCCCGGCATAGGATGTCATGGTCTCGGTCGACGTGCCAGGGCCGGAGTCGGTCATGACTTTCACGTAGTCGAAGACCCGGAACAGATCGATGCCGCGAATGAGAACGGCGATGGCGATGACTTTGGACATCATCGGTAACGTGAGTTTGAAGAAGGCCTGCACCGGCGTCGCCCCATCGATCGCTGCGGCCTCAAAAGGTTCCTTCGGAAGCGACCTCAAGCCTGCCAGCATGATCAACACCATGAAGGGCGTCCATTGCCAGATTTCGGCGATGAGTACGCCGGCCATGGCGGTCGAGCTTTGCGCGAGGATCGAGTGATTGGGCGGCAGCAGGCCAAGCGCATAGATGCCACTGCTCAGCACGCCGAAAGAGCCGTTGAGCATGAGGAGAAACATCATGGCCGTGACGGCCGGCGGCACGACCAGCGGCAAGGTCATCAAGGCGCGCAGGAAGCCATAGCCCTTCCGGTCCGTATCGAGCAGCAGCGCTATGAGCATGCCGAGGACGAGCTGTGCGATGAGCGCGACGGTTGTGTAGAGGAAGGTATTGAACAGCGCATTCCAGATGCGGTCATCGGCAAAAATCTTCGACCAGTTATGGCCGGGCGCAAAAAGATACTTCCGGGTTACGGGATGTTTCTTCTGCAGCGAGAGCCATACGGCGTAGAGCAAAGGGTAGATGCCGAAAATGGTCATTAGCGCGGTAGCAGGCAAGAGCCATGGGAACGGATACTCGGAGGTGAACCATCGCCGCAGGCGCATTCCCTCTTCCGCTGGCCCAATCGCTGCCGGCATACGCCCTTAGCCTTCCTTGGGAACTTTTGTAATTATGAAGTTACATATGTTCACAGATGGAATTTTTGGTATGAAATCCTGCGTTTGTCAATGGCGCGGTCCGAACATCTCTCGAAATGCGCCGCTCGCCCCAACTCAACAAAGTCCGCGGCCGAGGTCTGGCGGCCGGGCAAGACGTGAAATTGCTCGCAACAATGACCCGATCCGGTCTTGATGCCGGTGACTGAATTCAAACAAAGGCCGCCTGCATCAGAGCGGTTGCACTTCGCGCCAAGTGTTCCCTCCAGAACCAGCCATTGTCCAATTGACACGGCAGACAAAGAGACTTCATCGAAGGAGTCACGGCCGGGCACTTTATTGCGGCCGTTGGCGTCGAATTCTCTGACTTCCTCGACACCGGCCGTGCCAGCAAGGGCGCTTTCGCCTCTCTCTCTCTCTCTCCTGAAACCGCTGTTGTCTTGCAGACGGCGTGCTTGTTTGTGACCTAGTCGTATTGCTTGGCATCGAGCCGATTGATTGCCTCGACATTGGCGGCGGAGGCGCCCTTCGGATCAAATTCGGAGGCGAGCCAGGCGTCGACGATCGCCTTGGCCAGCTCGGGACCAATGACGCGGGCCCCCATGGTAATGATTTGCGCGTTGTTGGATTTTGCGGCGCGCTCGGCGGAATAAGTGTCGTGAGTCAGTGCCGCCCGGATGCCCGGTACTTTGTTGGCGGAAATGCACACGCCAATTCCAGTACCGCAGCACAGTATGGCACGCTCATAGTGACCCGACTTCACCTCGTTGGCCACTCGGGCCGAGAGGTCGGCATAGAAGCCCGGCTGGCTGAGATTGTTCACCTGATGATCGCCCTTGGCCTTGAGATGGGCTTCGATTACGTCGATGAGTGGCTTGCCGGCACCATCCGCGCCAAGTGCGATTTTCATGTCAGGCCTCCAGGGAACGGGTTACTGCTTCGATGTTTCCAATATAGCCGGTTGCATTCCAGGCAGAACGCCCAATAAGTAGAACGCCCAATAAGTAGAACGCCCAATAAACAGAGTTGGCCTGGTTTGTCTGAACAGTTTCGCGCGATCAATAAATGGAATCCTGCCGAGTTTCTGTTTTCGTTATGATGCGCTATTGGGGCGCGACGTAAGGAGGACGTGGCCCTACCGGAGTTGTGCCCCAATAGCGTGGCGAAGTTCATGCTGCCGCTATCTGCAACGGATGATTGAAGTAAGCCTCATCGGGCGTCCTCCGGTCAAGGCGCGGATGCGGGCAATGCCGATTATAGAAGTCCAGATACCGGCCAAGCGATGCCCGCGCATCGGCGACGCTATCGTAGGCGTGCAAGTGAACCTCTTCGTATTTGACCGATTTCCATTTTCGTTCGACGAAGACATTGTCGCGCCCGGCACCCCTCACGACGCGGCTGACAAATGGGCACTGATCGGATGGAACGGGTTTGAAAGAGACCGCCAGCGGACGAACCGCCGGGAAATCGTCTGGTTGGAGTGTCCAGACAATCTCCTTCAGTTTCCCCTGCGCAGTCTTTACACGGTCCGTTGGGGGTAAGAGTTGGATTGGTTCATCCCCGCGTGCGCGGGGAACACACCTGTCAATTCGCTTTGAACCGTGACCCCCATTTCGCGTCCAATAGTGACCCCGTTATGAGGGGCGTGAGAAAGCGCCCGGAGGCGATGCGTGAAGCCGTTAGGCGTAGCGCGAGCCGCATCGACGGAGGGCGCCTTTGAGATGTGGATCAGCTGCGGTTTTTGAAGCGCCAGCTGGTGTTGCCGGTCTCGATGATGTCGCAATGGTGGGTGAGGCGGCCGAGCATGGCGGTGGTCATCTTGGCGTCACCGAAGACCTGGGGCCAGCCGGCGAATGCCAGGTTGGTGGTGATCAGCAGCGATGTGTTCTCTTAGGCGTTTCTATGGCCCAACAATGAACGTTTTCGAAGCGGCTCAAAAGAGCGGAAAAGTGGAAGAGCTGCACAGCCAACTTTTGGAACTGGCGAAGCGCAAAACAAGAGCACCGACGACGGCGATTTCGGGCGCAACTGACTCGGGCTTGACTGCCACGGACGCTCTCACAAACTTCGGCGCCGGACACTTTACCCCCGCCGGCCATCGCCGCAAGCCCGGGGCGATCTTTCCCTTGAGCCGCCGGCTCGCCTGCGGCTAACGTGCCCCACCTCAAGCGATGGGCGAAGGAGACGGATTTGCACATTCTGGTCATCGGTGCCGCCGGCATGGTCGGCGCCAAACTGGTCAAGCGGCTCTGCGCCGACGGTAGCCTGCCGGGCAAGCCGATCGCCAAGATTACCCGTTACGACGTGGTGCTGGCGCCGCCGCCGCCCGCCTCGGCCTTTGCCATCGAAACCCATGCCGGCGATCTGTCCATGCCCGGCGAAGCGGAAAAACTGGTCTCCACCCGCCCCGACCTGATCTTCCATCTGGCGGCCATCGTCTCCGGCGAGGCGGAAGCCGATTTCGACAAGGGCTACCGTATCAATCTCGACGGCACGCGCTATCTCTTCGAGGCGATCCGCAAGGCCGGTGGCGGCTACCGGCCCAAGCTCGTCTTCACCTCATCGATCGCCGTCTTCGGCGCCCCCTTTCCCGACGCCATCCCCGACGACTTCTTCACCACGCCCTTGACCAGCTACGGCACCCAGAAGGCGATCGATGAATTGCTGCTCGCCGATTATTCGCGGCGCGGCTTCTTCGACGGTATCGGTCTGAGGTTCCCGACAATCTGCGTCCGCCCCGGCAAGCCCAACCTGGCGGCCTCCGGCTTCTTCTCCGGCATCATCCGCGAGCCGCTGACCGGCCACGAGGCCGTCCTGCCGGTGGGCGAGGATGTGCGCCACTGGCACGCCTCCCCGCGCGCCGCCATCGGCTTTCTGCTGCATGCCGCCGCCCTCGACACCCAGGTCCTCGGTGCCCGGCGCAATATCACGTTGCCCGGCCTCTCCTGCACCGTCGGCGAGCAGATCGAGGCATTGCGCCGCATCGCCGGGGAGAAGGCCGTGAAGCTCATCCGCCGCGAGCCCAACGAAACCATCCTGAAGATCGTCTCCGGCTGGCCGCGCAAGTTCGCGCCGGAGCGGGCCCTGGCTCTCGGCTTCCGCGCCGAATCCTCTTTCGACGATATCATCCGCGTCCATATTTCGGACGAACTCGGCGGCAGCATCGGTTGATGACACGCTCTGCCAAGGCCGAGGCGCTGGCCGCATTCAGTTCGCGGTTGCTCCGTGCAGCGGGCGCCGATCGTGACTCCGCCGAGGCCGCGACCAGGGCCGTCATGCACGCCTCGCTGCATGGCATCGACAGCCACGGTATCCGGCTCCTGCCCTGGTATGCCGAATGCCTGCGCGGCGGCCTCGCCAAAGGTTCGCCGAATCTCAATGTGAGTCACCCGCGCCGCGCCGCCGCCCTGGTCGATGCCGATGGCGGCATGGGCCACATCGCCACCTACCGCGCCATGGATGAGGCCTGCGCACTCGCCCGCGATTGCGGCATCGGCGTGGCCTGCGTCATCAACTCCACCCATTTCGGCGCCGCCGGCGCCTATGCGCTGACCGCCGCCGACGCGGGCTTCATCGGCTTCATCACCGCCAATTCCGGCGCCTTCGTCATTCCCCATGGCGGCGCCAAACCGATCCATGGCACCAGCCCCATCGCTCTTGCCGCACCCAATCCCGGCGGCGATGCCTTCCTGCTCGACATGGCGACGAGTGCCATTCCGTGGAACAAGGTCCTCGGATACCGGACCGAAGGGCTGGCGTTGCCGCCGGACGTGGCTGTCGGCGCCAACGGAGATTTCACCACCAATCCTCAGGACGCCGTGGCCCTGGCACCCGTCGGCGGACGCGACTTCGGTTACAAGGGCGCGGCGCTTGCCGGCCTTGCCGAGATTCTCGGCGGCGTGCTCACCGGCATGCGCCTGTCCATCGAACAGGACGGGCTGGCGCTGGCCGATTCGCATATCGGCCATTTCGTCATGGCCATAGATCCCACTTTGTTCATGACCATGGAGAGTTTCGCGGCGCGGCTTTCCACTTACCTCGACGCCTTCAAGTCACAACCGGGCACCTATGCGGCGGGCGGCCCCGAATGGGAGCGCCGCCGAAGGCGCGAGGCCGAAGGCATTCCCCTGCCCGATGGACTCCATGCAGAACTGAAGGCCGCCGCCGCTGCCTTTGGCGTCTCATTCGCTCTTTGACGTACTGCCCCGCGCCGGGCGCGATTGGCGGCGCCCAGAACCCGGCCTATAGCACGCCCATGACCGCCGCCATGCTCGCCGATCCCCGCGACAACCGCGCCCGCGGCATCCTGTGGATGCTGGCGACGATGTTTTGCTTTATCTCGCTCGATGCGATCATGAAGCATTTGCTGGAGAGCTATTCGCTGGTCCAGGTCACCTGGGGCCGCTTTTTCTTTGCCTCGCTGATTGCCATCGTGATCTGCGGCAGGCGCCTGCCGGAACTCGCCGTCAGCCGAGCCCCGCGACTGCAAGGTGTCCGCTCGGTGCTGCTGATGACTACCACCGGCCTGTTCAACGCCGGCATCCGCACCACACCGCTCGCCACCGCCACCACCATCATGTTCACCAGCCCCATTCTCGTTACCCTGCTGTCGATCCCGCTGCTCGGCGAGAAAGTGGGCATCCGCCGCTGGATCGGCATCGCCGTGGGTTTCGCCGGCGCCCTGGTGGTGGTCAGGCCCTGGCAAGCGGGCTTCGGCGGATTGGGGGCGGGTATTTTGTTCCTGCTGGCCGCCGCCCTCACCAATGCCAATTACCAGATCGCCACCCGCAAGGTGCGCCATGACGACCAGCTCACTTCGCTCCTCTATACGGCCGCCGCCGGCGCTATCGTCACCAGTGCCTTCGTGCCGTGGTTCTGGTCCTGGCCCGATACCTTCGCTTGGGTACTGTTGGCGGCAAGCGGCCTGGCCGGCGGCCTCGGCCATCTCTGCCTGATCAAGTCGCTGCGTGCAGCACCCGCCTCCGTCGTCGCCCCCTTTTCCTATTCCTCATTGCTCTGGGCGACCCTCTTCGGCCTCGCCATCTGGGGCGACTGGCCGGACCCGTGGACCTGGGCGGGGGCAGCCCTTATCATCGGTTCGGGTCTCTATATCTTCCACCGGGAGCGCATCCGCCATGAAGACCGTTGAATTCACCGCCATGAAGGATGGCGGCCGCGAGGATTATCTCTTGTTGCAGCCCCTCGAGCAGGAGCATGTCCGCGGCACCGCCGGCCGCGTCATCCGCGAGTTGCGCCTGCAGGAAGAGGAAACCCTGCCCGGCTACAAGATCACCCGCCTCGCACACGGGCTGCAGGCGGCAACCCGGGCGCTGCGCGACGGCGCCGGCATCGACTGGATCGTTGCCGCCGTGCTGCACGACATCGGCGACGGGCTGGCGCCGCAGAACCACGATCGCTTCGCCGCCGAAATCCTCCGGCCCTTCATGCGCGAGGAAGTGGTCTGGACGGTCGAGCACCATGGCGCCTTCCAGATGTATTACTACGCTCATCATTACGGCTGGAACCGCCATGAGCGCGAGAAATACCGGGACTCGATCTATTTCCAGTCCTGTGTGGATTTCTGCGAGCGCTGGGACCAGTCCTCCTTCGACCCGGACTACCGGTCCGAGCCGCTCGAATTCTTCGAGCCAATGATCCGCGAGGTCTTCGCCCGCCAGGCCTATGCACCGGAGGTCATCCGCAAGGGTGTCGTGCTCGGCCTGCCCCCGCTCAAGGTCATGGCCGCCGGATAGATTCAATTCTCAATGCTGCCCGCTTCCTCGAACCGCAATCTTGCCGGCGTCGTCTCGCTCGCTCTGGGTGTCATGATCTTTTCCACCCAGGACGCAATCATCAAGTCGGTGAGCGGCGATTATGCGGTGACCCAGGCCATCGTCATCCGCAGCCTGGTGGCGCTGCCCATCCTGGCTCTTCTGGTGCAGTACGAGACCGGCTGGCGCCAGCTCCGCAGCCGCAATTTCTGGGCGCTCGTCGTCCGCAGCCTCATCATGCTCATCGCCTACACCGCCTACTACATGGCCTTTCCAGCCCTGCCGCTGGCCGAGGCGATCGCGCTCTTCTTCATCTCGCCGATCATCGTGACCATCCTCGCCGGTCCCATCCTCGGCGAGCGCATCCGGCTGGCATCATGGCTGGCGGTGCTGGCGGGCTTCGCCGGCGTGCTGATCATCGTGCAGCCGGGCAGCGCCCTCTTCGAACCGGCGGCACTCCTCAGCCTTATCAGCGCCACGGCCTATGCGCTGTCGATGATCATCGCCCGGAGGCTGGGCGCATTGGAAGCCACCTCCGTCATGGCCTTCTATCAGAACGGCGTCTATCTCGTCGGCGCGGTCCTGATCGCTACCCTGTTCGGCGCCATGGGGTTCGAGCGCCTCGGCCATCCCTCGCTCGATTTTCTGGTGCGGCCGTGGGCCATACCGAACCTCACCGATGCGCTGCTGATGGGCGCCTGCGGCGTCATCGCGGCGATCGCCATGTCGCTCTTGACCCATGCCTATCGCCTGGCGGAAGCCAACCTCGTCACCATCTTCGAATATACCGGGATGATCTGGGGGCCGCTTTGGGGCTTCCTGTTCTTTGCCGAGATCCCGCGCTGGACCACGTTCGCCGGCATGGCGCTGATCGCCGCCGCCGGCATCTATGCGGTGCGCGCCGCCTCGCCGCCGCCGAGCTGACGCAGGACCAGCACCATGGTGGCATGGGCGCTGCCCTCGCCCACATTGACGATTTTATGCGGGAGATCGCCGCGGAAACGGACTGCTTCGCCCGCCTTGGCGCGCCGGATTTCCTCGCCCGCCGTCACCTCGATCTCGCCCTTGATCAGGTAAAGATGTTCGACGGTTCCCGGCGGATGCGGATCCGATTCGAGCACCCCGCCGGGCTTGGCCTGGAAATCATACCATTGCAGCTGATCGACCAGATTGAGGGCGCCGATGATCGCCAGCCGGCACAGCCCGTCCTGGCTTTCAAGGATGGGAATGCCGGACCTGACCTGATGCTCGAGAAAGGCCTTCCCGGCATCCTCCTTGAGCACCTCGTCGATGGTCGTGTCTAGCGCCTTGGAAAGCCGGTAAACTGTTGAAAGAGTTGGATTTGTCTCGTTCCGTTCGATCTGCGAGATGATCGACTTGGCCACCCCGGACTGCTCCGAAAGCTCGCCCAGGGACATATTATAGGCCTTGCGCAACCGTTGGATGGTCTTGCCCAGCGCCGGGTTCGTCTCACTTTCCAGTGAGTCCTGGCCTTTTTTCCCCCGGCGGATTGACATGCGACCGTCCTGTAATTAGAACTATTGTTCGTAATAACGAACAACGAGATTGTTCGGACTTTCGTCGGGGTTGTTGTTAACGCGATTTCGCTCGGTAAATCAAACGAAATCGGCGGAATAGTGAAACCTCTGTACGGAAGACCGAACGTCCGGTGAAGCGAACGGACGGCGCGATGAGCCCCATCGAAGTAACCGACGCCAACGGCAAGAGCCACATTCTCGATGCGGTGCCGGTTGGCTTGCTCACCTCGCGGCTCTCCTTCCAGATCGTCTTCACCCCCGAACTCGACGGGCTTGCCGTCAAGCTCGCGGCCAACACTTGAGGAACGCCCATGCGTTACTTCCCCCTCTTCATCGACCTGAAGGACCGCCCGGTCGTCGTTGCCGGCGGTGGCGAGGACGCGCTCCGCAAGGTGCGGCTGTTGCTCAAGACCGAGGCGCGCATTTCAGTGATCGCCGCAGCACTCCATGACGAGCTCGCGGCCGAACCCCGTGTCACCTGGGTCGCCCGCCGTTTCGATGCCGCTCTGCTTGATGGCGCTGCCCTGGTCTTCTCCGCCGACAAGCATCTGAACCCGGCCGTCACCGCTGCCGCAAGGGCGCGCGGCATTCCGGTCAATGCGGTGGACGATGCCGAAATCTCGACCTTCATCGTGCCCTCGATCGTCGACCGCGATCCGGTCGTGGTGGCGATCGGCACCGAAGGCACCGCGCCGGTTCTCGGCCGGGGCCTGCGCGAACGCATCGATGCCATGCTGCCCCAGGCACTTGGCCCACTCGCCACGGCGGCGGCGGCGCTCCGTGCCCGCGTCGCCGAAACCGTGCCCCCGGGCAATCGCCGGCGCAGCTTCTGGCAGCGCTTCTTCTTCGGCGATGTGCGCGATGCCTTCATCGCCGGCGACACGACAAATTACGCCGCGGGCGTCGAAACGCTGCTCGCCGACGAGGCCGCTCCCCCGCTGGGCCGAGTCTCCTTCGTCGCTGCGGGTTCCGGCGATCCGGAACTCGTGACCCTCAAGGCCCAGCGCAAGCTGCAGGAGGCCGATGTCATCGTCCATGACCGTCGCGCCGATCGCCGCATTCTCGAACTGGCCCGCCGCGATGCCCCCCGCATTCCCGTGGGCAAGCTCGCTTTCGGTGCCATCGATGCCATCCTGATCCGCGAAGCCCGGGCCGGCCGCCATGTGGTGCGACTCGCAGGCGGCGACACATTTCTCGAGGAGCGGGTCGCGGTTGCCGCCGAAGGCATCGCGGTTGAAACCATCCCCGCTGTCGAAGTGAAGCCCGCGGGCCGGATCATCTCCTTCCCGGTGCGCGAGGATATCCGCGACGCCGTCCTGAGGGCCGCATCGTGAATGATATTGAAAAGGGCCAGCTGGTTACCGCCAACCGTCTGCGCGACGGCATCGCCGTGTTCCTCACCCGCTCCGGCGCCTGGAGCGAGAAGATCGACGACGCCGCTCTGGCACTCGAGCCCCAGGCCGCTGCCGCCCTCGAAGCCCGCGCCAAGGAAGACGAGAAGGCAACCCTCGTCACCGGTTCCTATCTGATCGACGCCGAGCGCCGCGCCGGCCGCATCCGTGCGGCCCACATCCGCGAGCGCCTGCGCACCCTCGGCCCCACCGTCCGTCTCGATCTCGGCAAGCAGGCCGACGGCACCGCCGGCGGCTTCGCCGCCGAAGGAGCCTGAGCCATGTACCGCTATGACGAGTTCGACCATCGGTTCGTGCGCGAGCGCACCGCCCAGTTCCGCGATCAGGCGGCCCGCCGCCTGAAGGGCGAGCTAACCGAGGACGAGTTCCGCCCGCTGCGTCTGATGAACGGCCTCTATCTGCAGCTTCATGCCTATATGCTGCGCATCGCCATTCCCTATGGCACGCTGTCCGGCCGCCAGATGCGCCAGCTTGCCATGATCGCCGAGAAGTGGGACCGCGGCTACGGCCATTTCACCACCCGCCAGAACATCCAGTACAACTGGATCAAGCTCGAGGACACGGCCGACATTCTGGCGGCCCTCGCCGACGTCGAAATGCACGCCATCCAGACCTCCGGCAACTGCATCCGCAATGTGACGACCGACCATTGGGCCGGAGCGGCGGCCGACGAGATCGCCGATCCGCGGCCCGTCGCCGAGATGCTGCGGCAATGGTCGTCGCTGCATCCGGAATTCTCCTATCTGCCGCGCAAGTTCAAGATCGCGGTGACCGGCGCTCCCAACGACCGCGCCGCCGTCCGGGTGCACGACATCGGCTTGCGGCTCCACAAGAACGACAAGGGCGAACTCGGCTGGGAAGTGATCGTCGGCGGCGGCCAGGGCCGCACCCCCATGATCGGCGTCACGGTGCGCGACTTCCTGCCCGAGCACGAGCTGATCGCCTATCTCGAAGCCATCATGCGTGTCTACAATCTCCACGGCCGCCGCGACAACAAGTACAAGGCGCGCATCAAGATTCTCGTCCATGAGTTGGGCGCGGAGAAATTCAAGTCGGAGCTCGAAGCCGAATATGCCCGCAAGCCCCAGGCCTCGACCGAAGTGGAAGAGCGCGAGCTGGCCCGCATCGCCACCTACTTCGCCCCGCCGCAATTCGAAAAGCTGCCGCGCTGGTCGGCCGTCTTCGAGGAGGCGCGCGTCGGGAACCCGGATTTCGCCCGCTGGGCCCGCAATAATCTCGGCCCCCACCGGATGGACGGCTACACCATTGTCAACATCTCGCTGAAGCCCGAGGGCGGCATTCCCGGCGATGCCTCGGCCGGTCAGATGCGGCTGATGGCCGATCTGGCCTCGCGCTACAGCGCCGATGAGCTACGCGTCAGCCATGCCCAGAACATCGTGCTGCCGCATGTGAAGAAGAACGATGCCTTCGCCATCTGGCAGGG
>CAYOZR010000025.1:0-27809 GCA_964408555.1 uncultured Aestuariivirga sp.
CTATGAAGGCGGCATCGCCAACATGAACTATTCAATCTCCAACACCGCCGAGTGGGGCGAGTATGTCACCGGCCCCCGCATCATCACCTCCGAAACCAAGGCCGAGATGAAGCGCGTGCTCAAGGATATCCAGACCGGCAAGTTCACCTCCGAGTGGATGCAGGAATACCGCGCCGGTGCCGCCCGCTTCAAGGCCATCCGCCGCATGAACGACAGCCACGACATCGAGGAGGTGGGCGCCAAGCTCCGCGCCATGATGCCGTGGATCGGCAAGAACAAGCTGGTGGATAAGGCGAGGAACTGACGCCGAAGGCGTCGTCACCGGGCTTGACCCGGTGATCAAGCTAAACTGCAAGGTCCCCAACCGGGCCGCTACCGATTTGTCAAACCAACTCCACCCGCAACTCCCGTCCCACGATCTTCGCCGCGCGCAGCAAGGTTTCAAGCGTCGTGTTACCACTTGCCGGATCGAGCACACGATCCAATTGAGCACGGCTGGTCTGCATCATCTCGGCCATGCGCTTCTTGGTGATCTTCTTCTTGCGCATCTCTTCGCCAAGCTGCCAGGCGATAACGGACTTCACCGCTTCGACGGTGGCTTCCTCAAGCCTGCCGTCTTCCGCCAGCAAATCCTCCAGATGCGTACCGAGGTGCTTGGTTTTGAACTTCATGCCGTCAACTCCTTCAATCTCTTTCGCGCCAGTGCCAGATCGGCGGGCAGCGTCTTCTGCGTCTTCTTGATAAAGCCATGAAGAATGGCAATCCTCTCGCCGTCGACAGCAAACATGACGCGGGCTTCGCGCCTGCTCGGAAGCGTGGAACGTAGTTCCCAAAGACCTCCGCCGAGCGGCCTGACCAAGGGCATGCCGATCGGCCAGCCAAACTGCAACCGCTCAGGTCGTCGCCGACAGCAGCGCGATCATCGCGATCCAACTGCCGAAACCAATCCCTTGTTGGCTCACGTCCTGAATTTGAACGCCAAAACTGGAGTGGAAGCGGCCTGAGATTGAACACCACTATGTATAAATGTACCATTTATAGTACAAGAAGTCAAATGGTGCGCTTCCCTGCTATGGGAGCCCAATTGGCTGCTAATGTATCGAAGAATTTTCCGCGACATGCTGCCCTGGATCGCCAAGAACAAGCTGGTGGATAGGGCGCGAAACTGACGCCGAAAGCATCATCGCCGTTCCCTGCAATCCGCCATCCCCACTTCCTTCCCGCCCTTCGCCGAGGCTAAGCTCCGCGCACCCACGGAGACTCGATCCCCCATGTCCCTCAAAGACGACATCGCCCGGCTCATCCTCCAGGAACAGCGTCTGCGCTTCGCCCATTTCAACGAGGGCGATGCCGGGCGGCTCGGCCAGCAGATGCGCGCCGCGGCGGAGACGCGCAAGCTGCCCTTGGTCATCGACATCAGGCTGGCCAACCGGCCGCTGTTTTATTGCGCGCTGGCCGGCAGCGATGCCGACAATCCCGAATGGGTACGGCGCAAGAGCAACGTGGCGCTGCGCTACTGCAAGAGCTCCTACCGCTTCGGCCGCGAGATGGCGGAGCGGGGGGTAGCTCTCGGCCCCGATCGCGGCGTCGATCCGATGAATTATGCGCCCCATGGCGGCAGTTTCCCGATTCATATCGAGGGCACCGGCGTCGTCGGCGCCGTCACCGTCTCCGGCCTGCCGCAGCGCGACGACCATAATTTCGTGGTGGAGCAATTGTGCGAGCATCTCGGCCAGCCCCATGCCGAAGTGGCCCTCGGTCCCGAAACTCCGGCATGACCGGCGACATCTCGTTTTATCTTCTGGCGGCGCTCGCCGCCTTCACCGTCGGCCTGTCGAAAGGCGGCCTGCCGATGGTCGGCATGCTCGGCGTGCCGATGCTGGCGCTCAGCATATCGCCGATCGTCGCCGCCGCGCTGCTGCTGCCCATCTATGTCCTCAGCGACGCCTTCGGCCTCTATGTCTATCGCCACGCCTTCGACCGGCGCAATCTGGCGATCCTGATCCCCGCCGCCACTCTCGGCATCGCCATCGGCTGGGCCACCGCCTCGATCACCCGCGAATGGCTGGTGACGCTGATCGTCGGCGTGATCGGCCTGTCCTATTGCATCAATGCGCTGGTGACGCGCGGCGGCGGCGCAACGAAGCCCGCCGACATTCCGCGCGGAGTCTTCTGGGGCACGATCACCGGCTTCACCAGCTTCGTCTCTCACTCCGGCGGGCCGCCCTATCAGATGTATGTGCTGCCGCAGCGCCTCGACAAGATGACGTTTGCCGGCACCTCGACCATTCTCTTCGCCGCGGTCAACGCCATCAAGCTCATTCCCTATTGGGCGCTCGGCCAGTTCACCGCCGGCAATCTCAAGGTGGCGGCCGTGCTGGCGCCGGTGGCGGTGGCCGGCACCTTCCTCGGCTTCCGGCTGGTGAAGATCATTCCGGAACAAGCCTTCTTCCGCTTCGTCGAAGTTGCGCTGGCCGTGGTTTCCGTCAAACTCATCTTCGACGCACTGTTCAAGGCCTGACAAGATGAAACTCGCATTCCACACTCTCGACGTCTTCACCGCCCGCCACTTCGCCGGCAATCCGCTGGCGGTGGTGCTGGAGGCGGATCGTCTGTCGGCGAAGCAGATGCAGACCGTCACCCGCGAGTTCAACCTCTCGGAAACGATCTTCGTCATGCGACCGGACGATCCCGCCAACACCGCCAAGGTGCGCATCTTCTTTCCCGGCGGCGAAATGTCCTTCGCCGGCCATCCGACGGTGGGCTGCGCCATTCTGCTGGCCGAGATGAAACACAAGCCGGGGTGCAGCTTCGAAACCGAGGTTCGGCTGGAGGAGAAGGCGGGGCTGGTTCCGGTCAAGGTCTCGCGCATCGGCGAGACCCCGCGCGCCATGTTCACCGCACCCGTGGTGCCCTTCGCCGCCGATGCGCCTGTGCCCGACAAGGAAGACGCGGCCCGCGCCCTGTCGCTCGAGGCTTCCGATATCGGCTTCGATGCCCATGCCATCGGCATCTATGAGGGTGGCCCGCGCTTCTTCTATGTGCCGGTCGCTTCGCGCGCCGCGCTGGCCCGCTGCCGCGTCAGCGAACCCCATTGGTCGAAACTCATCGCCGCCATGGGCGTCGACAATGCCTATGTCTATGCCTGCGGCGGCGAGGCGCCGCGCGCCGCCTTCCGGGCCCGCATGTTTGCCCCGACCGGCGGCATCCCCGAGGATCCGGCGACCGGCTCGGCCACCGCACTCCTCGCCGCGCAATTGCTGAAAGCGCAGGCGCTCGAGGACGGCTCCCACGCCTGGGAGCTGGAGCAGGGCTATGAGATGGGCAGGCCTTCGGAGCTGCATCTCGAGGCGGATGTGAAAGATGGCAAACTCACGGCCGTGCGCGTTGCCGGGCAGGCGGTGCGGGTGATGCAAGGGACACTGGAGGTCTAGGGCATGGAAAGACTGCTGCTGATCGCGCATCTCATTCTCATCGCCATGGGCACCGGCATGAGCTTCTCCAACTTCGTCAATGTCCGCCTCGCCCAGGGGCAGAGCGGCGACATCGCCAAGGGCCTCGCTTTGCAGCGGCGGACCATCGGCAAGATCGGCGATGCGGTGGTGGCCCTCATCTGGGTGAGCGGTCTCGCGCTCTTTTGGACGGCGGCGCCTGAAACCAGCGGCTGGTTCCACGCCAAGTTGGGCTTCGTCGTGCTGCTGACCGTGAGCCATGTCATGGCCCGGCGCACCGGCATAGCGCTCGCCCGCACCGGCAACACGGCGCTGCTGTCGCGGCTCGAGCTTTTCGCGGCGGGAGTATGGCTGTCGGCCTTGGCGGCGATCCTGCTCGCCGTCATCGCCTTCGCCAAGTGATCACTCGATATTGAGCATGGCCTTGGCCTCGGAGGCGACATCGAGGCCTTCCTGGACATTGCCGGCGCTGCACAGCTTGAGCGCCTGCTCGCGCATGTCCTCGAGCTGGGCGCGTTCGTCGGCGGCCAGCTCCATCGACGCCAGCGCCTTGTCGATCTTGGCAATATCGTCCTCGCATTGGCCCGCGTGTGCGGCGCCGGGCAGGGCCGCCGCGAGGGCAAGAGCGAGAAGCAAGGTTTTCATGCGATCGAGTCCCGGTTGCGCGAGGCAGTCCGCCGATAGCGGCGGACCGTGTCCGAACTTAGCCGCATCCTCGCGCAGAAACAAACGGCCCGGACCGTTGGTCCGGGCCGGAATTGAAACGCGATCCCGGCCTTACATGCCGAGCAGCTTCAGCGCCGCGTTCAGGTCGGTTTCCGAGGCCGCGTGGTCGCCCGACGCATGCTCGGCCTTGCCCTTGTCGTAGAGCGCCATGACCTTGGTCTTGGTGGCCTCGTCGACCTGCGTCGTGGCCATCGCCGCGTCGATCTTCTTCATCAATTTGGGGCATTGACTGGCCAGCGCCGGGGTGGCGAGAATGGCAACCATTGCCGCGGCGAGAACGAATTTCTTCATGCGCTTTCTCCTGTTTGTGGCTCGCTGCATCCGCAAGCCTGCCTCCAATACGCCGGGTGCCATGCGGCTATTCCATCTTTCCGGCATTCCGGATGCCGCCGGGGACTAAGGTTCGCCCGTCACCCAAATGCCGAAGATCGGGTCGGCCTTCTGGCTTCCCCCGACCGCGCCGATCCCCATGGCATCGGTGATGGTGCGCAAAACCGAATAGTGATCGATGCGTTGCGCGAAAACCCCGGTCTTGACTTGCGAGCCGGCGATGATGGTCGGGATGTTCTTACCGGATTTGCCGCCCGGTTCGTCGAAAGTCAGGATCAGCAGGCAGCGGTGATCCCGGCAGTAGTCCAGGTAATCTCCCAAATGGGTTCTAAGCCAATCGTCCGCGGCCCGGATCGGCCCATCGTGCATGTTGTTCCAGTCGTTGGGAACGACAAAGCTGACGTCCGGCAACCGGTCGAATTGTTTGGGGAAGCCAGACAGATCCTGTCCATGGGAGGCCTGGCCCTTGAACGACTCCCAGGGTTTGTGCTTTCGCCCCGCCTTTCTTTCAGCGTATCCGGCGAAGCGTTTTCCGCTCAGGGTCAAGGCAGTCGCGAGAGTGGGGCCATCCCTTGAATGCGCCATGTCATCCTTGACGCCTTGCGTGGAACCGCTGAATAGCGCCAGGTAATTCGGCTGGCTCGGGTACCCTACGGCATGGGAATTGATGAATGTCGCGCCGCTCTTGGCCAGGGCGTTGATGAACGGCGCTTTTTCGTTGCCGATGATTTGCCCATAGTTGTGATTTTCCAACACCACCACGACGATGTGATCGACTTGCGGCACGGGTTCCGCCGCCACGGCGTGGACGAGACCGAAAACCGCGATGAGCAGCGCCAGCAGTGCGGGCCTGCCGGTTGCGAGGAGGTCTCTGGTCCGGCTGCAACTGAAGATCACTGAATTTTCCTCGTCCTGACGCCCCGGGCCGGCGGTCTAGCCTGCATCCGTCTTGCCGGCAACCCGGCAACATGTTCCATTTACCGGGTTCAGGGCCTCCCCGTTGCACTTCCGCGCCCCATGGGTTATGAGTTTTCGCCATGTCCAGCGCGCGCCATATTTCCGTTAACACTTGCGGCCCCCGGGCCGCGGATGCGCTTGCGCTGCTGCTTCTTAGCTGCCCCTGAAGGCCGGCCGGGCATTGCCTGGGCCTTCCGGGGATCGCCTTCGCCAGCAAATCCAGCTAAGACAGGCCAGAGACCAATCCCATGATGATATCCCCACGCGAGAAGTATCGCCCGTTTCCGCCCATCGCTCTTCCCGACCGGCAATGGCCGAACCGCGCCATCACCCAGCCGCCCATCTGGTGTTCCGTCGATCTGCGCGACGGCAACCAGTCATTGATCGAGCCCATGGGCCCGGAGCGCAAGATGCGCATGTTCAATGCCCTCCTCGCCATGGGCTTCAAGGAGATCGAGGTGGGTTTTCCCTCCGCCTCGCAGACCGACTTCGATTTCGTCCGCTTCCTGATCGACAACAGGAAAATTCCCGGCGGCGTCACCATTCAGGTCCTGACCCAGGCGCGCGAGGAACTGATCCGGCGCACTTTCGACAGCCTCAAGGGTGCCAAGAGCGCCATCGTGCATCTCTACAATTCCACTTCCGAACTGCAGCGCCGCGTCGTCTTCAAGCTCGACCGGCCGGGCATCGTCGATATCGCGGTGAAGGGGGCGAGCCTCATCCGCCGGCTCGAGCGCGAATACGGCATGGAGCAGGTGACGCGCCATGAATATTCGCCCGAAAGCTTCACCGGCACCGAACTCGATTTCGCCAAGGACATCTGCGAGGCGGTGATCGACGTCTATGAGCCGACGCCGCAGAAGAAACTCATCCTCAATCTGCCGGCCACCGTCGAGATGGCGACCCCCAATGTCTATGCCGACCAGATCGAATGGTGCATCCGCAACATCAAGAGCCGCGACTCGCTCCTCTATTCGCTGCATCCGCATAACGACCGGGGTGCTGCGGTGGCGGCGACCGAGCTCGCCCTGATGGCCGGCGCCGACCGGGTCGAAGGCACTTTGTTCGGCAACGGCGAGCGCACCGGCAATGTCTGCCTCGTCACCCTTGCCATGAATCTCTACAGCCAGGGCGTCGATTCCGGCCTCGATTGCTCCAACCTCAACGACCTCGTGCGCATGGCGGAATATTGCAACCAGCTCCCCGTCCATCCGCGCCACCCTTACGCCGGCGAACTGGTCTTCACCGCCTTCTCCGGCTCGCACCAGGATGCGATCAACAAGGGCTTCAAGGCGATGGAGGCCTCCAATCGGCCCTTGTGGGAAGTGCCCTATCTGCCGATCGATCCCATGGATGTGGGCCGCTCCTACGAGGCGGTGATCCGCATCAATTCGCAGTCCGGCAAGGGCGGCATCGCCTATGTGCTGGAGAAGGAGCACGGCATCGAACTGCCGCGCCGCCTGCAGATCGAATTCTCCAAGGTGGTGCAGGCGATCGCCGACGGCGAGGGCGGCGAGCTTGCGGCCGAGCGCCTGTGGCAGGCCTTCGAGGCTGAATATCTCGACGGCAACGGCCGCTACGGCTTCCTCGAGCACCACAGCAAATCCGATCACGGTGAGCAGGACGTCACCGCCAAGATCGCCGTCGACGGAAAACCCAAGACGATTTCCGGCCATGGCAACGGCCCGGTCGACGGCTTCGTCGACGCGATTCGGAAAGAGAGCGGGGTGGCCTTCGACGTGGCCGATTACCGCGAACATGCCATGGGCACCGGCGCCAATGCGACTGCGGTCGCCTACGTCGAATTGCGCCTCCCCGGCGGAGCGACGCTGTTCGGCGTCGGCATCGACAAGAACATCGTGGTGGCCTCCCTCAAGGCGGTGGTCTCGGGCGTCAACCGGGCGCTCAGAAGACGGTAGACAGGAAGCGGCGGGAGTCCTATAGACCCCGCCGCTGGCCCCTTCCGGGGCCATCATGTCCTTCCGGGGACGGGCGCATAGCTCAGGTGGTAGAGCAGCTGACTCTTAATCAGCGGGTCGTAGGTTCGAGTCCTACTGCGCCCACCAAGGAAGTTGAGAACTTATCGGTTTGTGGGATTTCTGCCGGCCGATCGCCCAATCCGTTTTTCCGATTTCAACAAAAGGCTCGACACCCATGGCGGCACGCACCCTCGACCAGAAGCTCGACCGCATCCGCGCCGGGCGCTATCGCCCCGCCGATTTCATCATCGCCGACGCCAAGGATGCCGACATGGGCTTCGGCCTGATCGCCCCCGGACCGGACGGCCGCGGCGGTTACAAGAGCCGCGAGCAGTATCTCGACGCCATGACGGCCATGACCCGCTCCGGCCTCGTCGATGTCATGCTGATGTCGGCGTCCTCGGCGGAGACGCAAGTCAAACGCGGCCTGTTCAAGAACAAGGCCGTCACCCCGGCGGTGCGGCTCAACGATGCCACCGACATCTGGAGCCAGCGCGGCGGCACTTACCGCGATCATGCCTCGCGGCCATTTGCCACCCCCGAGCCCGCCCGCGCCGCCAAGATCTGCGATCTCGGCCTCTACTCGGTCACCTTCTCGAACGATATCGAGCGCGACCGCGACAGCCTCGCGACCTACCGGGCCTTCCGGGCCGAAGCCGCCAAATACAAGCTGCGGCACTTCCTCGAAGTCTTCAACCCGGCCTTCGACATCGGCCTCAAGGGTGCGGAGATCGGCGAATATGTCAACGACTGCATCATCCGCTCGCTGGCCGGCGTGACGGCGGCCGACCGGCCCTTGTTCCTCAAGCTCCAGTACAACGGCGCCAAGGCGATGGAAGAGCTCGCCGCCTACGATCCCGCCGGGCTGATCGTCGGCGTCCTCGGCGGCGGCAAGGGCACGACGCGCGACACCTTCGAGCTGGCGCTGCAGGCCGAGCGCCACGGCGCCCGCGTGGCGCTGTTCGGCCGCAAGATCAATCTGGCGGAAGCGCCGCTCGATCTCGTCGCGCTGATGCGCCGCGTGGTAATGGGCGATGTCTCGACCGAGGAGGCCGTCAAGGATTATCACGACCGGCTGAAGAAGGCGGGCTTGAAGCCGCACCGGCCGCTGCAGGCCGATCTCGAAATCACCGAAGCCGTCCTCAAGGGCTGAGTGCCGGAGACCGCGCCGACCGGAGTTTCCCCGCAGTTGAGTTTTCTTAGGGTCGGTCTATGCTCCCTTCGTTTGGACGAGCCAGGTGCCACGGCGCGGCTGGCCAACAACGGGAGGACTTCACGATGCATGGCTTCAGAATGCCGATGCTGGCTCTGCCGGCACTGGCGATGTTTGCAGTATCGGCCTCGGCGGGCGAGTATGTCGATTGGAAGGACGACGGCAGCGTCGTTCTCAAACTCGGCGAGGCCTACAACAATGCGAAGATCGTAACCTCGCGCGAGGAGCTCGGTTCGGCTTTCGGGCCGGACAAGAAGCCGTTCGACGGCGTCACCATCACCGTGACCGTCAACGGCGCCGGCCCCAAGGGCGGCATCAGCGGACCCTTGCACCAGTTCCGGCCGATCTGGGAAGAACTGTCGGGCGGCAAGGTCAATATCGTCGAGCTGCCTTTCGCCGAACACTACACCAAGATGATGCTCGACCTGCGCAACGGCACCGGCCAGTACGATGCCTTCATGGTCGGCGCCTTCTGGTACGGCGACATCGTGCCGGGCGGCTACGGCTATCCGATCGACGACCTCAATAAGTCGGGCAAGTATCCGAAATGGACCTACGACGACATGCCGCCGTCGCTCAAGGCGCTGCACACCTGGAACGGCGTCGGCTACGGCGTGCTCAACGACGGCGACGGCCAGGTTCTCTATTACCGCTCGGATGTGCTGGGCGATCCGGCGCATCAGGCGGCCTTCAAGACCGAATATGGCTACGACCTGCCGGTGCCGCCGCAGACTTGGCAGCAGCTGCTCGACATCTCCAAATACTTCAATGGCAAGAACTGGGACAGCAACGATGCCGATCCCGACAGCGGCACGGTTCTGCACCTGAAGGTGGGCGAGCAGGGCCACTATCACTTCCAGTCGCTCTCCGCTTCCTTCGTCATCAACCCGGGCGACAAGGTGACGCGCACCCAGAACGTCTACTGGTTCGATCCGGAAACCATGACGCCGCTGATCAACAGCCCCGGCCATTTGAAGGCGCTCGAGTTCCTGCAGGAACTGCACAAGACCGGCCCCTCGGCGCAAGTCGGCTGGTCGCTCGGCGAGGCGTGGGACTATTTCCTGCGCGGCAAGTCGGTGTTCGTGTTCAGTTGGGGCGACGTAGGAGCCCTGTGCCAGGACACCAGCCGCTCGAAGATCAAGGGCAAGTGCGCCGCGGCCATGCTGCCGTCGTCGAACGAGTACTATGACTTCGACAAGAAGGCCTTCGTCAAGCTCGACACGCCGCGCCAGGTCGGCAACACCACCGGCGGTTCCTGGCACGGCGTCATCTCGAACTTCTCGGCCAATCCGGAAGCCGTCTATTCCTTCCTGTCGTTGATGGCGATCAAGCCGGTATCGAAACTGATGTCGACGGTCGGCTGGGACGGCGTCGACCCCGGCTTCTCCTACCAGTTCCTCGAAGAGGACGGCGGCACGGCGAAGATCGAGGACTATGTCGCCGCGGGCTGGGATGCCAACGACGCCAGGACCTACGCCCATGCCTATCACGAGCTGTTCTATGCGCCGACGGTCCTCACCTATCTGCGCATTCCGGGAACCTTCGAGTATTGGGACATCCTGGACAAGAATTTGTCGGCGGCGATGAGCGGCGGCAAGACCGCCAAGCAGGCGCTCGACGACACGGCGGCGGCCTGGGAAGGCGTCACCGACCGGATCGGCCGCGACAAGCAGAAGGCCGACTATCAGGCGGCCATCGGCTACCAGCCGTAAGGCCGGGACATTGGCCCGGGGCGGTTTGAAGCCGCCCCGGCCATTCTTCCATCCGAAATCAGATGCGTTGGACCGGAAAGATCCGCTTCCTGTTCCTGCTCCCGGCGGTCGTCTGGGTGCTGGCCTTCACGGTATTTCCGCTCGGCTATTCGCTCTATCTCGCCTTCTACAAGGTCGAGCAGAAGACCGAGGTGAGGCGCGAGACGGTGCCGCTTGTCGACGAGGAGGGAAAGCCCGTCCTCGACGACCAGGGCCAGCCGCGCACCAAGAATGTCGTCATCAAGCTGCAGGTGAATACGGCCACCTTCACCGGCCTCTACAATTTCAAGCGCCTGTTCGGCGACCCGCAGGTGGCCGAGGCGATCCGCGTCACTCTTATGTTTGTGCTGATCGCGGTGCCGCTGGAACTTGTCTTCGGATTCCTGCTGGCGGTTCTGTTCAACCAGCACATATTCGGCAGGCCAGTGCTGCGCGCCATCATGATTCTGCCGATTTTCGCCACTCCCCTGGCGGTGGGCTATACTTTCTTCACCATCTTTTACGAGGTCGGCGGCCCGCTGTCCTGGACCGGCATTCCCTTTCTGTCGAACCCGTCGGGGGCGCTGTTCTCGGTCATCCTGGTCGATGTCTGGCAGTGGACGCCGTTCTGCTTCCTGGTGTTTCTTGCCGCCCTGCAGGGCGTTCCGGAGGACCTTTACGAGGCGGCCCGCGTCGACGGCGCCAGCCCCTGGGACATGCTGACGCACGTCATGCTGCCGCTGTTGCAGCCGACGATCGTCATCGTCTTGCTGCTGCGGCTGGCTGAATCGCTGAAGCTCTTCGATATTCCATTCGCGATGACCGGCGGCGGCCCGGGGATTGCCACTCAACCCTTCTCGATGCTGGCCTTCCGCACCGGCTTGCGCTTCTTCGATCTCGGCTATGCCAGCGCCATGGCCTACGCGCTGCTCATCGCCGTCATGATCGTCATCACCCTGTTCTTCAGGCGTTTGCGTGAAAACTATGGCTGACCGGACCGCGCGGCGGAAAGGGGGACTTGGCGATGCCGTCGCATCGGTCTTCGCCGTATCGGCGGCGCTGCTGTTCTTCTTCCCGATCTACTGGGCGTTGTCGCAGTCGCTGCGCAATCCCATCGATACCTTCACCGTCGCGGGCTTCGGCATCCCATGGGTGAACTTCACTCCGACGCTGGGCAATTGGATCGATCAGCTCGGCACGCCGGAAACCGCCCAGGCGCTGTTCAACAGCACGCTGATTGCGATATCGGCGGCCATGCTCGCCCTGCTTCTGGGCACGCCCGCCGCCTATGCCATCGCCCGCTTCCGCTTCGAGCGCTGGCGCAACCGCGACATCACCGTCTGGTTCCTGTCGCAGCGCGTGCTGCCGCCGGTCGCCACCGTCATTCCCTTCTATCTGGCCATGCGCGCCCTGGGTCTGCTCGACACCCATCTCGCCCTCATCCTGATCAACGCCACTTTCGTCATGCCCTATGTCGTGGTGATCATGCGCCAGACCTTCCTCGATCTGCCGGTCGAGCTGGAAGAGGCGGCCCTCATCGACGGTGCCACCCATTGGGGTTCCTTCTGGCGCGTGGCGCTGCCGCTGGCCGCGCCGTCCATGGCGGCCACCGGGCTTATCATCTTCGCCTTCACCTGGAACGAGTTTCTCTTCGCCGTGGCGATCGGCAGCGACAAGGCCATCACCGTGCCGGTCCATATCGCCGGCGCCATCGATACGCGCGGCGTGCAGTTCTGGTTCATGGGGGTGCGGGCGATGACGGCGATGATCCCGCCGGTGATCATCGCGCTCATCGCCCAGCGCTATATCGTGCGCGGGCTGACGCTCGGCGCGGTCAAGGGCTAGGCGCTTGCCGGATCCCGCCGCCAACCGTGGAGCGCCCCTGCTGGCCGGTCTCGATTTCGGCACCGGCCGCATCCGCGCCATCGCCGTCGATCTACGCGGCCGCATCGTGGCGGAAGCCGCACTGCCCACGCCCACCAGGTTTCCAGAACCGGGATGGGCCGAGCACGATCCACAAGAGTTGTGGCAGACCGTCTGCAAGGTGCTGCGCTCGCTCACCCAGGCGCTTGGGCCCAATCCGCCGGTCGCCGGGCTTGCCGTCGCCAGCGTCGGCGAGGCCGGCGTCCTGATCGGCGAGGATGGCGCCGAACTGGGCCCGGTCATCGCCTGGTATTGCGCCCGCACCGTTGCCGAGGGCGAAGCGATGCGGGCCATGCTCGGCGACGATTATGTCTTCGCCGTCAGCGGCGTCACCGCCACCCACACCTTCGGCCTCGGCAAGCTTCTGTGGTGGCGGCGCCATCATCCCGAAATCTTCGCCAAGGCAAGATACTGGCTCAACATGGCCGACTGGGTGGCCTATCGGCTGAGCGGCGAAGCCCGCACCGATTTCACCCTCGCCTCGCGCACCAACGCGCTCGACGTGAAACGGCTCGCCTGGTCGGAGGAGCTGCTGGCCAGGCTCGACATGAATCCGCGGCTGTTCGCGCCGCTGGTGGCCAGCGGTGCCGCGGTCGGCCGGGTTCACGCGGAGGCTGCCGCCGAAACCGGATTGCCGCGCTCGACAATCGTTTCGGCCGGCGGGCACGACCACGTCATCGGCACAATTGCCGCCGACACCGATGAACCCGGCGTTCTGCTCAACAGCATGGGCACGGCGGAGGCCCAGATCCTGATCAATGACGCGCCGGTCTTCGACGATGCTTTCCGCGCCGGCGGCTATCAGCAGGGCGTCTTGGCGGTGGGCACGCCGCGTTATTATCTGTGCTGCGGCCTGTCGACATCGGGTGGCGCCGTCGAATGGTTCCGGGCGCAGACGGGTGGCGCGGGTTATGACGCCCTGATCGCGGCGGCGCGCGAGGCGCCGCCAGGCAGCAATGGCGTGTGCTTCCTGCCGCAGCTCCGGGGCGGCGACCAGCCTTATCCCAGTCCCAATGCCCGGGCCGGTTTCATCGGCATCGCCGGCGACAGCTCGCAGGCGATCCTGTTCCGCAGCGTTCTCGAAGGCGTCGCGATGAGCGCCAGGCTGGCCGTCGAAGGCATGACGGCGCGGAGCAGCGTCGCTCCGGTCGGGCGCATCCGGGTGATTGGCGGCGGCACGCGCAACGACTTGTGGATGAAAATCAAGGCCAGCGTCTATGGCCGCGCCATCGAAGTGACGCCGCTCAACGAAGGCACATGCCTCAGCGCCGCCATGCTGGCGGGATTGGGCTGCGGCATCTTCGCCACGGTTGCGGATGCGCGCGCCGCTTTTGCCGAGAGCCTCGGCGCGGTGCGGATCGTCGAGCCGGACGAGGTCTGGATGGCCTGCTACGACCGGCTCTATCGCGATGTCTATGCGCGCCTGGCTCCGGCCCTGTCGCCGATCCACGATGCGCTCGCCGCCTTCCGCGACCGCGCCAACGAGAGCCCGCCGCAACCCGGGAGGAGATGACGCCATGCGCCGCAGTGAAATCAACCGGGCGATCGCCACCGCCAAGACGTTCTTCGCCGCGCATAAGTTCCTCCTGCCGCGCTTTGCCTTCCTGAGCCCTGACGAACTGCGCGCCAGGCTCACTCCGCAGTCGCAGATTTACCGGGGCCGGCTTGGCTGGGATGTCACCGATTTCGGCTCGGGTAATTTTGCCAGGAGCGGCATCGTGCTGTTCACCATCCGCAACGGCGACAAGCAACTGCTGCCCAGCGGCCGCGGACGGCTCTATTGCGAAAAGATATTGCTGTTCCAGAAGGGGCAGGGCTGCCCGTCGCACTCGCACCACACCAAGACGGAAGACCTGATCAATCGCGGCGGCGGCACCCTGACGATCCAGCTCACATCGGCCGATCTGAGCGGCCGGCCGCGCCAGGGCCCTTCACGCGTGCTCGTCGACGAAGAACCGGTCGACTTCGAGGCGCGCACCTCCATCCGGCTCGATCCGGGCCAGAGCATCGTCCTCGAACCCGGCATGTTCCATGCGCTCGAGGCGGCCGATGCGCCGGTGCTGGTGGGAGAAGTGTCGCTGGTCAACGACGATCTCAACGACAACATCTTCACGGTGCCGCTGCCGCGCTTTCCCGAGATCGTCGAGGATGAGCCGCCGCTGCATCTGCTGTGCGCCGACTACGCCCGGGTACTCGGGCTCAATTGAGCCTCTAATTCCGGCTCACCGGCTTCGAGCGCATGCGGCGGACGGTTTCGCGTTCGGCGCGGCGGCAGGCGACGGGCGGCAGGCCGCGCGCCATCAGCGCCATGTCGTCGAGCACCATGCGGCCCATTTGCTTGAAGGCGCAATCGAGCGCGCCCGCCCGGTGCGCCGACAGCACGAAGCCTTCAAGCGAGCGCACCGGATGATCGCGGGGCAGGGGTTCCGCGGGAAAAACATCGCTCGCCGCGCGGATATGTCCGGAACGCACCGCCGCCATCAGCGCCGCGAAATCGACAACCCCCGCCCGGCTCAACAACACGAAACTGGCGCCCTTCCGCATCGCGGCGAATTCGTTGGCACCGAGGAATCCGCTATTGTCGGAGGTGACCGAGGCAACCACGAAAATCACATCGCTTTGCGACAGCACCCGCTCAAGCGGTGCCGGCTCGACTCCCAATTCGCTCAGAAGGCTTGGCGGCAGCCACGGATCGAAGACCCGGATGCGGACGCGGAATCCGGCGAGCAGCCGGTGCAGGGCGCGGCCCAGATCGCCGAAGCCCACAAAGCCGACCTCGCCGCCGGAGATGAGCCGCGCCTCGCCATTGCCGTCGCCGCCCCATAATTCCTGTCCCGCCCGGAAGGCGCGGTCGGCGCCGCAGATGTTGCGCTCCAGCGCCAGCGCCAGGCCCAATCCGATTTCGGCCACCGGCACGGCGAAGACGCGCCCCGTGGTCAGCACATGGATGCCATGGGCGAAACAGAAATCGTAGTCCATGTTGTCGAGGAAATTGGTCTCGACATTGAAGATCGCCTTGAGCTTGACGGCGCGCTGCAGCAAGTCGCGGGAGAGCGGCGGCTGGCCGATGATGAAACTGGCCCCGGCAACATGCGCGTCGAGCACCGCCGCCGCACCCGCGCCTTCGCCTTCGACGACGCGATAATCGCGGCGCAATTCCGCCAGATCGTCCGCCGTGAAGATCAGTTCCAGGCGGCGCGGCTCGGGGATCGAAAGGATCAGGGGGCGGTCGTTGGCCATGGCTATGCTCCTCGAATGGATGCCCGCGGATTTCAACGATAAATCGATTTACAATTCAAGATAAATCGGTTTACTCTACTTGTAACGGGAGGGATGTTGGTTGCGGAACAGCACGGCCACGCGGCGGCGCGACATGGCGCGCCCGACCATCTACGACGTGGCCCGCCGCGCCAGCGTGTCGCCCGCCACCGTCTCCAAGGTCTTGCGCGGCATTGACACCGTCGGCGCCGACAATGCCAGCCGGGTCAACGCGGCGGTGCGCGAACTGGGCTACCGCAGCGACCCTCTGGCCGCCAATCTCCGCCGCAGCCGGCGCGCCCTCGTCGGCCTCATCGTTCCCGATTTCCGCAATCCCTTCTTCGGCGCGCTGATCGCCTCGATCGAGAAGCTCGCCGAGGCGAGCGGCTACCGGCTGGTGACGGTCAGCAGTTCCGAGGCCGAAGCGATAGAGCGCCGCCAGATCGAAGCGCTGCTCGACTGGCGTGTCGCCGGCATCGTTCTCATTCCGAGTTCCGCGGGGCTCGCCAGCGCCCGGCGCCTCAAGGCCGAGGCGATGCCCACGGTGATCGTCGACCGGGTCTCGGCCGGCTCGCCCTTCGACGGCATCGGCGTCGACAATGCCGAAGCCAGCGGCAAGATGGTGCGGCGCTTCTACGAACACGGGCACCGGCATTTGCTGGTGGCGGCCTCTTCGCCCGATCTCCCCAACATGGCCGAGCGCATCGCCGGCGTGCGAGCCGCCGCGCGCGCCATGAGCGAACCCATGCGGATCGAAATTCTGGCCTGCGGCGCTAGCCTCGACAGCGCCACGCAGGCGATGATGCAGCGCTTTGAAACCGGCGCCGTGCCCAAGGCGGTTTTCGCGCTCTTCATTCAGGCAACACTCGCCGTGCTGCGCGAGGTGGCGAAGCTGAACTTGCGCATCCCCGAGGACATATCGATCGCCGGCTTCGACGATTTCGAATGGATGCAGGTGATGCATCCGCCGGTGGCGACGGTGGTGCAGCCGGTCGAGGAGCTGGCGGCGCGGGCCTGGGAGCGCCTCCTGCACCGTATCGAACACCCCGATCGCGCGGCGGCGAAGCTCCGCATCCCGTGCAGTGTCGAATTCCGTGGCTCGATCGCCACCGTGTCCGGGAGGAACCGATGAAGGATCCGAGGCGCCAAGCCCCGAGAACGAGAAGCCCGAAACCAATCGGGCCGGGCACTAGTTTGTCACAATGCAAATGGAGGAAGTCATGATGAAACTGAAATCCCTGCTGCTGGCCTCGGCCGTTCTCTTGGCCGGCACCGCTGCCTATGCCGCCGACAAGCCGGTCTACGGCGTGCTGATGAAGACCCTGGCCAATCCCTTCTGGGGCGCCATGGAGCAAGGCGTCAAGGCCGGTTCCGAGGCTGCTGGCGTCGAATATTATTTGCAGGCGGTGGAGAGCGACCAGGCGGCCGAGCCGCAGCTCAACACCTGCAACACCATGCTGGAGAGGAAGCCCGCGGTGATGATCACCGCGGCGATCAACTCCAACATCCTGCTGCCCTGCCTGAAGCGCGCCAACGAGATGAACATTCCGGTCGTCGATCTCGACGGCAATCTCGATCCGGAAATCACCAAGCAGGCCGGCGTGTCGATCGCCTTCTCGATCGGCTCCGACAACGAGGCGGCGGGCGGCCAGGGTGCCGACTATCTGGTTTCGAAGATCGGCAAGGACACCAAGGGACCGGTGCTGGTGATCGAGGGCCTGTCCGGCAACATTACCGGCCAGAAGCGGGCCCGCGGCTTCGCCAACCGGCTCAAGGAAATCGCCCCCGGCCTCGAGATCGTGGCCTCGCTGCCCGGCGATTGGGATCGCGGCAAGGCGGCCAACATCACCAACGACATCCTGACCAAGCACCCGGACCTCGTCGCCATCTTCGCCGCCAATGACGGCATGGCGCTGGGCGCGGTCGAAACCGTGTTCGCCGCCGGCAAGGGCGACCAGGTGACCATCATCGGCGTCGACGGCAATTCCGACGCGGTCAAGTCGATCAAGTCCGGCCGTCTCACCGCCTCCGTCGCTCAGCTTCCCTATCTGGTCGGCAAGCAGGCGGTCGAGAACGTCAAGGCGGTGACCGAAGGCAAGCAAGTTCCGGGCGTCGTCTACGTGCCGACCCTGGTTCTCACCAAGGATGTGCTTGATGCCGGCACCGAGCCCATGCTTGAGTTCGTCAAGTAATAACCAAACCGCAATGCGCCACGCGCCGGGCTTCGATCCGGCGCGCGGAGCCTTCGAGAATTTGAACATGTCAACCGGCGATGTTGCGCTGAACGGCCGGGCCTGGCGGCGGCTACAGTTTTTCTTCGACACCAAGCTGCAGGTCAGACTCGAATCCCTGATCGTGCTGGCGATCCTGTGCATCGCCATGACCGTCCTGTCGCCGTTCTTCCTGTCGCTCAGCAATTTCCTCAACATCCTGCTGGCCACCTCGACCATCGGCGTGCTCGCCATCGGCGCCACTTTGATCCTCTCTTCCGCCGGGCTCGACCTGTCGCTCGGCTCGGTGATGGGCCTCTCCGGCGTGGTCGGCGCCTATTTCGTCGTCGAGGCGGGTTATCCCTGGCCCATGGCCATCGTCGGCTGCCTGGCGGCCGGCGCCGCGGCGGGTTTCGTCAACGGCGAACTCATCACCCGCACCCGCATCCCCGCCTTCATCGTCACCCTCGGCATGCTCGGCGTGGCGCGCGGCATCGCCCTCATCATTCCCAACGGCCGCGCCATTTATGGGCTGCCCGATCCGGTCATCTATCTCGGCCAGGGCCGGCCGTTCAGCATTCCCATGCCGGTCATCGTGTTCATCGCCGTCGCCGTGATCGTGCATTATTTTCTCGCCTACACCCGCTTCGGCAAGCACACGCTGGCGATGGGCGACAATGAGGCGGCGGCCCGCGCCACCGGCATTCCGGTCGAGCGGCTGCGCCGCAAGCTCTACACGATCTCCGGCCTGATGGCGGGCATCGCCGGGCTGCTGTTCATGGCCAGGGTCAATGCCGGCGATCCCACCGCCGGCATCAACTACGAATTGACCGCGATTACCGCAGCGATCATCGGCGGCACCAGCCTGTTCGGCGGCAAGGGCAGCATCCTCGGCACCTTGATCGGGGCGCTGATCATGGGTGTCTTGCAGAACGGCCTCAATCTTCTGGCGGTGCAGTCCTATTACCAGCAGATCGCCATCGGCGCGGTATTGGTCATCGCCGTCTACATCGATCAGTTCCAGACATCGGCGGAGAAAAAGCTGTGACTCTCCTCCACGTCTCCGGCGTCACCAAGCATTTCGGGCCCGTGCAGGTGCTGCGCGGCGTCGATCTCGACATCGAGGCCGGCAGTGTCACCGGCCTGGTCGGCGACAATGGCGCCGGCAAATCGACGCTGATGAAGATCATCACCGGCATCTACAGCGCCGACGGTGGCCGCATCGTCTTCGACGGCAAGGATGTGACCGCGCTTGCTCCCGGCCAGCGGCGCGCCCTCGGCATCGAGATGATTTACCAGGATCTGGCGCTGGCCAAGCAGCAGGACGTTTCCGCCAACATCTTTCTCGGCCGCGAGCCGGTGAAAAACCTGTTCGGCTTCCTGCCCGGCTTCGTCGACAAGGCGCGCATGGATATCGAGGCACAGAAGATGATCGACCGTCTCGGCGGCCGCATTCCCTCCATTCACCGTCCGGTCGGCATGTTTTCCGGCGGCCAGCAACAAACCGTCGCCATCGCCCGGGCGCTGACCTTCAATCCCAAGCTGGTCATCATGGACGAACCCACCGCGGCGCTGGCGGTGCGCGAGGTCGAGAGCGTTCTCAAGCTCATCCGCCAGTTGCGCGACGACGGCATCGGCGTCATCCTCATCAGCCACCGCCTCAACGACGTCTTCGAGGTGACCGACCGCATCGTCGTCTTGCGGCAGGGCCGCATCGAAGCCGATCTCATAACCCAGAAAACCCAGATGCGCGAGGTCGTCGGCTTCATCGTCGGCGCCCATTGAACAACGGAGACCGGCAACCATGGCGCAATCGAAAATCCGTCTCGGCATGCATTCGAGCCTGTGGACGGCGAGCTGGACGAAAGCGGCGGCCGAGACGCTGATCCCGGAAGCGGCCAAATACGGCCTCGACGTGATCGAGATCGCGCTGTTGACGCCCGAGCGCATCGACGTCGATCATTCGGTCAAGCTGTTCAGGCAGCATGGCGTGGCGCCCTCGGGCTCGCTCTGCCTACCGATGCGGGACAACGCCGCGCTCCATCCGCAACGCGCCGAGAAATTCCTGCACCGGGCGCTGGAAACGGCCCATGCGCTCGGCTGCGATTTCCTCGGCGGCGTCACCTATTCGACCCTCGGCTGGCGCTCGGGGCAGGCGCCGACGGAACCGGAGCTTGCCAACATCGCCAAGGCCCTCAAGCCCATCGCGCGCCGCGCCGCCGGATACGGCATGGTCCTCGGCATCGAGCCCTGCAACCGCTATGAGACGCATCTCCTCAACACGGCGAAACAGTCGCTCGCCATGATCGAGCGCATCGGCGAACCCAATGTCACCATCCACCTCGACACCTATCACATGAACATCGAGGAGAAGGGCATCGGCAACGGCATCGTCGAGGCGGGCCGCCACTGCCGCTACATTCATCTCTCCGAATCCGATCGCGGCGTGCCCGGCACCGGCACCGTCGACTGGGACGATTGCTTCGCGGCCCTCAAGAAATCCGGCTTCGCCGGCGATCTGGTGATCGAAAGCTTCGTTGAACTGCCGCCCGAAATCGCCGCCGCGCTGTCGGTGTGGCGGGCGGTCGCCAAGGACCGTTACGAAGTGCTCGACCAGGGCATTCCGTTCCTGCGCCGGAAGATGAAACAGCACGGGCTCTAGCTTCCCGTGTATCTCGGTCTCGATATCGGCACTTCCGCGGTCAAGGCCGTCCTCGCCGGCCAGGACCAGCATATCGTTGCTTCGGCCTCGGTGGCGCCGGCGACCAGCCGGCCGCGGGAGCTGTGGTCGGAACAGGATCCGGACGACTGGTGGCGGGCGGTGCTGTGTGCTGTCGCGGACTTGCGCTCTCAGGCTGGCGCGGACTGGCGCGGCGTTAAGGCCATCGGCCTGTCCGGTCAGATGCACGGCGCGGTGCTGCTCGACCGCAACAACCGGCCTATCCGCCCCGCCATATTGTGGAATGACGGCCGCGCCCATGCCGAGGCGGCCGAGTTGCAGCGGCGCGTTCCCATGATCGGCGAGATCGCCGGGGTGCTGCCCATGGCCGGCTTCACCGCGCCGAAACTCCTGTGGCTCAAGACCCACGAGCCGGAGGCTTTCGCGGCCATCGCCAAAATCCTGCTGCCCAAGGACTATGTCCGCCTGCGCCTGACCGGCGGCTTCGCCACCGACATGTGCGATGCCGCGGGTTCGCTTCTGTTCGATACCGGCAAGCGGCGGTGGTCCAAGGAAATCGTCGCGGCCTGCGGGATATCGCTGGAGATGCTTCCGGAGGCTCTCGAGGGCAACGCCGTCTCAGGCACCTTGCGCGACGAGATCGCCCGCGACTGGGGCCTTGCGGGCGGGATCGTGGTCGCCGCCGGGGCAGGCGATGCCGCCGCCGGCGCCATCGGCATCGGTGCCGTCGATGACGGCGACGGTTTCATTTCGCTCGGCACCTCGGCGCAATATTTCGTGACCGGCGAGAGCTATTGTCCGGCCCCCGCCTCGCTCATCCACACCTTCTGCCACGGCCTGCCCGGCCGCTGGTTCCGCATGGCGGCACTGCTCAATGGCGCCGGCTGCCTTTCCTGGGTGGCCGGCATTCTCGGCGAAAAGGATGTGGGCAAATTGCTGCGCGAGGCGGAAGCCGCCTTCACCGGCCCGTCGCCGCTCCTCTTTCTTCCCTATCTCACCGGCGAGCGCACGCCGCACAACGATCCCCATGCCAAGGGCGTGTTTTTCGGCCTGACGCAATCGACGCGCCGCGAGGACATGGTGCTGGCGGTGCTGGAAGGCGTGGCTCTGGCGCTCGCCGACTGCCAGACCTGTCTGGCGCGGACAGGCGCCTTGCCGCGCGAACCCGGCGTCATCGGCGGCGGCTCGAAGAGCGCCCTGTGGATGAAAATTCTGGCCGCCGTGCTCGACCGTCCGCTGCTTCTCCATGAGGGCGGCGAGGCGGGGCCGGCCTTCGGCGCGGCGCGGCTTGCACGTCTTGCCCATGACGCGGAGCCCGTTGCCGAAATCTGCAAACGTCCAATTATCGCCGCGCGCTTCAGCCCCGACCCGGCGCTGACCCGCGCCTATGCCCCGCGTCTGGAGAAATTCCGCGCGCTGTACCGGGCGCTCGCGCCCTTGTTCTGATCGGGCGCCGCCGCCGCCCTTGCCACCGGATGAGGCCGCCGCTAAAAGGCGGCCCAATTCTTTTCCGGGCTCAACAGGGGAAAACCATGGCCGTCGAACGCACCTTCTCGATCATCAAGCCGGACGCGACCCGGCGCAATCTGACCGGCGCCATCAACGCCAAGATCGAGGCCGCGGGACTGCGCATCGTCGCCCAGAAGCGGGTGAAGTGGAAGCAGGCCGATGCCAGGAAATTCTACGCCGTCCACAAGGCCCGGCCCTTCTACAAGGATCTGGTCAAGTTCATGAGCTCGGGTCCCATCGTTCTCCAGGTTCTGGAAGGCAACAATGCGGTGGCGAAATACCGCGACATCATGGGCGCCACCAATCCGGCCAATGCCGAAGCAGGCACCATCCGCAAGGACTTCGCCGAATCGATCGAGGCCAATTCGGTGCATGGCTCCGACAGTCCGGAGACTGCCAGGAAAGAGATCAAGTTCTGTTTCAAGGCCAAGGAAATCGTCGGCTGACCCGGCGCGAATCCCGCACCCCGGCCGGACGGGAAGGCTGAGCCTTGTATATTCCGCCGCTCATCGACGGGCACCACGCGGACAGGATCGGCGCGGCCATGGCCATGCCGGTCTTCGCGCCCGGCATGGCGGAGGGGATCGAGACGGAGCTTTCCGTCTTCATCTGTTTCACCAATCGTTGTGGATCGAACTTCCTCGGCGATTTGCTGGCGGCGACCGGACAACTGCCGCGCAGTGGCGAATTCCTCAATGCCCCGACCGTGCTGAACCGGTCGCGCGCGGCTGGGATAACCGGCTTCGACTTCTATTGCCGCCTGCTGCACGAGAAGAATGCCAAGGCCGGACGCCTCGTCACCAAGGCGGGCATCGAGCAGTTGGCGATGCTGGCGCGGCTCGGCTATTTCGGAACGCTGTTTCCCAATCCGCATTTCATCCACATCCACCGCTACGATGTCCTGGCCCAGGCCGTCTCCTATCAGTTTGCCTTCCACACAAGGGAATGGATCGCCGGCCAGGAAAAGGCCAACGCCGACGACAGCGCCGAATACGACCGGGCGAAAATCGCCGCGCGCATCGAGCGCGTCAATCTCGAGAACGCCATGATCCGGCAGTTCCTGCAGGCAAACCGCCTGCGCTGCCTTCCGGTCCAGTACGAGCACCTCGAGGCCATGCCGAATCAGACCGTCGCGATGATTGCCGCTTGGCTGGGCCTCGGCCCGGCGAAGATCGATCGCCGGCGCCTGAAGGTCGCCCGTCAGGTCTCGGACTTGAAGCGGCAGTTCTATGACCGCTATCTGAGCGAGACGGAGCAGGCCGGATCGTGAGGCCATCGTAGCCGGAACCGCTGGGGCTGTTCGCAATTTGTTTACGCTTGGGCCGTAAACTTATCAACTGGAAGTAGCCGGAGTCGCTTGTGAACAACCAAGTTGGCATAGCCGATCCGGGGCCCGCCTGATCTCCCAGGGGTCGTAAAACAACCTCCGGCGGCGCCTCGGACGGCGAGACTGGAGGTCTGATGTCTATCCATCGTGTGTGTTTACCTGTCGTGGCCGCCGCCTTGGCGTTCGCCGCGGCGGGCCCCGTGCAGGCCCAATCGGTGTGCGGCGACCGTGCCGAAATCATCAAGGTGCTGGGCAGTAAATATAAGGAAATGCCGGCGGCCTTCGGCATCGCCGGGCAGCGCAACCTGGCCGAACTCTTCGTCTCGAAATCCGGTTCCTGGACCATGCTGATGACCCAGCCGCAGGGCGTCACCTGCATCCTGGCCACCGGCCAGTCCTGGGAACAAGTCCCTCCCGGTCAGGAGCTGACGGGGCTTTAAGCCTTCAGCCGGAGATTCTCCGCATCCCACGCGGACTCAGGCGTGATCCGCGCCTTGCGCTTTTCGCCGAAAACTAGAACCTCGAAGGCGCTGGCCGGTGCCGTCAGCCCAGGCTCGACATAGGCGAAGGCCAGCGACTTGTTCACCGCATGGCCGAAGCCGCCACTCGTTGTCACTCCCACCAGCCTGCCGCCCGCATAGACCGGCTCGTTGCCCATGCAATCGGAGTCGGTATTGTCCACCTCGAGATAGACGAGCTTCATGCGCGGCCCCCGCTGCTGCCGGGAGAGGCTTGCCGCCTTGCCGATGAAATCCGCCTTGTCGAGGCGGATGAAGCGCTGCATCGAGGCCTCGAACATGTCGATCTCGCAGGTCAACTCCGCGCCCCAGCCGCGATAGGCTTTTTCCATGCGCAGCGAATTCATCGCATAGGTGCCGAACAGCCGGATACCGTGGGCCGCGCCCGCCGCCATCAGCGCATCGAACACCCTGGGCATCTCCGCCATCGGGCAATGAACTTCCCAGCCCAACTCACCCACATAATTGACGCGCAGCAACCGCACCGCCTTGACGCCGGCCACCTCCGCCTCCTTGGCGGTAAGCCAGCGGAACGCGGCGTTTGAAAGATCGGTCTTGGTGCATTGCGCCAGCACATCGCGTGCCTTCGGCCCCGCCAGCACCAGAACGCCATAAGCGTCGGTCACGTCGGCGATCGTCACGCGCTCGCCCTCGCGCTTGCGCCATTCGAGCTGATCCTTGTCGTGCAATTGCGCCACCGCCGCCGACAGCACATAGAAATGTTCTGGCGAGAGCCGCGTCACCGTGATCTCCGACTCGATGAAGCCGTTCACATTGAGCAGGTGGCCCAGGATGATGCCGCCGTCCTTGGCCGGAATCTTATTGGCGCAGATGCGTTCGAGGAAGGTATAGGCATCCTTGCCCTTGACCTCGTATTTCGCGAAGGTCGAAAGGTCCATGAGGCCGACACGCTCGCGCACGGCGAGTGCCTCGCCGCGCACCGCCTCCCACCAGTTCGAACGCTTGAAGGAGAATGTCTCGCCCGTGCCGGTGGGATCGTACCAGCGCGCCCGCTCCCAGCCGAAAATCTGCGAGAACTGCGCGCCGTGGCCTTTCAGCCGCTCATGCAGCGACGATTTGCGCAAGTTCCGGCCCACCTCGTGCTGCTCGGCCGGCTTGTAGCAGTAATACATGTGATGATAGTCGGCGATCGACACGTCCGCCGTGTAGTCCTTGCTCGCCCAATTGCCGAAGCGGCGCGGATCGAATTCGCGCATGTTGATCTCGGCCTGGCCGTGCACCATCCATTGCGCCAGATATTTGCCGGCCCCGCCGCCCTGGCAGATGCCGATCGAGGCGCCGCAATGCATCCAGTAGTTCTTGGGGCCGGGCGCCGGACCGGAGAGATAGGTGCCGTCCGGCGTATGGGTGATGGCGCCGGAGACGACCGACTTGATCCCCGTCTTGCCGAACAGCGGCAGGCGCTCGGTTGCCTTTTCGAGCCACGGCATCAGCCGGTCGAGCTCGGGGGCGATCAACTCGCTCTCGAAATCCCAGGCGGGCGGCTTGCCGTCCCAGCAGACATGCGCCGTCGCCGTCTCATAGGGCCCGACCAGCACGCCGTTCGTCTCCTCGCGCAAATAGGCGTGCGCATAGGGGTCGCGCACCACCGGCAACTCCGCCGCCAGATCGATCAGCTCCTTGAGCGGCTCGGTGATGACATAGTGATGCAGCATGTTGGCGATCGGCACATTGTGCCCGGTCCACGCTCCCACTACGTCGCAATAGGAGCCGGCCGAATTGACCACATGCTCGCAGACGATATCGCCCTTGTCCGTCACCACGCGCCATTCGCCATTCGCCAGCCGCTTGATGTCCGTCACCCGCGTGCGGCGATAGATCTCCGCCCCGAGCTTCCGCGCCCCCGCCGCCATGGCGTTGGTGATGTCGGCCGGCGCCACATGCCCGTCATGCACGGTGCGGAAGGCGGCCTTGACGCCGAAGGTCTCGAGATAGGGATGGTAATTCTTGATCTCGGAAGGCCCGATGATCTCGCACTCGTAGCCGGCCAGCCGCGAGATGCCGTGGACATATTTGAACCAGTTGACCTCTTCATCGGTCACCGCCAGCCTGAGGCCCCCGCAGCCGTGCCACGACACCGCCTGGCCGGTGAGCTTTTCGAGATTGGCATAAAGCTCCGTGCCGTAGGTGTGCACCTTGGTCATGTTGAGCGAGCCGTTGAAATGCGGGCATTGTCCCGCCGCATGCCAGGTCGAGCCCGAGGTGAGCTCGCCCTTTTCGATGAGCGCGATATCGCTCCAGCCTTCCAGCGCCAGGTGATAGAGCAGCCCCACGCCCATCACCCCGCCGCCGACGATCACCACCCGCGCCTGCGATTTCATGCCGTTCTCCAAATCCGGTTCCGGCCGCAGGTTTTGAGCATTGCGGCCCGGAAAACAAGGTGGAATTTCGTGAGCCGGGGGTGAGCCCGGTTCACCGGCGGGACGTGCCGGGTGATGCCTTTGTGCGATCCTGATCGCGCCCGATCTCGTACAGCATGAGGCCCGCCGCCACCGCCACATTGAGGGACTGGGCGCCGCCTGTCATCGGGATGCGCACCAGCGTCGAACAGGCCGCCGCCGTCTCGGGTGTAAGCCCGCCGCCCTCGCTGCCCATGACCAGCAGCGTGGGCGCGCGGTAGGCGCGGCGGTAGTCTTCCGTGCCCTGAAGATGGGTGCCGATCGCTTCGCCGGGCCAGCTCGTGCACAAATCGATGAACCGCGGCCCCGCCATCCGGACCAGAGGCGGCCCGAAGATCGAGCCCATGCTGGCCCGCACGCTGTCGCGCGAATAGGGGTCGCAAGCCGGCCCCACCAGAATGACGCCTTGCGCCGCAACCGCGTCCGCCGTGCGGATGATGCTGCCGAGATTGCCGGGATCGCGCATCTTCTCCAGCGCGATCCAAATGCCCCGCGGCTCGATGACATCGGCAAAGCGCTGCCGGAATACGCCGAGTAGGGGGCTCGCATTCTTCTGGCCGCTGAGCGATTGCATCACCTTTTCGCTCACCGTCAGGCGCTCGGCCTTGCCCCATGGGTTCGCCGCCGCCGTCGAAACCACATAGACGGGCTCCCATCCCTCGCGCCGTGCCCGCGCCAGCGCCTCGGCCCCTTCCGCCACGAACAGTCCGGCTTCCTCCCGGTATTTCTTTTCGGAAAGCGAGCGGATCGACTTGATCGTCGGGTTTTGCAACGAGGTGATGACCGGCATGACGGCGACTATAGGAGAAGCAGGCGAGCCCGGTCCACTACGGTCGGAAGACACGGCCGGAAACAACTATCCCGCTGCCGCCTTCATCGGGCCGCTATCGCCCGCCGGAAGGGACGGACGCCGTCCGCCGTGTTGGGTGATAAACTCCGACACCTGATCGGCCCCGAGCGGCGGGCTGATGTAATAGCCCTGTATCTCCTTGCAGCCGGCGGCGCGCAGCATGATGAGCTGCTCGGCCGTCTCCACCCCTTCGCCGGTCGTCGCCATGCCGAGCGTCTGTGCCAGCTGGATGGTCGCGCGGATGATCGCCGCCGACTCCGGCTTGGCCTGCAGATCGTGCACGAAGGAGCGGTCGATCTTTATCTTATCGAACGGGAATCCGCGGAGATAGCTCAGGCTCGAATAGCCGGTGCCGAAGTCGTCCAATGCGATAGTCGTTCCAAGGCCGCGGAGCTTATGGAGGGTTCGCAGGTTGGCATCGCTCTCCTCCAGCAACGCCGTCTCCGTCACCTCCAGTTCCAGGTGCTCGGGATCGAGCCCGGCTGCCTTGAGGGCGCCGGTCACGGCATTCAGGAGACCGTGGCTCTTGAGCTGGGCGGGCGACAGATTGACCGCCACCTTGACCGCGCCCGGCCAGCTGGCCGCGTCGGCGCAAGCCTCCCTGAGCCCCCATTCGCCGATCGGGACGATGCGGCCGGTTTCCTCGGCGATTGGAATGAACTCTTTGGGCGGCATCAGGCCGCGGGTCGGATGTTGCCAGCGCAGCAGCGCCTCGAAGCCGCTGATC
>CAYOZR010000026.1:0-27274 GCA_964408555.1 uncultured Aestuariivirga sp.
CCAATGGCGGAAGCGGGCGGTCCTGGCGTCACCCCCAAGAACCTCGAGCCGGACGTCAAGGCCGAGCATGTGCGGCAAGTGAAGCGCTTCGAGTCCGGCATGGTGGTCAATCCCATCACCATCGGTCCCGACGCGACGCTTGCCGATGTGATGAAGCTCAAGGAGCGCCACAAGATTTCCGGCATTCCGGTGGTCGACGATCGCGGCACGCTGGCCGGCATCATCACCAACCGCGATGTGCGCTTCGCCACCGACATGAACGCCAAGGTCGCCGATCTGATGACCAACGAGAATCTGGTCACCGTCAAGGCGGGGGTGGACCGCGACGAGGCCAAGCGGCTGTTGCACAAGTACCGCATCGAAAAGCTGATCGTCGTCGACGAGGACTACAAATGCGTCGGGCTGATCACCGTCAACGACATGGAGAAGGCGGCCGATCATCCCTTCGCCGCCAAGGACGAGCGCGAGCGGCTGCTCGTGGCGGCGGCAACGGGCACCGGCGATGCCGGCATGAGGCGCGCCGAAATGCTGATCGATGCCGGGGCCGATGTGATCGTGGTCGATACCGCGCACGGCCATTCGATCCATGTGATCGAGCAGGTCAGGCGGATCAAGAAGCTTTCCAACAGGGTGCAGATCATGGCCGGCAATGTGGCGACCGCGGAAGCGGTCAAGGCGCTGGTGGGGGCGGGGGCGGATGCGGTCAAGATCGGCATCGGGCCCGGCTCGATCTGCACCACGCGGGTCATCGCCGGGGTCGGCGTGCCGCAGCTTTCGGCGATCATGGAATGCGCCGAAGAGGCGGCGAAGGCCGATCTCCCGATTATCGCCGACGGCGGCATCAAGCTGTCGGGCGATCTCGCCAAGGCGCTGGCGGCGGGCGCCCATGTGGCGATGATCGGCTCGCTGCTGGCCGGCACCGACGAGAGCCCCGGCGAAATCTTTCTGTACAACGGCCGCTCCTACAAATCCTATCGCGGCATGGGCTCGGTCGGTGCCATGGCGCGGGGCTCGGCCGATCGCTATTTCCAGCAGGAAGTGACGGACAATCTCAAGCTGGTGCCCGAGGGGATCGAGGGCCAGGTGCCCTACAAGGGGCCGGTGGCGGCGGTTCTGCATCAGCTCGTCGGCGGACTTCGCGCCGCCATGGGCTATGTGGGTGCCGCGACGATCGCCGAATTGCAGAGCCGCGCCGAATTCATCCGCATCACCAATGCGGGGCTTCGCGAAAGCCACGCGCACGACATCATGATCACCCGCGAGGCGCCCAATTACCAGAGGCAGGGCTAGATGACGCCAGCGCAACTTCTCCTGCTTCCGGCCTTCGCCCATGTGGCGCTGATCTTCGTGACGGTGGGGCGCATGGGGGCGGGCCGGGTTGCGGCGGTGCGCGGCGGCGAGGTGCGGCTCGCCGACGTGGCGCTCGACAATTCGCGCTGGCCGGAGCGGCTTCGCAAGCTCGGCAATAATTACCAGAGCCAGTTCGAATTGCCGGTTCTCTATTATGCGGCGCTGGCTCTCGTGCTGGTCACGGGCCTCGCCGATGCGGTGCAGATCGCGCTCTCCTGGGCTTTCGTCGCCACGCGCTTCGTCCACAGTTTCATTCACACCGGAGGCAATCGAGTGGTGCAGCGGTTTTATGCCTTCCTGGCGGGCGGCGCCTGCATCGCGTTGATGTGGCTGTGGCTGGGCTTGCGGCTTTATGTGAGCGGCTGACCCATGCGCATGCCCGGCCGCGTTTCGGCGGCGATCGAAGTCTTGACCGAAGTTTTCACCCGCCATCGTCCGGCATCGGAGGCGCTCAAGGACTGGGGCAAGGCGCACCGCTTCGCCGGCTCCAGCGACCGGCATGCGATCGGCACCCTGGTGTTCGACAGCCTCAGGCGGCGCAATTCGCTCTCAGCCCGCATGGGCGACGGAAGGCCTCGGGCCTTGGTGCTGGCGGCCCTGCGCGATGTGTGGAGCCTGGCGCCGGACGAGATCGCCGCCCACTGCATTGCCGAACATGGGCCGGGCGCCTTGAACGCGACCGAGACGACGGCGCTCGACCGGCAGCTCCGCGACGACCTTCCCGCCCATGTGCGGGGCGATTTTCCCGAATGGCTGCTGGCGTCCTTGACGCGGGCTTTCGGCGATCGCGCGGCGGCGGAGGGCGCGGCACTGGCGAAACGGGCGCCCATCGACCTCAGGGCCAATACGCTGAAGGCGACGCGCCAACAGGTGCTCGATGCGCTGGCCCGCTATGGGGCGCTGGCGGGGCCCTTGTCGCCCTTGTGCGTGCGGATTCTGCCGCCCGGGCCCGACGCCCGCAACACCAATGTCGAGGTGGAGCCGGCGCACGGGCTCGGCTGGTTCGAAGTGCAGGACGCGGCCTCGCAGGTCGCGGCGCTGATGGCGGGGGCGAAGCCTGGCGAGCAGGTGGCCGATATCTGCGCCGGGGCCGGCGGCAAGACGCTGGCGCTGGCGGCGGCGATGCGCAACGAGGGCAAGCTCTACGCCCATGATTCCGACCGGCACCGGCTGCGGCCGATTTTCGAGCGGCTCAGGCGGGCGGGAGCGGAGAATGTCGAGGTCGTCGCCGCCGACGAGGGCGACAGGCTGGCCAAGGCCGGCGGCTTCGATTGCGTGCTGATCGATGCGCCATGCTCGGGCTCGGGATCGTGGCGGCGCAAGCCCGATGCCAAATGGCGGTTGACGGAGAAGCAGCTGCAACAGCGGCTCAAGGAGCAGAAGGAGGTGCTGCAACGCGGCGCGGCGCTGGTGAAATCCGGCGGGCGGCTCGTCTACATCACCTGTTCGGTGCTGCCCGAGGAAAATATCGATCAGGTCACGGCATTCCTCGCCGGCCATGCGGATTTCACACTCATTCCGTATACGGAGCAGTGGCGCGGCGCCATCGGCGGAACGCCGCCCGCTTCGGCCGACGGCTCGGCCGGGACGCTGCTGCTCACCCCCGCCAGCCACGACACGGATGGCTTTTTCATTGCGGTGATGAAGAGGAGCGAATAGGGAGTAGCGAATAGCGAATAGAAGAAATCCACTTACTATTCGCTATTCGCTATTCGCCCTTACCCCCCATTCCTTGCCAGAAACCGCGCCATGGCGCGGAGCGTTTCCTCGCTGGCGTGGTGCTCGATGCCCTCCGAATCGATGCGGGCGGTGGCGGCGCCGACCCCGATCGCCAGCAGGAAGCCTTCGACGATCTTGTGCTTGCGGCGGCCGTCCTCGGCCATTTTCCAGCCGTCGCCGGTCAGGAAGATGGCGCGATAGGGCTCCTGGGTGACGAGGCCCGCATCCTGCAGGCGCTTCAAGGTCTTGACCACCGTGGCGTTGGCGACGCCGAGGCGCATGGCGACGTCGGTGCCGCGCGCCTCGCCGCGCTCGTCGATCAGGTCGGCGATCAATTCGACATAATCCCCGGCCAGTTCCACCTGGTGGTCGGCGCGGATGCGCCGGAACGCCGCCGAGCGGAGTTTCGCGGTCTGGCCCTTTTTCCTCGTTAACTTCATTTCCGGCCCTTCCGCCGCGGCGCCAAATTACCCTATTGCATATAGTTTAGCCAATGCTAAACTTTACCGATGAGCGACGAGACTTTGGGACTGCAACAAGGCTCCGGCTGGCGCCGCCGCCGCGGCGAGCCGTCGCTGGCGGACGTCTTCCGCACTATCCATGTGACGCGCACCGGCAGCCTATGGCGGCGGGCGCTGGCCTTCATCGGCCCCGGCTATCTGGTCTCGGTCGGCTATATGGACCCGGGCAACTGGGCGACTTCCATCGCCGGCGGCGCCCGGTTCGGCTATGCGCTGCTGGCCGTGGCGCTGATGTCGAATGTCATGGCGATCCTGCTGCAATCGCTGTGCGCGAGGCTCGCCATCGGCTCGGGCCGCGACCTGGCGCAAGCCTGCCGCGACGCCTTTCCCAGGGCCGCCGCCGTCGTGCTCTGGCTCTTCGCCGAAATCGCCATCATCGCCACCGACGTGGCCGAAGTGGTGGGAACGGCCATCGGCCTCAACCTGCTGTTCGGCATTCCCCTCGAGCTCGGCGTCGTCATTACCGCACTCGACGTCTTTGTCATCCTGTGGCTGCAAAAGCTCGGCTTCCGCTGGATCGAGGCCTTCATCATCACGCTGCTGGGCGTCATCTTCCTGTCTTTCTTCATCCAGATCACACTCGCCGATCCCGATTGGGGCGGGGTGATCCGCGGCTTCGCGCCGACCGTCGAGATCGTCAAGAACCCCGGCATGCTCTATCTGGCGCTCGGCATCATCGGCGCCACGGTCATGCCGCACAATCTCTATCTCCATTCCGGCATCGTGCAGACGCGCGATTACGGATCGAGCCTGCCGGAGAAGCGCGAGGCGCTGAAATTCGCCACTCTCGATTCGACCATGGCGCTGATGTTCGCGCTCTTCGTCAACGCCTCGATCCTCATCCTGGCAGCCGCCACCTTCCACAAGACGGGGCGCACCGATGTGGCGGAACTGGGCGAGGCCCATTCCATGCTGGCGCCGTTGCTCGGTTCGCTCCTGGCGCCCAAGCTCTTCGCCATCGCACTCATCTGCTGCGGCCTCAATTCGCCGGTGACGGCGACCATGGCCGGGCAGATCGTCATGGAGGGATTTCTCGAGATCAGGCTGCCCGCCTGGATCAGGCGCCTGATCACCCGCATGGTGGCGATCGTGCCGGCGGCGGGGGTCATCATCTTCTACGGCACAAGCGGTACCGGCAAGCTGTTGATCCTCTCCCAGGTGATCCTCGCCTTCCAGCTTCCCTTCGCCATCGTGCCGCTGGTCATGTTCACCCGCGACCGGACAAAGATGGGCGCGCTGACCGCGCCCTTCTGGCTCACGGTGGCGGCCTCCGTCATCGCGGCGATCATCATCGCGCTCAATGGGAAGCTCTTATGGGATCTGGCGGCGGGATAGGGCCGACGAGTTGCTGCGTGGTCCAAACGGGACTAACAAGCCCTACGAATGGCCGGGAAGGTCTCAAACCGCATACATCGAAGCAAGAACGTACCTTCGCAGTACGATCACTATGGCGTCCGGAAGGTTCGTCTTTCCCCCGCCATTCGGGCCGATTAAAATTAAGATGTCTCCGTCGAGAATCAGCTCCGCCCCATCTAAAACCGAATCCCTTGCGCGGGTGATATATTGGGCGGCGGTCGCAGTCCGTCGGTCTATCGCTGGATGTCGGCGAGGAGATGGCGTGAGATAACGACATCATCAATTTGGAAGGCATTCAGCTAATTTTCAGACGGAGGCCGTAGGCGATCGATGGGAATGGCCCGAATCCACCCGTGGAATAGCCCACGACAAGAGTGCCGTTTTTTTGGACGATGATTGATTGCGCCATGAACCGCTCGAGTCCGCCCAATGCAAGCACTTTGGCCGCAACTTGAGCTACGCCTGTGGGACCAATGAGCCACCCTTGCAAATTGGTTTGTGTGCCGTCGATGAGGTGATAGCCGCCGTGAATGGCGACGATCCGGTCGTCCGGCAAAGCGACAGCGCAAAGGTGCGGCCAATTCTGATTCTGGTTGATCAGTGCGACGCCGACTGTTCTTTCCGGACCCGCTGCGCCTGTTGCGGAAAAGTATCGCACAAACAGCCGCCCTGTATGCGTGTCGATCTTGGTGAATCCGAGGACGGCAAAGCGTCCGTTGCGAAGACCGACGATCTGGAAGCCCCCATAAGTGTTCTGATTGAGGAAGCGCCCCACCAGATAACCCGAGCCAATCCGCGCGCCAGCTGGATCAAGCATCTGGATTCGTCGATCCTCTTGCAGGGTCGTGCTAGAGCCCGTGAAGCGCGAAAAAGCGATCACAGACCCACCTAGCGACAAAGGAGCAATTGCCCAGACGCGATGCACCCCGGTCGACGCGGGAACGATCTGCCGCTCTGCGTCAAAGGCACTGCCGGTTGGCTTGAGCACGCGGCCAAGACCATCGATGTCGAGAGCATTGCTGCCTTCCGCGCGCCAGGCGATTTGCACATTCCCATCGCTCATTGCCGCACCAATCACCTCATAGTTCTTGCGCAAACCATCGGGCGTAACCTGTCTAGGAGCGCCGGCCAGCTGTCCTAGTTTTGTCAGGCGCCGGACGAAGACTTGCGGCGGTGCCCCCGCCACTTTGTAGGCACTAAAAATCGCCAATACGGTGCCATCTGCATAAATGACCGGCACAACGCCGCTGCCGCTGAACATGTCCTGCGATCCGCCTGGATCGTAAATATCGACAGGATCACCTAGAGGAACGCCATTGGCGGCGAAACTTCGGACTTTCAAATTGAGCAATCCGCCGGTCACGCGGTATCCCGCGATGAACCCACCCCCCGGCTTCGGCGCGAGATTTGGAGCCGATATGCCCTGATCGTCGAGAAGACCGATCCTGAAAGGGAGACCTATAGCCGCCAATGTCGGTGCGGCCAATGCCGGGCCGGCAAGGTAGGCACCCGTGGTCGCGCCAATTAGCAAAGTCATGAATATTCTGCGGCTTTGCATGACGTGCACTCTCACTGGCTTCCCGGTTAAACCGGCATCCACCGGATGACCGGCTTGTTGAGGCCGAGACTGGCGCAAGTGGGCGTCATTGGCAAGACAGGCCGGACCTTGGGCGTGGGGACTACCATGCACCAAAGCCGCGATGTCCGTGCTTCGCTCGCCGGGAATGTCGATTTCGTATTCATCAAGACACAGCTCTCCCTTGGTTTCCGCTGGAACTCATGACAACCAAACCGTTCAAGCCGGCAATGGATCGGACGGCGGGATAGGGCCGGCGAGTTGCCGTCCGGTCCAAACGGCCCTAAATAGGTTCTACGAATGACCGGGAAGCTCTCAAATGGGCAAGATCGAAATCGACAAGGTCGAAGACAAAGTCATCGCCGGGATCGAGGCGGAAGCCAGGCTGCAAGGCAAGAGCTTCGAGGACCAGGTCAGGGCGATCCTGGCGCCGCACGCCGTCTTGTCGAGAAGCGAACGGCTGAAGCTCATTGACGAAATCCGCGCGATGACGCCAAAGGGCGTCCGGCAAACCGACAGCGCCGAACTGATCAGGGCTTTGCGGGATGCCAACTACGATCTCGATTGATGCATCCGTCGCGGTCAAGGCGATTGTCGAAGAGCGGAATTCGGACAAGGCGCGCGCCATCGTCGCCGCCAACGATTTGATTCTGGCGCCGGCCCATGCTTACGCCGAAATCGCCGAGATCGTGCTCCGAAAATCGCTGGCCGGGCTGGTGGACGCGCGGCAGGCCACCATGGCTCTGGAAAGGCTCCCCGAAATACTGACGCTGGTTCCGCTCGACTCGATCATCCTGGACGCGTTCGGCATCGCCCGGGCGATCCGCCACAGTGTCTATGATTGTCTCTACATAGCCGCGGCTCGCAAGCACGGCGTCAAGCTGGTGACAGCCGACCTGCACATGCTGCGGAAAACTGCCGGTACCGAATTTTCTTCGATTGTAATCGGCCTCGAATCCTATACGTCCCCATCATGAACGACCGCATCCTGATCGTCGATTTCGGCTCGCAGTTCACCCAGCTCATCGCCCGGCGGGTGCGCGAGGCGGGGGTTTATTCGGAAATCGTGCCGTTCCAGGCGGCGGAGAAGGCGCTGGACTGGCCGGGGCTCAAGGGCGTCATCCTGTCGGGCGGGCCCGCCTCGGTGCACGAAACCGCCTCACCGCGCGCCCCCGACCGGGTGTTTACCCGCGGGCTCCCGGTGCTCGGCATCTGCTATGGCGAACAGGCGATGTGCGCCCAACTGGGCGGCCGCGTCGAACCCTCGGAGCACCGCGAATTCGGCAAGGCCTATGTCGAGGTCAAGGAGCCCAATCCGCTGTTCGACGGCGTCTGGCGGACGGGCGAGCGGCATCAGGTGTGGATGAGCCATGGCGACCGGGTGACGGCCATCCCCTCGGGCTTCAAGGTGATGGCGGTGAGCGAGGGCGCCCCCTTCGCGGCGATCGCCGACGCGCGGCGGCATTTCTATGCCACCCAGTTCCACATGGAAGTAGTGCATACGCCGGACGGGGCGCGGCTCCTTAAGAATTTCGTCCGCGAAATCTGCGGCTGCAAGGGCGACTGGTCGATGGCCTCGTTCAAGGCCGAGGCGATCCAGCGCATCAAGAAGCAGGTGGGCTTCGAGCGGGTGATCTGCGGGCTCTCGGGCGGCGTCGACTCCGCCGTCACCGCCGTGCTCATCCACGAAGCCATCGGCGACCAGCTCACCTGCATCTTCGTCGATCACGGCCTGATGCGGCAGGGCGAGGCCGACGAGGTCGTGAGCCTGTTCCGCGAGGCTTACAATATTCCGCTGGTGCATGTCGACGCTTCGAAGGCATTCCTCGGTGGGCTGGCCGGCGTTACCGATCCGGAAGCCAAGCGCAAGGCGATCGGCAGGCTGTTCATCGATGTGTTCGAAGCGGAGGCGAAGAAAGTTGGCGGTGCGGCCTTCCTCGCCCAGGGAACGCTTTATCCCGATGTGATCGAGAGCGTGTCCTTCACCGGCGGGCCTTCGGTCACCATCAAGTCGCACCACAATGTCGGCGGCCTGCCCGAGCGCATGCACATGAAGCTCGTGGAGCCGCTCCGCGAGCTGTTCAAGGACGAAGTGAGGTTGCTCGGCCAAGAGCTTGGATTACCTCAACATTTCGTCGGCCGCCATCCGTTCCCGGGCCCCGGCCTGGCGATCCGCATTCCAGGCGAGGTGACCCCCGAGGCGCTCGACATCCTGCGCCGCGCCGATCGCATCTATCTCGATGAAATCCGCAAGGCCGGACTCTATGACGCCATCTGGCAGGCCTTCGCGGTCTTGTTGCCGGTGCGCAGCGTGGGTGTGATGGGCGATGCCCGCACCTATGACCGGGTGCTGGCGCTCCGGGCCGTCACCTCGACCGACGGCATGACGGCCGAGAGCTATGCCTTCGACCACCACTTCCTCACCCATGTGGCGACCCGCATCATCAACGAGGTGCGCGGCGTCAGCCGGGTCGTCTACGACGTCACCTCGAAGCCGCCGGGAACCATTGAGTGGGAGTGAAGCGATGTGGTTCGCGCTCCAACTTCATGTCGTTCTCCACAGCATGTGGTGGCTCACTTCAGTGCCGCGGCATTCTCGTTGAGCCATTGGTCGAAAGTGCGCGCCGGACGGCCGAGCACCTCGGCCACCGTCGGCGTTGGGGGGGATATTTTCCCTGCTTTGACCCCCGCGAAGTAACGCAGCATCGAGTCCGCCAGGGCAGGTGGGACACCACTGGCCAGCATCCCCTCGCGCGCCGTTGCTTCCGGTACGTCCACGTACTTCAGCGGCTTGCCGATCGCCGCCGACAGCCTAATCACAGCGTCGGGATAGCTGATGAGTTCCGGCCCGGTGAGTTCGTAGAGAGCGCCATCGTGGCCCGGCGTGGTGAGCACATGGACGGCCCCACCGCTGCGACGTCGCGCGGATCGGTGAGCGTGTCCTTGCCGTCGCCAACGGGAAGAAAAAGAGCCCCTTCCTTCTTGTCGAGCCAAAGCGGCACGTTCGATGCGAACGTTCCCGGTCGCAGGATCGTCCAGCGCGTTCCGAGCCCACGTAGCCTGCTCTCGCTCTGATTATGCCAGCGTGCAAGGATCGAGCCTTCGAAGAAATCGGCGTCGAGATGGCGGCCGGAGATTTTTACGACGTGCTTGACACCAGCCTTCCGCGCTGCCGCGAAGGCGTTTCCTTCGAGCGTCGCCAGCTCAAGACCGTTCACCAGCACGAGCGCCTTGTCGACGCCGACGAAGGCGGGGGCCAACGTCTCCGGCTTGCTGAGGTCCGCCTCGACAACCTCAACGCCCGGACCGAAGGCAGCTTTCGATGGCGTGCGGACAATCGCGCGCACGCGTTTTCCTGCGGCGGCAAGCTGACGGACGACTTCGCTTCCAAGCGTGCCGGTCGCCCCGGTAACTGCGATTAGCGGTTGTCCCATGTCGTGATGCCTCTTGCGGGTCATTGAGCGTTAAGCGGTGCGTGGCTGTGGCCCCAATCGTCGAAGCGGCGGGGGCACATCATTGGGTGGGAGCGTCGCTGAAGGCGCTGCGATTGCGCTCGAGAAACGTCTGAAGACTCGTCGGCTCTCGGCCTGTCAAATTCCGGATGTTGTCATAGACCTCGTACATCTCGGGCAGCGAACCGTTGCGCGTGCGCACGAACGCGTTGCGCACGCATGCCATGTAGAAAGCGTCGGCCCCGCCGCTCGTCACCTTTTCGTAGAACTCTTCCGGTTCTCGCGCCTGGTACCGCCACGGCACTCCCGTCACTTTCGAAAGCAATTCGGCAACTTCGTCCATAGAAGCCAGCTCGGAAGCGAGCAGGTAGGTTTCCCCGGCATGAGCGTCTGGATCGCGCAGCGCGGCGGCGGCAACGGCGGCGATGTCGGCGGTATCGATCCAGCCCATCCGCACATCGCCGACGAAATGCTCAATGACACCCGGCCGCCCTCCGCCCAGCGCGAAGAACATGGGCAGGTTCTGCATGAAACCGCTCGGATGTAGATGCGTGTAGGCGATCCCGCTTCTCTCGATATAGGCCTCGATCAACAGGTGCCAGGCGAAATGAGGGGTCGTAGTGTCCGGGCGCGCGTTGACGCCCGTGTGAACGATATGCGAGACGCCGACGACCTTAGCCGCGTCGATCACCGCCTTTGATTGCGCCAACATCTTCACGTCATAGCCGGTCAGCAGGAAGACGCGATCTGCGCCGCGCATCGCGTCGATGACCGGAGTGACACTCTCCATCTCCGCCTGGTCGAGGTCGATGAGCCGCGTCTCTATGCCCTGAGCCTCGAATGTAGCGGCCGCTTCTGGCCGCCGGACGGCTACGACCAGCTTCAGCCGGCCAGCTTCATGATCGGGCAACAGTTCGCGAACCAGCGCACCGCCGATCTTGCCCGTGGCACCAAATACAAAGACTGTGGGTGTGGACATTGTTCGAATCCTCGATGTAGTGAGCAGCGCCAATTTGGGATGAACCTGACGGTCGCGGCTCACACTGCGTGGGACATGCCGCCATCAACGTCGATGGTAGTTCCGGTGATGTAGCGGGCCGCGGAGGACGCCAGGAAAGCGACGACGTCAGCCACCTCTTCAGCCGTCCCCAACCGGCCCAGCGGCACGCGCTGAGGAAGCATCTCACGGAACCCAGCAATCGCTTCGGCCGGCAGGCCGAGCTTGCCGATGGCTGGCGTGTCGATGGGCCCCGGCCGGATCGCATTGACCCGGATTCCCCGCGGCGCAAGCTCCGCGGCCAGCGCCGGGACAAGCCCCGAAATCGCGCCCTTGGTCGCGCACGCGACGGAGTAGTTGGGAATGCCCTTCTCCGCTCCCACAGCGGTGGTGAACAGGACAGATCCGCCGTTCGTGAGAAGGGGCAGGATCTTTTGCAGAGTAAAGAGCTGGCCCTTGACGTTGATGTCGAAGTGTTCGTCGAAGAAGGCTTCGTCGATCGCTTCGAGCGGCAGCATGCGACTGACGCCGGCGTTCAGGTAGGCGAAGTCGACCCTGCCGAAGCGCTGCTTCAACTCATCAGCGACGCGGGCCGCGTCGCTTAAAGACCGAGCGTCCGCCTTGAGGACAACGACCTCGCCCGGCAGACTCCGCTGCGCCGCCGCCAGTGTCTCGGGATTGGCGCCAGTGACCAGGACCGCGAAGCCCTGTTCGTGAAGAAGACGCGCGGTTGCGTGTCCGATTCCGGTGGTGCCGCCGGTGATTAGCGCAATGGGACGGGGACCGGGTGCAGTCATGTCGATTACTCCTATTATATATCGTTCACTATATAAATATCTGACACGCTTGCCACGGCCCGTCAAGTGTTTTATAGTGAGCTCTATAGAAAGGAGCGGATATGGCGAAGCGAGGCCGCCCGCGCAGTTTCGACCGAGAGGAAGCGCTGCGGAAAGCAACGGAGGTTTTCTGGGCGCTCGGCTACGAGGGCGCCACCCTGGCGGACCTGCAGACGGCCATGGGCGGCATCACTGCGCCGAGCTTTTATGCGGCGTTTGGCTCGAAGGAAGAGTTGTTCCGGGAAGCCGTGGAGCTCTATCGCGAGACTTTCGGGATTTCGATGGTGCGGGCGCTGACAGAGCCGGCAACGGCGCGTGCTTCGATCGAGGCGTTTCTGCGCGCCGCGGTGGATTCCTTCAGTTGCCCAGGCAAGCCGCACGGTTGTCTGATCGTGCTTGCAACCATGAACTGCAGCCGCGCCAACAGCGGCGTGCAGGAACATCTGCATGCCATCCGCCAGCAAGCGGGCGAACACATCGGACGGCGGCTCGAGCGCGCGGCCGCGGAGGGCGATCTCCCGGCGGGCCTCAATCTCACCGCCATCGCCTCTTTCTACACGACCGTTCTGCACGGGCTCGCCATCCGGGCCCGGGACGGTGTCTCGAGCCAGGCGCTGACAGCCGCCGTCGACGGTGCGATGGCCGCGTGGGACACGCTCGTGGCAAAGCCAAGTACCGGTAGACCTTCCACTGCTTCTCCAAACCCGGCAACCGGCGCCCGCGGTGCCGGCCAATAAACACTCACAACTACGACAGGAAAGACCTCATCCATGCCCCTTTCGATGTATCAAGCCAGTGTTCCCGTCTTCGTGCAAATGCTGTCGAGCCTCTCGGGCGTCCTGAAAAAAGCCGCCGCGCACGCGGAGGCGAGGAAGATCGCCCCCGCGGTGCTGACGGGCGCGCGGCTCTATCCCGACATGTTCCCGCTGACGCGTCAGGTGCAGACCGCGACCGACCATGCGAAGGGCGCCTGCGCGCGTCTGGCGGGCAAGGACGTGCCGTCATTCCCCGACACCGAAACGACGTTCGATGAGCTGCAGGCGCGCATCCAAAAGACGCTCGACTACGTGAAATCGTTCAAGCCCGCCGACATCGACGGCTCGGAAGAAAAGGAAATCGTGCTCACCAGAGCCGGCCAGAAAATTCCGTTGAAGGGCCAGACCTACCTGCTGCACTTCGCGCTGCCGAACCACTTCTTCCACGTCACGACCGCCTACAACATCTTGCGCGGGCAGGGCCTGGAAATCGGCAAGCGCGATTTTATCGGCGGCTATTGAGCGGAATGCGGGTTTGGCGGGGCGTCGCACTTCGCCGCACTTCGCACATTAGCTGGTGCGCGGCGCCGTGCGGCCGAACCGCGGCAAGTCGGATATGGAGTCGTTCGAGTGCGCTCCGAGCACGCCGGAGAGGCGGCGCGTCACCTGGACCATCAGGTCCGGCGTGCCTCGATCGAGTCCGTAGACCCATTCCGGAAAGTTGAGCGGCGCCTGTACGGCCCAGATTTCGTCATGCTGGTCGGGCGGCAGGATGCTGGCAGGGTCACCAACGGCGACCCAGCCGATCGGCACAGTCGTCCCCGGCGCTAGCCGGGTGCGCAGATGCACCGTTGCGTGTACTCGCACTTCGGCCCCCCGGCCGAGATGGGCGCCATGGAAGATTGCGGCCCCCGTCGCGACGAATACCTGGTCCTCCAGCACGGCGCCCGTGACATGGGCGTTGGGGCCGATCAGACAGTTGTCGCCGACCGTGCAGCCGTGGCGGCGGCTCGCGCGCACCACGGCGTTTTCCATCACGATGCAATCTCGTCCGAGCCGGATCGCGCCTCCGCCCTCGCCGATGAGGCGCGCGCCGTGCATGACGCGGGCGCCAGGACCGATCACCACATCGCCACATACTGTGGCGTCGGCCGCGACCCAGGCGGATGGGTCTATTTGCGGGTGCTTGCCCGCGTGCGCTATCAACATGCTTTTTCCCCTACTAACTGGGTTTTGGGACTATTTGTTCGAGTTCGGTCGCGCGAATGCCAATAGGACAGAGCGGCGCCTCGCATGCCGCGTGATCGCACAGCCGGCACGTCGTGCGGGCAAAGGTGCGCGAGGTTGTCGCGGTGGCTAGTATCGTATCGAGCGACCGCTCGAACGTGATCTGCTCTTGCTCGGGCAAGGCTGCCAGAAGGCGGCCCATGGCACGTAGGCGGACCGCTTGCAGAGATTGCGCCTGTTTCTTCCCTGCACCGGTGAGCCGCAACGGCGTTGTCCGCCCGCTGCGAGGCCGGCGTTTCAGCCAGCCGCGCCGGGCGAGACCGTCCAACACGCGCACGGCGGTGGGCTGGGCGATCCCCGCCACCTCGGCCAACTGGGTAATTGTAATGCTGGGGCGGTAATGCAGCGTCAGCAGCAGCGCGGCAGCGCTTGGCGACAGTCCATCAAGTGCGTCTTCGATCGCGTCGGAGACCAACACGCCGAACGCGCCGAGTTTATTTAAGCGCAACATATGCATAGCCTATGCATATTCAGAAGTTCAGTCAAGGCCATTAAACGCGTGTCCTCAGACTGGTGAAATCAGGCGCGCGCCGCCTTGCGAAAATCCTCAATGGAAGGCCTCCTATTGAGACCATCGTGAAACCGCCGCGACTGATCGAGTGAGAGCGAGGCGCCTCAGGCCCGGAGCCGTGACAAGCTCATCAGCGGCTCGATCTCGCGGAAGCCGGTCATCAATTCGTAGAGAAAGCTTTTCAGCCGCGCCGCCAGATGGGCCTGCATGCCGGCCTCGTCGCCGAGCAGGAAGGAGCGCAGCGAGAAGCGCTTGTTGGCGATGACCGCGGCGGCGGCGCGGTCGAGCACCGGCATGTCGATCACCAGCTTCGCCTCCGACTCGTCGAGGGCGCTGCCGACATGGGCGTTGCGCACCGGCACCAGGAGGTCGGGCTTCACCATGCGGGCGATGTCGGCGGCCGCCTTGAGTGAGTCCTCGGCGCGGTCGACGATGAACAGCACCGCCAGGGCGAAACCCCGGGCGCGCGCCTCGTCGGCAAAGCCGAGTTCGGTCACGGCCGCGAAGAAGGGCGCGGTTTGCGGGGCCGGCAGGTCGATCACGTAATCGCGGCCGGGCGATTCGAGGATGGTGTCGAACAGCTTCATGCGGCCCTGCATCTGGTCGAAATCGACCAGCGCGGTGCGGCCGGGGAAATAGGCGCGCAGCGGGCCATCCGGGAAGCCCGCGTCGATGACGAAGGGATCGTGGCCGTCGAGCATGAGATAATCGACCAGCACCCGGGCCAGCAGGGTCTTGCCGTTGCGGTGCCGGTCGGAGCAGACGATGTAGATAATGGGCGGCGCGGCCAAGCTTGTCCCGGCCGCTCAGTCCTGCAGCCCGGTCTGCGGCGCGCGGCCGCCGGTCAACAGGTCCTGGATCAGCTTGACGCGGCCGAATTCGGCGTCGATCTCCGAGCACCACTTGCGCACATAGCCGCGCAGCACGAAGGAGAATTTGCCGGGCGAACCGTCGGCGGCGCGATTTTCGATGAAGTCCTTGAAGGTGACGCCGGAGAGGTCGACCTGCTCGTAGGCCATCTCGTTGAGCTTGGGCACGTCGATTTCCTGGGCCTTGGGAATCTGGGCGAAATACTTGCGGTGGGTGTTCTGGTCCCACTCGAAGAAATTCGTCTCGTTGATGAAGTTGCGGGTGACGATGTAGTTCACGCCCTGCATGTATTTGGCGATCTCGCCCATCTCGTCGAGGGAAGCGATCGAGGGGCCGATCACGTGGAACAGGCCGAGAGTGAACATGCCGCCGCGGGCCGCCTCGAGAACGCCGATGCGCTCGAACATGTCGAGGGCATAGCTCATGTTGCCGGCCTTGAGATCGACGAGGGTGACGGGGACATTGGCGGTCTCGAGGGTGTCGAGCACCTTCATCTGATGCGCCACATTGCCGAGGTCGATGACTTCGGCGATGCCGGGATAGAAGCGCCTGAGAGTGCCGCGTGGATTTTCCGTGTCGAAGGCGCGGCTGAGCACGTTCTTGCGCGCGAAAAAGTCGAGAAGCGCCCGCGAAATCGTGGTCTTGCCGACGCCGCCCTTGTCGGCGCCTACCAGAATCAAGGTCGGTTTCATGGAATATCCCCTGCATTGGCCTCGGTGACGATGCGTTGTCTAACATGGCTTCCGGCGCGAGTACACCGCCGAAAGGAAGGTTTTGGCGGGACCCGGCTTCGGCTATAAGCGGGGCCGACATCGGAGGCTCAGCATGACTTTTCTTCTATCCGGCATCGCCGTCTTTTCCGGCATCCATCTATTCTCGATGCTGCTGCCCGCGCAGCGCGACGCCTTGAAGGCACGGCTCGGCGAGAATCCGTGGAAAGGGATTTTCACGCTGATCTCGCTCGTCGGCCTCGGCCTCATCGTCCGGGGCTTCTTGATGTCGCGCTCGGGGCCGGCGGCGGCGGATCTTCTCTATATCCCGGCCGAATCGCTGCGGCCCGTCACCGCGGCGATGGTTCTGGCGGCCTTCATCTCGATCGGTGCCGCGCACGGCAAGGGCCACATCAAATTGTGGATCAAGCATCCGATGTCGATCGGCATCGGATTGTGGGCGGCGGGCCATCTCCTCGCCAATGGCAAGCGCGCCGATGTCTATATGTTCGGCGCCTTTCTGGCGCTGGCGCTCATCGATATCGTCGTGTCGACGGCGCGCGGCAAGCTTCCCGCCCATGAGCCGCGCCTCCGCTCGGACGCGATCGCGGCGATCGCCGGCATGGTGCTGTTCGTGATCTTCCTGTTCGGTTTCCATCCCTACGTGCTGAACCTGCCGGTGGCCGGATGATCCTGCTGGCGCTGGGAGTGATTGCGATGGCGGGGCTGCATCTCGTTGCGGCGGTGCCGGCGTGGAAGCAGCGGGTCAAGGCGAACACGGGCGAGCGCCTCTACGGGCCGCTCTTCGGGCTAGCCTCGCTTGCCGCCCTGGCGGTGATCGTCGCCGGATGGCGCCTGGCCGCATTCGTGCCGGTCTACGAGCCGCCCGCCTGGGGGCGGATCGCCAATTACCTGCTGACCTTTGCCGGCTTCCTGTCGTTCGGCGTGTTCCTGTTCCGTGGGAAGTTGCGCCAGCGCCTGCGCTTTCCCATGGGACTCGCGGTCGTCTTCTGGGCGGCCGGGCATCTTCTCGCCAATGGCGATTTACGCAGCCTCATTCTGTTCGGCGGGCTCTTCATCTATGCCGCGGCCCATATCGGCATCGGAGTGACGCAAGGGGTCAGGCCCTCGCCGGACGTGCGCCAAGGTCACGATCTCCTGGCGCTCTTGGCGGGTGCGGCGCTCTATGGCGTCATGACGCAGTTGCACCCGGTGCTGATCGGCGTTCCCATTTTCACCCTGACGCGCTAGGATTGCCGTCATGTCAGTGCAAGCCGCATCGAAACGGACCACGGCTCCCGAAATCGGCGCTCGCAAGGGCGGCGCACCGATCGTCGCGCTCACCGCCTATCATGCCCATACGGCGGCGATCGCCGACAAATACGTGGATTTCCTTTTGGTCGGCGACAGCCTCGGCATGGTGATGCATGGCTTCGAATCGACGCTCCCCGTGCCGCTCGAACTGATGATCATGCACGGCCGCGCGGTGATGCGCGGCGCCAAGCACTCGCTGGTCGTCGTCGACATGCCGTTCGGCTCCTATGAGGAAAGCCCTTCGCAGGCCTTCCACAACGCCGCCAAGGTGATCAAGGAATGCCAGTGCGGCGCCATCAAGCTGGAAGGCGGCCGGCGCATGGCGGAGACCATCCGCTTCCTCAGCGAGCGCGGCATTCCGGTGATGGCCCATATCGGGCTGACGCCGCAGTCGATCAACATGCTGGGCGGCTACAAGACGCAAGGCCGCAGCCGCGAGGAATGGGCGGCAATCGAAGAGGATGGGCGCGCCGTATCGGACGCCGGCGCCTTCGCGGTGGTGCTCGAGGCGATAGCCGAGCCGCTGGCGGCGAAGATCACCAAGGCGATCGCCATCCCGACCATCGGCATCGGCGCCTCGGCCGCCTGCGACGGGCAGATCCTCGTCATGGAAGACATGCTCGGTCTGTCGCCGCATGTGGCTAAATTCGTCAAGGAATTCGGCGAGGTGGGCAAAGCCATCGAAAAAGCGATCAAGTCCTATGCCGAGGAGGTGCGCTCGCGCAGTTTTCCGGGGCCGGAGAACACCTATGAGGTCAAGGACTGATGCTTCCGGGGGCCGCTCCGGCCTGGCTTAACGGTATCTTAACCATCGCAAGGCCCCATGTGGTTCTGCCGACAGGAGAACCGCAATGCCGACGGAACTTCTCGGATTGGCGGCCGGCATGGCCGCGGTCCTGACCGCGATGTTTCTCTATCTCCGTCATCTGCACTGGCAGGCCATCGCGGCGGCCTATGCGCCGGTGCAGGGCGGAAATGCCTTGATTTGGCCCCGCCGCTGATCTACCCCCGCTCCTCATAGCCCTGTACCGGCCGAGGAGCGTTGATCCGTGAGCGATGAATCCCTGTTTCGCGAGGTGGACGAAGAAGTCCGCCAGGAACAGTTCAAGAAATTGTGGGAGCGCTTCGGCAATTATGCCATCGCTCTGTGCCTCGCCGTGGTGGTGGGGGTGGCCGGCCTCAAGGGCTGGCAATATTGGCAGGCAAAGCAGTCGGAAGCGGCGGCGCAAGTCTATTTCGAAGCCGTCAAGCTTGCCGCCGACGGCAAATCCGACGAGGCGGTGGCGCGATTCGCCAAGGTCCGGCATGCCGGCTACGGTCAGCTGGCCCGCATCCGCCAGGCGGGCGTTCTGGCCAGCCAGGGCAAGACCGAGGACGCGGTGAAAATCTACGACGCCGTCGCCGCCGATGCCGCCGCCGATCCCGCGCTTCGCGATCTGGCCCGGATCAGGGCGGGCTATGTGCTGGCCGATACGGTGGCGCCAGATGCGCTGCTGTCGCGGTTGGGCTCGCTCGACCGTGACGGCAATCCCTGGCGCCATGCGGCGCGGGAAATCTTCGGCATCGCCGCCTTCCGCACCGGCGACTACTCGATGGCCGACCGCTACATGAATGCGATCTTCGCCGATCCGGAAGCGCCCGCCTCGCTGCGCCAGCGCGCCCAGGTGATGATCCAGCTTCTGACCCCGCTGCTCGAGAGCAAATAGGCCGCAATGAAACAGTGGATCGCCATCACCCTCCTGGCCACGGCCTTGGCCTCGTGCAGCGCCATCGACCGGCTCACCGGCCAGGCCGACAATACGGTTCTGCCCGGTACCCGCGAGGAGGCCATTCCGGGCCAGGCGTCGTTCCCCACAGCGCCGGCTGGCGGTCAAACGGCGGCAACCGGCCCCGCCGCGCCGCAGGCCGATACGGCGAATACACAGGCCGAGCCGCCTGCCTGTCCCGCCGACGATCCCAACTGCACGCCGCCCGCCGATGACGGTACCTTCAGCGACGGTCAATGACCGTTACCATCGCCATTCTCGGCCGGCCCAATGTCGGCAAGTCGACGCTGTTCAACCGTCTCGTCGGGCGCAAGCTGGCGCTGGTCGACGATCAGCCGGGCGTGACCCGCGACCGGCGCGAGGGCGAGGCTTCGATCGGCGATCTCAAATTCCGCCTGTTCGATACCGCCGGTCTCGACGTGGCGAAGAAGGAGAGCCTGGAGGCGCGCATGAGCGCCCAGGCCGAAACCGCCATCGACGAGGCCGATCTGGTCTTCTTCGTCATCGATGCGCGGGCCGGGGTCACTCCCGTCGACCGCGAATTCGCCCTCCGCGTCAGGAAGCGCGGCAAGCCGGTCATCCTGATCGCCAACAAGGTCGAAGGCCGGGAAGCGGCGGCGGGGGTGAGCGAGGCCTATTCCCTGGGCTTCGGCCAGCCCCTGGCGATTTCCGCCGAGCATGGCGAAGGCATGGAATCGATCTACGACGCGGTCGCACCCTATGCCCTGGCCGCCGAAGCGGAGAACGCCGAGGAAACGGCGGCGGGACCTTTACGGCTCGCCATCATCGGCCAGCCCAATGCCGGCAAATCCACCCTGGTCAATGCCATGCTGGGCAAGGAGCGCATGCTGACCGGGCCGGAAGCCGGCATCACGCGGGATGCCATCGCCAGCGACTGGTCGTGGCAGGGCGAGCCCATCAAGCTGTGGGACTCGGCCGGCATAAGGCGCAAATCCAAGGTTGCGGGCAAGATCGAGAAGCTGGCAGTGGCGGATGCGCTGCGCGCCATCCGCTTCGCCGATTGCGTGGTGGTGCTGATCGACGCCTCGATGCAGATCGAGCGCCAGGATCTGGCCTTGTCGGATCTCGTGGCCCAGGAAGGCCGCGCCATCGTCCTTGCCCTGAGCAAATGGGATCTGGTCGAGGACAAGGACAAGACGCTCAAGCAGGTGCAGAGCGATCTCGAGGATGTGCTGCCGGAAATCCGCGGCGTGCCGGTCGTCACCCTGTCGGCGAAACAGGGGCGCGGCATCGACAAGCTGATGAAGGCGGTCCTGGCCGCCGATAAAATCTGGAACCGGCGGATACCCACCTCGCAGATCAACCGCTGGCTGGAGGCGGCACTGGCCCGCAATCCGCCGCCGGCGCCCTCGGGCCGCCGCATCAAGATCCGCTATGCCACCCAGGCCGATACGCGCCCGCCCACCTTCGCGGTTTTCGGCAATCAATTGTCGAAGCTGCCGGAAAGCTATGTGCGCTATCTGATGAACGGCTTGCGCCAGGATTTCGAGCTCAAGGGCGTTCCCATCCGCTTTAGCCTGCGCGGGGGAAAGAACCCGTTCGACAAGGACAGATAGCTCCCTTTTCTTCCGTCATCCCGGCTTTCGCCGGGATGACGAATGGTGGGAGTCGCCTCAACTCAGGTGAAATCGGCTTTAGTCGATTTTCATCAATCCGCCCGCAGCATACTTATAGACCGCACCGTTGTCCATGAACGACGGCAGACACATGGGCACGATCTGGGCGGCGACCTGTTCCGGCGACGGCAAACTCATCGGGTCCTCGCCGGGCATGGCCTGGGCCCGCATCTTGGTGCGCGCCGGACCGGGGCTGAAGCAATTGGCGCGTGCCGCGGTGGTGGCGATCTCGGCGGCGTAAGTCTTGATCATGGCCTCGAGCGCCGCCTTGGAAATCGAGTAGGGCCCCCAATAGGCTAGGCATTTCTGCGCGGCGGCCGAACTCACGAACACGGCGCGGCCCGCGTCGGAAGCGCGCAGCAGCGGATCGAGCGAGCGTATGAGGCGCCAGTTGGCCGTAAGATTCACCGCCATCACCTCGTCCCAGACCTTCTGGTCGACATGGGCGAGCGGTGTGAGCTTGCCAAGAATACCGGCATTACCCACCAGAATGTCGAGCTTCTTCCAACGCTCGAAGATCGCCGCGCCCAGCCGGTCGATGGCGGCAAAATCCTTGAGATCGGCGGGAACCAATGTGGCGGAACCGCCCAGTGCCTTGATTTCGTCGTCGAGTTCCTCAAGCCCGCCCTGGGTGCGGGCCATGGCGATGACGTGGGCGCCCTCCCCGGCCAGCGCCAAGGCGGTAGCGCGGCCCAAGCCACGCGAGGCGCCGGTCACCACGGCGATGCGGTTGAGAAGTATTCCGGCCATGCGGGCTCAGCCGGCCTCGGCCAGAAGCGATAGCTGCTGCTTGCCGCGCTCGCCGGTCAAGTCGGTGAGGGGGGTTGGATAATCGCCGGTGAAGCAATGGTCGGTGAATTGCGGCCGGTGCGGATCGCGGCCGGCATAGCCCACCGATTTGTAGATGCCGTCGACCGACAGGAAAGCCAGCGAGGCAACGCCGATATAGCCGCGCATTTCCTCTAGCGAATGGGTGGCGGCGAGCAGCGACTGGCGCTCCGGCGTGTCGATGCCGTAGAAATCTGGATGCGCGATGGGCGGACTCGAAATCCGCATGTGCACTTCACGGGCGCCTGCTTCATACATCATGCGGACGATCTTCACCGAGGTGGTGCCGCGCACGATCGAGTCGTCGACCAGCACCACGCTTTTTCCCGCGATCGCGGCGCGGTTGACATTGTGCTTGAGCTTGACGCCGAGCGAGCGGATGGTCTGGGTCGGCTCGATGAAGGTGCGCCCGACATAGTGGTTGCGGATGATGCCGAGTTCGAAGGGAATGCCGGTCTCGCGGGCGTAGCCCAAGGCGGCGGGCACGCCCGAGTCGGGGATCGGCACCACCACGTCGGCGGCGACCGGCGCTTCGCGGGCCAGCTGCATGCCCATCTGCTTGCGCACTTCATAGACCGAGCGGCCGCCGAGAATTGAATCGGGGCGCGAGAAATAAATGTATTCGAAGATGCAAGGCCGCGCCTGCTGCCGGGGGAAGGGACGCAGCGATTCCACGCCGTCCTCGGAAATCACCACCACTTCGCCGTTCTCCACCTCGCGGATGAATTTGGCGCCGATGATGTCGAGGGCGCAGGTTTCGGAACAGAGAATGTGGGCGCCGCTCAGTTCGCCGAGCATCAGCGGGCGGATGCCGAGCGGATCGCGGGCGCCGATCAGCTTCTTGTTGGTGAGCGCGACCAGCGCATAGGCGCCTTCCAGGGAACGCAGCGCATCGATGTAGCGCTCGACGATGCGCGACTTCTGCGAGCGCGCCACCAGATGCAGGATCACCTCGGTGTCGGAGGTGGACTGGCAGATCGCCCCCTGGGCGATGAGTTCCTTGCGCAGGGTGAGACCGTTGGTGAGATTGCCGTTGTGAGCAACCGCGAACCCGCCCGCCGCCAGTTCGGCGAACAGCGGCTGGACGTTGCGCAGGATGGTTTCGCCGGTGGTCGAATAGCGCACATGGCCGAGTGCCATGCGGCCCTGCAGCCGCTCGATCGTCTTGGCATTGGAGAAATGATCGCCGACCAGGCCCAAGCGGCGCTCGGTCTGGAAGCGCTCGCCGTCGAAGGAGACGATGCCGGCGGCTTCCTGGCCGCGGTGCTGCAGGGCGTGCAGCCCAAGGGCGGTGAGCGTTGCCGCGTCCGGATGGCCGTAGATGCCGAAGACGCCGCACTCCTCGCGCAGCCGGTCGCCGTCGAGATCGAAATCGTCATCGGCGGTCATTGCTTGCCGTCCTGGCCGAAGGCCGGCTGCTGGGCATCGCCGGTGCCCTGAATGAGATTGCCGAGGCCCTGGGTCTCGTCGCTCTGATAACCCGGTTCGCCTTGCGGATTGTCGGACTTGGCGGCGGGAATGCCGGGGTTCTTCATAAGCGCGGTATTGGTCAGGGTCTCGGCGATGTCGGGCGGCATGAAGGAGAGCAGGATCTCGGCGGCCGACTTGATCACCGGCAGCGAACGGGCATTGCGCACCCAATCCTCCTGGCGCTCGAAGGGCACCAGCCAGCCATAGAAGAGATAGGCGATGGCGATCAGGATGAAGCCGCGGCCGAGGCCGTAGACGAACCCGAGCGAGCGGTCGAAGGCGCCGGCGGAACTATCGACCACCTTGTCGGAAATCTTGACGCCGATCAGCGAGAACAGGATCAGCACGACGATGAAGACGACGGCGCCGACGGCGATCTGCGCCAGGATCGGTTTTTCCACATAGGGGATGGCCAGGGCGACGAGGGCCGGCTGCTTGACGGCGATATAGGTGGCGAGCGCCGCCGCCGCCCAGGCCACCAGCGACAAGACCTCGCGGGTGAAGCCGCGCATCAAAGCGAGGAGGCCCGACACCAGCATGATGCCGAAAAGAATGAGATCGAGAAGCTGAAAGGGCATGCGCAGTTCCTGAACCGCCGTGAAGGCGTCTTATAGGCAGCTTTTCGCGGCGGTTCTAGGCGATTCTCCGCTGCCCCTTGTCCTGCGCCGCGGTCCAGGCGACGAGGTCCATGATGGTCTCGAGCGGCTTGATCCGCATGGCCTTCGAGCCCGCCGCCTCGGTGGCCGCGGCAATGACCGCCTCCTTGAGCCCGAGCTTTTGGGCTTCCTTAAGGCGGGCCTCGCTCTGGCCGACGGGGCGGATGGCGCCGGACAAGGCAATCTCGCCGAAAATCGCCGTGCCATGGGGAATGACGGTGCCGGTCAGCGAGGACAGCAGGGCGGCGGCGACCGCCAGATCGGCGGCGGGCTCGCGCACCTTCAGGCCGCCCGCCACATTGAGATAGACGTCATTGGCGCCGATCGAGACGCCGGCGCGGGCCTCCAGCACGGCGAGAATCATGGCCAGCCGGTTGCTATCCCAGCCCACGGCGGTGCGGCGCGGCGTGCCCAGCGGCGAGGGCGACACCAGCGCCTGGACTTCGATCAGCAGGGGCCTGGTTCCCTCCATGCCGGCAAAGACCGCGGTGCCCGGCGCCGGGCGTTCGTTCGAGCCCATGAACAGGCGCGACGGATTGGTGACCTCGGCAAGGCCTGCGTCGGACATCTCGAAAACACCGATCTCGTCGGTGGGGCCGAAGCGGTTCTTGACCGCGCGCAGGATGCGGAACTGGTGGCCGCGGTCGCCCTCGAAATACAGCACCGTATCGACCATGTGCTCGATCACCTTGGGACCGGCGATCTGGCCCTCCTTGGTGACATGACCGACCAGCAGCATGACGGTGCCGTTGCGCTTGGCGAAGCGGATCAACGCCTCCGATCCCGCCTTGAGCTGGGAGACGGTGCCGGGGGCCGCCTCGATGACCGGCGACCACAGGGTCTGAATCGAATCGATGACCGCGACCGACGGCACGGCCCCTTCCTTGAGGGTGGCGAGGATATCCGAGACATTGGTTTCGGTGGCGAGCAGCACGGCGGCATCGTCGAGGCCGAGGCGCTGGGCCCTAAGTCGTAGCTGGGCAATCGCCTCCTCGCCCGAGACATAGACGACGCGCTCGCCCTGGCGCGCCAAGGCGGCGAGGGCCTGCAGCAGCAGGGTCGATTTGCCGATGCCCGGATCGCCGCCGATCAGCACGCCGGATCCGGCCACGAAGCCGCCGCCGGCCACCCGGTCGAGTTCGCCGATGCCGGTCATGATGCGGGGCGGCGCGGGACTCTCGCCTCTCAGGCCGACGAGCCGCGAGGGCTTGCCCTTGGGCAGGCCCGCACCCTTGGCGCCGGAGACGGGCAGGCTCGCCGGTTCCTCGACGATGGTGTTCCATTCGCCGCAATTCTCGCAGCGGCCGGACCATTTGGACGCGACTGCCCCGCAAGACTGGCAGACGAAGTTGGATGTGGCTTTGGCCATGGCCGATATTGACTGGAACAATCAGCGAACGCAAGCGATTTTGACGTGCGTCAATGCGGAGCCGCCAGTGCCCGTTATGTTGATTCTTAGGTGCAAGATATGGAGGCTCCCATGACCAAGCATTTCCTGCCCGACATCTTCGGCCGCCCGGCCGCAACCGATATTTTCTCCTCCCTGCAACGGGAAATCGATCAGGTATTCCGCGATTTCACCCGCGGCATGCCGGCGCTCGCCGAACCGCGTGACGGCATGATGGCGATCGATCTCAATGTCGCCGAAACCGACAAGACCGTCGAGGTAACGGCCGAGATTCCCGGCGTCGAGGCCAAGGATATCGACGTGCAGATCAAGGACGGCGTGCTCACCATCAAGGGTGAGAAGAAATCCGAGAAGGAAGAAAAACAAAAGAACTATCACCTCGTCGAACGCTCCTACGGGATGTTCGAGCGGTCCTTCGATCTGCCGGTCGAAGTAATGGCCGACAAGGTCGAGGCGTCATTCGACAAGGGCGTCCTCAAGGTGATGTTGCCGAAGGCGCCCGAGGCCCAGGCAAGGGTGCAGAAGATCGCCGTCAAAGCGGCGGCCTGACCGCAACTTTGCGGGACGGCGGGGAGCGGGAAGGCATCAGGCCCGCTCCCTGACTTCTTGTGTCGGTAAACTCTATCTAAAGATGAGTTGATGTAATTATTACAATGTTAACTTGTTGTCCGGGTGAATGGGCTTACTTGTTATCGATATGGGCACCCTCGCGCATCCCGTCGTCCGGTTGAATGTTGCCGGCTTCAAGCTGCCGGTTGCACTGGACGTGGTGCTGACGGCAATTCTGGTTGCCGCCGCCGTGCGGATCGGCGTCGACTTCACCATGGGGCCCGAAGGTTTCGGTATCCTGAGGCTCGGCAACGGCATCGTTCTTGGAATTCTGCTGACGGTGCCGCGGCGGCTGTGGCCGATCTATCTGGCGGCGGGCTATCTCGGCAATATCGTCGGCACGATCCACCTTCTCGGTGAGGCCCGCAGCCTCGACATGATTGGCCTCATTGCCGGAATCGCCACGCTCGAACGAGCCGTCGGCGCTCTCGCCCTGCATCCCTTCGTGAAGGAATTACCCAATTGGGGTGGCCGCCGGTTTGCTTTCGCCTTTGTGGCCGTTGCTCTGGTTGCCGCACCCGCGATCGGCGCGGCCTTGACCGGCTTGGCCTACGCGGCCCGGACCGGGATGGAGTTCGAGACGGTATTCCTGGAGTGGGCGGTGTCCGGTTCCCTCGGCATGGCGATAAGCGCTCCCCTCATGCTGATGGCTCGCAATGTCGATTTCGGCGAATTCGTCCGCCGCCGGCTCGATTTCGAGGTCGCCGGCATACTTGCCGCCGTCGTGCTGGCGTCGTTTTCCATCTTCCTTCTTAATCGTGAGCCGATTGCCTTCCTCACTCTGCCGTTGGTCGTGCTGGCGGCTTTCCGGACCGGTCTCAGCGGCACCGTGATCGCAAATTTTCTGATGGCCACGATTGTCCTCGTTGCCACGATCTTGGGCCATGGCCCGTTCAACGTCGCGCCGGATCCGATCGTGAATCTACGTTACTCGCAAGCCTATGTGTTCGTTTCCATTCTCATTTCACTGTCGATTGCCGTGGCCGTCACCGGCCACCGGCGCGCCGCCATGGCCTGGAAGACGGCGGCCGAGAATTTCGAGACGTTGCTGCACATCGACACCGCCACCGAACTTCCCAACCGTCGTGCGTTGGAGCGGCGCCTGCTGGCGGAATGGGACGTGGCGTTGAAAACCCGGCAGCCGCTGTCGCTGGCGATCGTTTCCATCGACGATTTCGACAAGTTGTGGGGTAACGGCAATCGCGCCGCGATGGATGAAGATATTGCCGGGCTGTCGCGCAATTTGCGGCTTCTGACCCGGCAGACCGAAATGCTCGCCCGCTTTTCGGAACGGGAATTCGCCCTGCTGATGCCGGCGTGCGGCAAAGAGGCCGCCAAAGAGGCGGTCCAGGCTGTCAATGACATCATCGGCAGCTTCAATTTCGCAAGTGCCAAGAGGAAACCGGCGCTCAGTATCGGTATCGCCACCTTGCGGCCCCGCACGGGCCGCGATGCGGGCCAGTTGCCGGACCTTGCCGATCTGGCGCTGGTCCATGCCAGGCGCAAGGGCGGTAACTGCGTCGAGTGGCGCGGCGACGAGTGACGTTGCCGGATGCGCGGCCGTCGTTTCTCAGGGATCGTCGCTTCGTCCTAACCGGTGCGCGTCATGCTGGTTTGCAGATCGATGTCGGGCAAGCCGCGCCGGA
>CAYOZR010000027.1:0-26670 GCA_964408555.1 uncultured Aestuariivirga sp.
ATCAACGTGCCGGCCTCACTCTCCTTCGAGGATTTCAAGGCAGTCTATACGGAGGCCTACAATCTCGGCCTCAAGGGCTGCACCACCTTCCGGCCCAATGAAGTGACCGGTTCCGTGCTGACCGTCGAAAGCCCGTCGAAGAGTGGTGACATCGTCTACATGAAACAGCCGCTCGAGCGCCAGGCGGTGCTGCCGGGTTTCACCTACAAGCTCAAATGGCCGGAAACCGATCACGCCATCTACATCACGGTCAACGACATCGTCGCGGGCGGCCGACGGCGGCCCTTCGAGATATTCATCAACTCGAAGAACATGGAACATTATGCATGGACCGTGGCGCTGACCCGGATGATCTCGGCGGTGTTCCGGCGCGGCGGCGATGTCTCCTTTGTGGTCGACGAGCTGAAAGCCGTATTCGATCCGCGCGGCGGCCAGTGGATGGAAGGGCGCTATGTGCCGAGCCTGCTGGCGGCGATCGGCGGGGTGATCGAACGGCACATGATCGAGACCGGTTTTCTCAAGCGCGAGGATCGCGACAAGGGCGTGAGTCTGGCACTTGCCGTGGGCGAGAGGCGGCGGGCCTCCTGTCCGCGCTGCGGCGAACAGGCGCTCACCTATCAGGAGGGCTGCGCCACCTGCCTGTCATGCGGCTACTCAAAATGTAGCTGATGGGGCTTGACGGCCGGGAATAAATGTTCTATGTTTGTTCCTATGTTTCTCCTCGGCTCCCCCATGACGGCAAAACTCCCCGAAGACCTCGGTCGCGGCGATCGCTTCTGGTACTGGCGCGGCGCTTCGGGACGGCGTTACATCCATTCGATCTACGCGGCCGATTCCTGTCCGCCGCTCCCCGGCGCGGTCTATGTGGCGGTGAGACGGGTGGGCAATTCCCGCGAGGGGCTGGCCGCCGGCCGCTTCCCCTGCTTCCTCGAGGCATTCTCTTCGGCCGCCAGCGGACTGGAAGCGGACGAGATCCACGTGCATCTGCTGGCCCGCAACGAAGCTGACGCCAAGGCGGTTCTCGCCGACCTTGAAGGAGCGCTGGAGGAGATTCCGGTCGTTTCGTCCGGCTTCCACGAGGAGGCTCAGCCGGTCAGGCTCGCCGCCTGAGGCTGAAGCCGCGACGCCAGCGCTTCGAGCCCGGCATCGTGGATGTCCATGTCGCGCAGATGGGCGAGCGTGCTCAGCACATAATCGGCACAGTGGCCGGATTGGCCTCGCCCCTGGCGGATGAATTTCAGCAGATGATCGGTGTCGAGCTTGCCTGCATATTGCCGGTGACTGCGGTCGACCACATAGGCGATGGCCTTGACCTTCCTACCGCTCTTCAATAGCCGAATCGGCCGCATCGCCTCGAGATAGACCGAGGTCACCTGTTCCCGTGCCCGCAGATAGGCAAGGGTTGCGTCCCACTTTTCTGGGGCCACCCGGAAGGCCATGCCGTGGCAGGAGCCGCCGTAATCGAGCCCCAGCACCAGGCCCGGCCGCTCCGGCGTACCGCGATGGACAAAGGAATAGACGCAGAGGCTCCGGTGAAAGCCATGGATCATGGCGGGCTCGCTGCCGCGATAGTCGAAGCCTGGATTCCACATCAGGGAACCATAGCCAAAAATCCAGAACTGCTGCATGTTCGCCATTCCGTCCCCTATAGTGAACCGATTCGCGAAGGCCAATGACCGCACGAAAATCGCGCCCTTGGCGCATGTTCGCGCCGCTCGCCGGCGTCATGCTGCTGTTCGCCGCATGGTCGGGTTACTGGGTTTTTGCCTTTAATCTGGCGCAGCAGGAAACCGCCAATCGCCGCGCGATGCTGGCGGCACAAGGCACGACGCTCAGCTGTTTAGACGAGAGCTGGGGTGGCTATCCCTTCCGCATTGAATTCACCTGTCGCGCGCCCGTGTTCGATACCAAAGTGCAGGAACATGCTGTCACCGTCCATGCCTCGTCGCTACTCATCGTCGCCCAGGCCTATAATCCGTCCAGCATTGTGGCACTCCTCGACGGGCCCACCTCGATCAAGGCCAGTGACGGCTCCTTCCTCGAGGCGGGTCATGACCGGATCATCGCCAGCTTCCACTACACCGGAACGGAGTGCGGCCGCTTCTCGATTGAAATTCCGGCACTCGCAGTCTCCGGCGTGGCGGAAGCCTCGCTTATAGTCCTCCATCTTCGCTGCCGTGACGGCGGAGCCAATATCGCGGTGAACGCGCGCGACCTGACGGTCTACGGCACGGTCGAGGGGCCGGTCAGACTTGATGCCGCCTCTTTCGATGTCGTAGCGCCCAGCTCGCTCTTCGCCCAATCAAAGCCGCTGCTGAACGCCTCGATCACCGGCGCGCGGGCCGAAGTCCTGTCCGCCGAGATCACCCGCGATGGCGTTGTTGTGAAGGGCAAGGGCTGGCTCGGACTCGACCCCGGCAGGCGGCTCGTCGGCACCATCGCCACCGAGACCAACGACATCGACGGACTGCTCGGCGAAGCAAATCGCTATCATCCGCTTTCAAAGACGGATCGCACCGCGTTCAAGACTTTGCTCGGCCTCATCGACGGTTCCACCGCGGATAAGCAGGCGAAAGCCGATTTCATCGCCAAGGAAGGCGAACTCTACTGGGGCCCGTTCAAGCTTGCCGATTTGCCGCCGCTCTATTGAGGCTTGACAGAATTGCGTCCGAAATTTGGAGCCGCCGTTTCCTGACCGGCGGCGATGATGCCGCGGCGGATTTCGCGGGCGCGGCTGAACAGGCTGTAAAGCGTCTCGCCGTCGCCCCAGCGGATCGCCCGTTGCAGGGCCGAGAGGTCCTCGGAGAACCGCCCCAGCATTTCCAGCACCGCATCGCGATTGTTGAGAAAGACGTCGCGCCACATGGTCGGATCGGAGGATGCAATGCGGGTGAAATCGCGGAAACCGCCGGCCGAATATTTGATCACTTCGGAATCGGTGACTTCCTCGAGGTCGGCCGCTGTCGCAACGATATTATAGGCGATGAGATGGGGCAGATGACTGGTGATGGCGAGAACCAGATCGTGGTGTTCCGCTGTCATGATCTCGACATTGGAACCGCAGGCCTGCCAGAACCTCTCCAACCGCGCCACCGCTTGCGCATTGCATGCGGGCGGCGGCGTCAGGATGCACCAGCGGCCGGTAAAGAGCTCGGCAAAACCCGATTCCGGCCCCGACTGTTCGGTGCCGGCGACCGGGTGGCCGGGAATGAAATGCACCGCCTGCGGCACATGCGGTCCCACATCGCGCACGATCGCCGCCTTGACCGATCCCACATCGGTGAGGATTGCCCCCGGTTTCAGCGCCGGCGCAATCTCGCGGGCGATTTCGCCGCAAACCCCCACCGGCGCGCAGAGAATCACCAGATCGGCACCCCGCACGGCAGCGGTTGCAATGTCATGAACGCTATCGCAGAGACCGAGGGCCTTCGCCTTGTCACGGGTGGTGCCGCTTTTCGCATGACCGGCAATGCGCCCCGCCAGCTTCTCGCGGCGCATGATGTGGCAGAGCGAGGAGCCGATAAGGCCCAATCCGATCAGCGCCACGCGGTCGAAATGCACGCTCATGCGAGAAATTCCTTGAGACCGGCGACAACCGCATGGTTGGCGGCTTCGGTGCCGACCGTCAGCCGCAGGGCACCGGGTAAGCCATAGGCCTCCATGCGGCGCAGCACCAATCCGCGCGAGACCAGAAACTCGTCGGCCGCCGGAGCCGTGTGAGCGGGATCGGACGGAAAATGCACAAGCAGGAAATTGCCGACGCTCGGTGTCACCTTGAGGCCGAGCGCCCCGATCTCGCGGGTGAGCCAGGCAAGCCACTTCTCATTGTGCGCGATTGCCGTCTCGACGAAGGCCTGGTCTGCCACCGCGGCAGCGCCCGCCGCAAGTGCGGCGGCCGAGACATTGAAGGGTCCGCGAATGCGGTTGAGCGCGTCGGCCACATGGGCCGGGCAGTAGGCCCAGCCGAGCCGCAAGCCCGCCAGCCCATAGATCTTCGAGAAGGTCCGGGTCATCACCACATTGTCGAAGGTCGAGACCAGCTCGATTCCCGATTCATAGTCGTTGCGCCGGACATATTCGGCATAGGCGGCATCGAGAACCAGCAGCACCCGCTTCGGCAGCCCGGCATGCAGCCGCTTCACCTCGCTGAAGGGCAGATAGGTGCCGGTCGGATTGTTCGGATTGGCGAGAAACACGATGCGCGTGTTCGCCGTCACCCGCTTGAGGATGTGACCGACGGATGCCGTGTAATCGCGCTCCGGCGCGACGACCGCCGTGGCGCCATTGGCCATGATGGCGATCGGGTAGACCAGAAATCCGTATTGCGAATAGATGGCCTCGTCGCCGGGACCCAGATAGGCGTGAGCGAGAAGCTGCAGCAATTCGTCGGAGCCGGCCCCGCAGACAATGCGATCCGGTTTCAGGCCATAGCGCATGGCGATGGCCTCGCGCAGTTCGGCGGCCGAACCGTCGGGATAAAGTTCCAGAGACGCCGCCGCGGCGGTAAAGGCGGCGATTGCCTTCGGGGTTGCCCCCAAAGGCGACTCATTCGACGACAGCTTGTGGACCTTAACACCCTTGGGCCCGCTCTTGCCCGGTACATAGGGCGCAATATCCAGAATGCCCGGCTTCGGCATGGGCCGGGCGTCGTCAGCCTGCATTGTCATGATCCAACCTCGATCGGGCTTGGATAACGCCCCGCCACCTTGAGGCCAAGCGTGGCATTGGAGCGCATCAGCCCGACCAGTGGGCTCTCATGTTCCGAAAGGAATCCGGGTAGGCAGGAGATGCGCCGGGTTCCGGCCTTGACCTGCCACAGGGGTGCGGGCGCAAAATCGCGCGGCAAGTTTCCATCGCCGACGATGATGGTTTCATCGTTGCCGGTCGGCTCGGCATGGGCGTGTCCGAAAATCAGCAGCTTCGGCTTGGGATCTTCGCGCAGAACCGGCAGAACGCCGATCACCTGGGCGCGGCCCGCCTTGCCTTGCACAAAGGCCTCGACCCAGGGCGATTCGGTCTCGACCACGCAGAGATCGCCCATCCCGGCATTCACCTGCATCAGGGCTTGGGCTTCGTCGCGCCATTCCTCCACCGGCATGGTGCCGAAATAATCGCGGATACGCAGCCTCAGGCCAATCGAGGAATTGAGCCTCTTGCTTACATGGACGGCAATCGGGGCCTGGCTCTGGGTGGCGGCGGAAATGATAGCGCGCCAAAGCCGCACCGTGAGTTCGGCCGGCACCGGGCTTTCCGTCCGGTTGAGCAGGCGGCGCAGAATGGCGACCTCGCGCGCCGGACGGATCGGCGAGGCAGGGCTGCCGCTATTCTGGGACTTTGCCGCCCCCACCCGGCCGACCGCTCCGAAACGCCGTTCGATCAGGTCGAGCATGGCATCGTCGATCGCGTCGATCTCCTTGCGGATCTCGTCAAGTGTCGCGTCCTGCGTGGCCGGCGTGTCCATGGTTCCCGGTCTCGATCTTTCTGCCACCCCCGCAAATCCTCTTGCAAGGCGGCATATTCATAGGGGGCGCGCGGCGAAATGCAAAGCCTCGGTCAGGGAATTTTCGGAGGTTCCAGCCGCACCGGCGCGGGCGCCAGAACCGGCCGCAGGCGCGACACCAGGCGCCGCACCCGCTTGCCGGAGGAGGTGGCATAGACCTGCTTGACCGCCTCGACGATGATGACGCCGGCGAATTGCGGCATCAGCCACTTGCCGAAGCGCTCCAGGGCGGGGGCGGAGGACAGGAACGGATCGCGGTCGATGGGCGGCATGAACAGGGCCTGCGACCAGGACAAGATGGAGAAGCGGGCCTCCTTGAGCAAGCTTGCAAGCTGCGGCCGCGAGAAAGGCTGGCCATAGCCGAAGGGCGTCGAATCGAAGCGGGCCCACATGCCGCGGCGGTTGGGCACGACCAGCAGCAGCCGGCCCTGCGGCGCCAGCACCCGCCACAGCTCCTCCAGCATCTCGGCCGGATTGTCGGTGAGTTCGAGCCCGTGCACCACCAGAAGCAGGTCGGCCACGCTCTCCAGCAGAGGCAGATCGAATTCGTCCACCAGGGCCGAACTTACCGGCGCCTGTGACGGCCATTGCAGCACGCCCTGCCGCGCCGGCATGAGTGCCAGCATGGCGCGCGCGCCTTCGATGCCGCCGTCGAGATAGGGCGTGGCAAAGCCCAGGCCCACAACCGTGGCGCCGGCCTGAACCTGCATTTTCGGCAGCAATGTTTGGGCGATCAGCCGCCGGGTGGAATTTCCGAAACGGCTTGCATAAAACTCGCGTAAATCGACAACATCCATTAAGAATTAGAATAGTAGCTGCGGTCCCGGCGGTCACCAGCGAAATCAATCAGAGTTAGCCAATTCCATGTCCCATCTCGATATGCACCAGTTCATCTGCCGGAGCGACAATTACGGTGTCCTCGTGCACGACCACCGCACCGGGGCGACGGCCTCGATCGATGCGCCGGATGCCGCCGTCATCGAGCGCGAACTGCGGAAGCGCGGCTGGCAACTCACCCATATCTGGACCACCCATCATCACGCGGATCATGTGGCCGGCAATTTGGAGCTCAAGGAGCAGTTCGGCTGCCAGATCATGGGCCCGGCTGCCGAGGCCGACAGCATTCCCGGCATCCGCACGCCGATCAAGGGTGGAGAGACCTTCCAGTGGACCGGGCGCGAGGTCAAGGTCTATGACTGTCCGGGCCATACCAAGGGCCATATCGCCTATCACATTCCAGCGGAATTCTCGCTATTTGCTGGCGATACGCTCTTCGCCATGGGCTGCGGCCGGGTGCTTGAAGGCACGATGGAGCAAATGTGGGGTTCGCTCGATCAATTCCGCAAGCTCAAGCCCCATACTTTCGTCTATTGCGGCCATGAATATACCGAGGCCAATGCCAAATTTGCCCTGTCGGTCGAGCCGGGCAATCGCGCCCTGCAGGCTCGTGCTACCGTGGTTGTCAATCAGCGGGCCAAAGGCGAGATGACCTGCCCCACCACCATCGGCGATGAACTCAAGACCAATCCGTTCCTCAGGCCCGACAGCCCGGAAATTCGCAAGACTCTTGACTTCGAGCAGGCGAGCGATGCAGAAGTCTTCGCCGAACTGCGGCGGCGCAAGGATAATTTCAAGTCATGACGGGAACGGACATGAAGCTGACCGACTTCAAGGCGCTGACATTCGATTGCTACGGTACGCTGATCGATTGGGAGAGCGGCATGGCCGAGGCATTGAAGCCCTTGACCGGACGCGTCAAGAAACCGCTTTCACGCAACGACGTTCTTGAAGCCCATGCGCGGCATGAGTCTTCGCAGCAGGTCTACACGCCGGCGATGAAATACAGCGAGCTTCTTGCCGTCGTGCACAAGCGGCTGGCGGAGGAATGGGGCGTCAGCACTTCGTGGGACGAATGCCAAGCCTATGGCAACTCGGTGAAGGACTGGCCGGCGTTTATCGACTCGGCGGAAGCGCTGGCGTATCTCAAGAAACACTACAAGCTGGTTATCCTGTCGAATATCGACAACGCCAGCTTCGCTCACAGCAACAGGCGGCTTCAGGTGGCGTTCGATGCGATCTACACCGCCCAGGACATCGGTTCCTACAAGCCGAGCGGGCGCAATTTCGACTACATGATCGACAAGCTCCAAAGCCTCGGTATCGCCAAATCCGAAATTTTACATACGGCCGAAAGCCTGTTTCACGACCATGCCCCCGCCAACAAGCATGGGCTCGCTTCCTGCTGGATTTACCGGCGGTACGATCAGCAGGGCTTCGGGGCCACGATGAATCCGGGCGCCTTGCCGAAGCACAATTTCCGCTTCAACAGCATGGCCGATCTGGTCACCGCGCATCGGAAAGAACTGGCTGGTTGAGTTTCCGCCGCTTGTTTGCCGCCACCGCCATCCAGCGGCCGCCGAAAATGCTGATCATCACCGCGCCGACGATGATGAAGCCGCCGATGAAGGCGGCGCGTTCCGGCGTCTCGCCGACCGCCAGCCATGGCCACAGCGGATTGATCACCGCGTCGAGCATGACGATGAGCGACAGGGTGATGGCGGGAACCGACTTGGCGCCCTTGGCATAGAAAATCAGCGGAACGGCGAGCTGCACAAGGCCCATCGCCGAGAGGAGCAGCACGTCGCGGGGCGTCACATCGAAGCCACCGCCCGCATGCCCGGCAAGAAATCCTAGGCCTCCGGTAATGAAGAATGTGACGAAACCACCCACACAGATTGCCGGCACCATGTCGACGTTGCGATAGCGCCGCAGTGTCAGCGTCTGTCCGGCGAAGGAGATGGGAACACAGACCGACACCAGAATGCCGAGCCAGCGGCCGGCCTCAAGCCCGTCCCAGGCGATAATGCCGACGCCGGAGAGTGCCAATGTGGCGGCGATCCAGGCAACCAATCCCGGTCTTTCGCCGGTAACCCATGGGCTGAGCAGTCCGGTGAAGAGCGGCGAGGTGGCGCCGATCACCGAAATGACCGCGGTGCTGACCATGGTGAGCGAGGTCACATAAAGCGTCGAGCCGAGGGAGAAAAAGCCGGCGGAGGTCACCAGCGCGATCAGTGGGATTTCGCGGAATTTCGCCACCGTGCCGCGCCCGTAGATGGCAAGGAGATAGACGAGTAGTGCCACAGACATCCAGTAGCCGCGCCAGCAATTGATCTGCCAGCCGTCGAGACCGGGCATGAGCCGCACGAAAACGCCGGAGAGGCTCCAGCCAAGGGTGGCGAGCAGGACGAAATTTACGCCCGTTCCGTAGCTCTGCTGCCCGCCGCTCATGCCCTCACAGTATCAGGCCCGCAGCGTGTTGTTGTCAGGATCGTAGGGGCTTTCCGGAATGACGGTTACCTTGAACATCTTGTCGAGGATCTTGATCTCGAGTTCGGTTCCGGCCGCCGCATGTTCCGGATTCACCATGGCGAGCGCCAGGGATTTGTTGACCCGCCAGCCGAAGCCGCCATTGGTGGCGCGGCCGATGAGCTTGCCCTTGGCATAGATGGGCTCGGAACCGCGGGCATCGGAGTCCTTCTCCGTGACGCCATGCACCTCCAGCGTCACGAAATTCCAGTTGAGGCCTTTTTCGCGGCCCGCAACCAACGCATCGCGGCCGAGAAACACGCCCTTGTTCGGGTGAACGAAACGGTCGAGTCCAGATTCATAAGCCGAATATTCAATCGAGAGTTCGCGCGGGATGAGGCGATAGCTTTTTTCGATGGAGAGCGACGACATGGCCTTGATACCATAGGGGCGGATGCCGAATTCCCCGCCCGCTTCCATAAGATGATCGAAGAGCGCCACTTGCTGCTCGATGGGGTGATGGAATTCCCAGCCCAGTTCGCCGACGAAATTGACGCGCAACGCATGGGCCGTGGTGGTTCCGACACTGATCTCCTTGCCCGAAAGCCAGGGGAAGGCCTCGCTAGAAAGATCAGCATCGGCGAGCTTTTGCAGAACTTTGCGCGAATTGGGACCGGCCAGCACCAGAACGCCGAGGCGCGTGGTGATGGCATTGAGCCGCACCGAGCCGTCGCTGGGCGCAAGCTTCCGCAGCACGTCGTGGTCGTGGCGCTCATAGGCGCCGGCCGAGACAAGATAGAAGCGGCCCGGCGCCCATTCATAGACGGTGAACTCGGAGCGCACGCCGCCGCGCGGGGTGAGGAGATGGCAGAGTGCCACGCGCCCCTGCTTCTTCGGAATCCGGTTGGCCAGAATCGAGTCGAGCCACTCGCGCGCCTTGGGCCCCGACACTTCCATCTTGGCGAAAGCCGACATGTCCTGCAGGGCGACATTGTTCATCACATTCAGGCATTCTTCGCCGACGAACTTGAAATAGTTGGAGCGGCGGAACGACCATTTCTCAACGATGCGGCCATCTTGGGTGGGGGGCGCATGATTGTGCGCCAGCAGCATGTCCGGCTTGTTCAGGTCCTTTACCGACAGTGAATAGTTCTTGGGCGCGAACCAGCCGGGGCGCTCCCAGCCATAGACCGAGCCGAACACGGCGCCCAAATCCTTCATGCGGTCGTAGCAGGGCGTACGCTTGAGCGGACGCGCCGCCACGCGCTCCTCATCCGGGTAATGCGGCGTGAACACGTTGGCATAGGCTTCTTCGTTCTTCACTTTCAGGTAGCCACGCGTGGCGTAAGGCCCGAAGCGGCGCGCATCGACGCCCATCATGTCGATGGTCGGTTCGCCGTCGACGATCCATTCGGCCAATTGCCAGCCGGCGCCGCCCGCCGCGGTCACTCCGAAGGAATGGCCCTCGTTGAGCCAGAAGTTCTTCCGGTCCCAGGCGGGACCAATGATCGGCGAACCGTCCGGCGTATAGGCGATGGCACCGTTATAGACTTTCTTGATGCCCACTTCGCCGAAGGCGGGAACCCTGGCGATCGCCGTTTCAATGTGGGGCGCCAGCCGGTCGAGGTCTTCCTGGAAGAGCTCGTATTCGCTCTGGTCCGAAGGGCCGTCCATGTAGCAGCAGGGCGCGCCTTTCTCGTAGGGTCCAAGCAGAAGCCCGCCGTTTTCCTCGCGCATGTACCAGCTCGAATCGGCCTCGCGCAAAACACCCATTTCAGGAAGGCCCTTGGCCTGGCGCTCCTTGATGAGCGGGTGCGGTTCGGTGACGATGTACTGGTGCTCCACGGGGATTACCGGAATGTCGAGGCCCACCATGGCGCCGGTCTTGCGGGCGAAGTTTCCGGAGCACGAGACCACATGCTCAGCTGTAATGTCGCCCTTATCGGTCTTAACCAGCCATTCGCCCGAGGGCTTCTGTTCGATGCCGGTGACCGTGGTGTTGCGATAGATTTCGGCGCCACGTGAGCGGGCGCCCTTGGCCAGCGCCTGAGTCAGGTCGGCCGGCTGGATATAGCCGTCGTCGGGGTGCTGGATGGCGCCGATGATGCCGTCGGTTTCGCACAGCGGCCAGATATCCTTCACTTGGACGGGGGTCAGTTTGTTGACCCTGATGCCGATGGTCTCGGCCACGCCGGTGTAATACATGAACTCGTCCCAGCGGTCCGGGGTGCGGGCCAGCCGGATGTTGGAGCATTTCTTGAAACCGACATTCTGGCCGGTCTCGGCTTCGAGCTCGCCATAGAACTTGACCGAGTATTTGTGAATCTGGCCGACCGAATAGGACATATTGAACAGCGGCAAGAGCCCCGCCGCATGCCAGGTGGAGCCCGAGGTCAGCTCCTTGCGCTCGATGAGGACGACATCGCTCCAGCCCTTTTTGGCCAGATGGTAAAGCGTCGAAACGCCGACGACCCCGCCGCCGATCACCACCACGCGCGCCTGTGATTTCATGGGAATTCCTCTCAACCGGTCCTCGAATTGAGGTCACATTAGTGAGCCGAATTCAACAAGCGTGAGGCGGAACGACTTGGGTGGGGTGGATTGCGACACTAGCCGGCGAATCCGCCGGCAGCGGGGAAGGCCAGTTCTTCCGCCGTTGAGCGGCGCCCGAGCACCGGATTGCGGTGAGGAAAGCGGCCGAAGCGGGCGATGATGTCGAGATGGACTTGCGCCCAATGGGCCATCTCATGCAGTCCCATGCTCTGGAACAGGGCGACACCGCGCTTCTGGGCATCGAGGTCCTCGGCATGCTCGAAGGGCATGATGAACCAGCGGGCAAGGGGCGCAGGCAAGGCATGGTGATAGTTGCGGCCGATCCACTCTCTTGCCAGAGCCAGTGCCTTGGCATCGGCGGCAAAGGCGAGCGGACTGCCGCGGTGGATATTGCGCGAGACCTGATCGAGCAGCAGCACGAGCCCGAGGGCGCCCTCCGGGTTCTCGCCCCATTGGTCGAAAGCGCCGCGATGCGCCTCCTTCAGCGCCGCACAGAAGCGCACCGACAGAGCGCCATCGAAAGCGGCATCCTTGGTGAACCAGCGGCTGGGTCCCGCCTCCATCCAGAAATTGACGATATCCCGCGGCCTCATGAAAGCCCCATGTGCCTGACGATGAAGTCGGCCAGCGAAGTCACGTCGTCGCGGTCGAAGGCTGGAACCGGCGCATCGGCAACCGGCCCATTGGCGGCAATGGCCACGACGGTCGGATCGCCGCCTGCCAGTTTCGGGTGATCGAGCGCCACATTGCGGACCTCGATCTTGTCGTGGGTATCGCGCTTGTAGCCTTCGACAATGACCAGATCGCAGGGCCCGAGCTTCGCCAGTATCTCATCGAGCGACGGCTCCGCCTCGCCGCGCGCTTCATGGATAATGGCCCAGCGGCTGCGGGAGACGACAGCCACTTCGCCGGCCCCCGCCTTGCGGTGGCGGAAACTGTCGCGGCCCTCATGGTCGATATCGAAGGAATGATGCGCATGCTTGACGGTCGAGATACGAAGGCCACGGCGTGTCAATTCCGTCACCAGCTTCTCGACCAGCGTCGTCTTGCCCGCATTCTTGAATCCGGCAACGCCGATTACTTTGTTCATGAATCGAACTCTGCCGCAATCCGTACCGCTTCGGCAAGGTCTTCCGGCGTGTTGACATTGAAGAAGGGATCACAGGGCGTTGCGGGCCACTCCACCGGTCTTGCCTTTACGATGGCGACCCAGTCCTTGACGCGGAACAGGCCGTCATCCCGGATGGCATGCTCGAGGATGTCGGCAAGCCGCGTGGGCCATGCGCCGATTATGAAGTGTTCCTGTCCGCTGGAGGCTGCAATCGAAGGCGATTCCAGCCGCCTTGCGAGATCGCGGGGAAGAAAGGGTGTATCGGCGGGCACGGTCAGGAGCAGGTCATGGCCGTTGTCGCGCGCCCAGGCGAGACTTGCATGGAGGCCGGCGAGCGGTGTCGCGATATCCGTCAACCGGTCTGGAAAGACCGGAAGACCCGTGGAGGAAAATCGCGAGGCATCGCCATTGGCATTGATCGCCAGAGCGTCCACCTGCGGCCGCAGCCGCACGATGATGTGGTCAAGAATGGTTCTGCCGCCGATCGTCTTGAAAGCCTTCTCCTCGCCGCCCATGCGGCTGGAACGGCCACCGGCAATGATGACACCGGCGATCGTCATGCGTGGGCATAGATGCGCTGCGGCGGCAGCCACGCCATGATCGCGTCGCCCGTGCTCACGACGCCTTCGCGCTCGACCCAGCCAACCACGCCGCGCTTGTGTCTTGCTGCCTTGACAAAGCCCATGGACGGGTCGGGGTAATGCTTGGCAATCACCTCGGCCGGATAGCGGCAGGGAAGATTCTCGATATCGATAACGATGGTGGCGCCGGAGGGGAATTGCAGGCGGGTGGAGGGCGGCAGCAGCGTCAGATCGGGAATGCCGCGGGTCACCAAATTGGCGCCCACCCACTCCGGCTTCACCTCGGCGACATTCATTGCCCGCGCGATATCGGCCAGTTCCTCGACCGACAGGATCGAGGCCTGCCGGGCATTACGCACTTCTGTGCCGCCCTTGAACTGCTTGCGCATGCGGCTGTCCGAAGCCCTCGTCAGTCCGCCGTGGCAATCGCCCTCAATTCCGGCAAACAGCAACCGGACCGACGGCGCGCGCGATTTTTTCAGGCCGCTTTCCCGCTGCGGATTGACCAGCAGCATTTCCACCCGGCCCGTAAAGGGTGCTTTGGACAAGAGCTCCGACACCGTGTAACTCCCCGTTTCGTCGCCCACGTCTTATAGCCAATCCATGCCGAAACGCGATGCCGAAGAAGAAATGGACCTGAGCGGGCTGCTCTGCCCGCTCCCGGTGCTCAGGGCGCGCAAGCGCCTCGCGAGCATGCCGCCGGGAGAGATTCTCAAGGTCGTTGCCACCGACCCCATGTCCGCCATAGACATGCCGCACTTCTGCAACGAACAGGGCCATGCGCTTCTCACCCAGGAGAAGCTGGGTGCTTCATTTATTTTCAGGATCAGGCGCAAATGAGTTTCGATTTCGGCAGCTTCAATATGTGGCGGCCGCTCAGGAAGGCGGCGGTGCGGACGCCGGCATCACGGTCGAGATCATCGAGGGCGCCGATATCTGCCGTAAGGGCTAGCGGTCGAGCGACAGGGTCTTGTCGGTGAAAGGTGCGGCCCCGCCGGTGATCTGATCGGTGAAGGCGCGGAACAGGCCTTCTATCATCGATTTTTCAATGTCCTTGACGATGAAGACGAGGCGCGTTCGCTCATCGCCGTCGGGCCAGCTCGCGAGCCTGACCGGCGGATGGAAGACATGCTGCACGCCATGCAACACCACCGGCCGGGCCGGATCGTCCGCCACTTTCACGATACCCTTCATGCGCAGCATATTGGTGCCGTGATAGGAACTGAGAAGTTCCAGAAAGAGCTCAAGCCCGGCAGCACTGATGGCGCGATCCTCGGCAAAACTGAAGGATCGGATATGATCGTCGTGGCGCGAAACGTCGTGATGGTGGCGATGATGACGTTGCTTGCCATAGGCTTCCGCCGCCAGCCAGCGTTGCACGTCCGGCGTCTTCTTCCGCGGATCGAACAGGCCCATGGTGAACAGCCGCTCGGCATTGGCCTCGCCGCGGTGAGTGGTCAGGAGCCGCGCCGCCGGATTGAGTTTGCGCAGGCGGGCGATGATGGCGAAAAGCTGATCCTCGCCCTCGCGGCCCGACAGGAGATCGACCTTGGTGAGCACGATGCGGTCGGCGATCGCCACCTGCTTCACCGCTTCGGCATGGGCATCAAGCGTCGCCGGGCCATTGAAGGCATCGACCACGGTGATGACACCCTCCAGCCGGCAGCGCGCCAGCAAGGTGGGCTCGCTCATCACCGAATGCAGAACCGGAGCTGGATCGGCAAGGCCGGTCGTCTCGATGACGATCCGGTCGAAAGCCTTGATCGTGCCCTGATCGCGCCTTGCCAGAAGATCGTGGATCGTGTCGATCAGATCGCCGCCGATGGTGCAGCACAGGCAGCCCGAGGCCATTTCGACGATATTGTCGTCCGCCCTCTCCACCAAGAGATGATCGATGCCGATGTCGCCGAACTCGTTGACGATGACGGCGGCGTCGGAGAGCAGCGGGTCCTTGAGGAGCGTGTTGAGCAGGGTGGTCTTGCCGGCGCCGAGAAAGCCGGTGAGTACAGCCACGGGAATAGGAAGGCCCGCCTCGCCGGTCATGGGTTTCCCGCCTTGTCTTTGATCAGGCTAGAGGCGAGGAGTGCCACCAGCACCATGCCGCCGCCTGCATACTGATTGATCGCCAGCCGCTCGCCGAGCAGCAGGGCGGCAACCCCCGTGGTCACCACGGGTTCGAGGTTGAAGAAGGGGGCGACGGTTGAGGCCGGGGCAAAGCGCAGCGACAGCATTTGCACCAGATAGGCGACCGTATAGAGCCCGGCAAGGGCTCCGAGAAACCCATAGCCTGGAGCCGTGGCCGTGCCGCCGGGCAGGATCTGCAAGGCTCCGCCGCTCACGTAAAGGGCGATCAAGAGGGTTGCCGGCCAGATGGCGAGATGCACCAGACTGCCGAAGATCGTCGGCGTCAGATGGCGCGAGATGGCGCGGCCGGAAAAGAATTGCAGCACCGCGCCCGCCGCCGCCGCCGCCGCCAGCAGAATGCCGCGCCAATCGAGGCTTTCGAAACTGGGCCCCACGGCGACCGCAAGGCCGGCAAAGGCAAACGACGAAATCCCGATGCGGAGCAGGCCCGGCCTGCGACCCTCAATCAGCGGCGAAGCAAGAAGAATGATCATCGGAAACGAAAAAAAGATAATCACCGCCAGGCCCACCGGAACGAACTGTCCGGCCGCGAGATAGCCAACCGAGATCACCAGGGTTGAGAATGCCTGGGTGACGAACGAACCGAATGCGGCGCGCGGCAAGACGAAACTTTCGCCGCGCAGGATGGCGAAGATGGCAAAGGCGATGGCGATGACCGAGGTGCGGAAGAAGGTACTCTCGACCGGCGGCACGCCGTTTTCGAAGGCGGCGCGGGAGAAGTTCGGCACCAGCCCATAGAGTGCGGCTGCCGTGAGCGCACAGACGATCCCCAGCCCGGCGCGATGGATCATGCAATGCCGGTTCGGTGAGGCATGCTATTTGGCACGCTTCTTCTTTTTCTTGGTGCTGCCGGCATCGGAACCCTGCGCAACCGGTTTCTGCGGCTTCGACGAGGCTTCGGTCGAGAGGGCAGCGATCTTCGCGAAGGTCTCGGGCGTCATCACTTCGCAAGCGGCATTCTGCCCACTGTATTGGGCGCACAGTGACGCAGCCGTGGGCTGGTCGAGATTCCACAGCATGGCGGCGAAGAGGGGCTTTCCCGGCATGCGGACGACACCCGCCTCGCCCGGCGCCTCCAGCCCGGCGGGACTCAGAAGCCGGCCGCGCAGCGTCATGCCCGCCTTGTCGGCCGTGTCATAGTCACCAAGGGAAATGCCCCAGCCGCCAAGTTCCTTGGCGCGAACCATGGTGACCGGCGCCTTGCGTCTGCAAACCTTGGCTGTCATGTCGGAGGGAACCAGCGTACCGAGCTTGTCGTTGGCGATTTGAGTCAGCTGTGGGCGGGCCGTCGGAAGCTCGCGGCCGAGGCCATCGGTCAACAGCATCTGCGCCAGATCGGCGCGGCCCTGCGGGGTATCGGCGCCCAGCACGACGGCGATCAGCCGCCGGCCGTCGCGCGTTGCCGAGGCGACGAGATTGAAACCGGAACTGCACACAAAACCTGTCTTCATGCCGTCCGATTCCGGCATTTGCCGGATCAGGCTGTTGCGGTTACGCAGTTTGCGCTTGCCGACGGCGACATGCGGCTGCGAGAAGTAATGCGCATATTCGGGAAACTCGGCCAGGATCGTCGCCGCCAGAATCCCCAAGTCGCGCGCCGTCGTCACCTGGCGCGGATCGAACAGGCCGTTGGGATTGGCGAAATGGGTTCCGCTGAGGCCCATGAGTGCCGCCGTCCGGTTCATCTCGCGCACGAATTGATGGGACGTGCCGCCCGCCGCCTCGGCCAGCACCACCGCCATGTCATTGGCGGAATAGACGAGCAGCGCCTGAAGCGCGAAATCGACCGTGACGCTGCCGCCCGGTCTGACGCCGATCTTGCTCGGCTGTTGTGAATTGGCGAAGACCGAGACGGGAATCTTCTGGTCGAGCTCCATTCCGCCCGTGCGCAGCTTCTTGAACACCAGATAGGCGGTCATCAGCTTGGTCAGCGACGCCGGATACCAGGTCTCGCCCGCCCGCTCCTGGGAAATTACCACGCCGGTTGCCGGATCGAAGAGCAGCGACGGACCGGCGGACTTCGCCGGTGCGGTCACGGCCGCGAAGGCAATCGCCGCGGCGAGGGAAACGATGCGGAGAATAACGGTCAAGAAGCGGTCCTTGTAATCTGGCGGGCCCTGTCACCCGATTTACCGAAAGGGGTAAACCCCAATGCCGGCGAAATCAACACTCAGAAATGCGATGAAACTGCGGCGGCCAGTTCCGGTGCGGCAAATCCCATAGCGTTCAGCTTACCGATCAGCTCCCGGGAGCGGTCCTCATCGAGACGCACCAGCGGCGGCCGCACCCGGGCAAAGCCTGGATAGCGCGTGAATTCCGCGACAATCCGCTTGAGCGCCGGAATCATCGGATAGCGATCGAGGGTTTGCCGGAAAACGTCGAGTGCCGCTTGCCGCTCCGCAGCGCCGGCCTCCGCCACGCGTTCGTATGCGCCGCAAATGGCGGCGGGATTGACATTGGCGGAGGCCGAAATGCAGCCCGCTCCGCTGTGCCGCACGGTTTCGGTGAGAAACGATTCGCTGCCGCAGAACACGCGGAAATCCGGGAAGGTTTCGAGCATCGTCCGCGTATGGCGTATGTCGCCGCCCGAATCTTTAATGCCGATGACGGTTCCCGGATAACGCGCGATCAGACGGCCGATGAGACCGAGCGAGATGGGAACGCCTGACATCTGCGGGATGTGATAGAGGCAGATTCTCAGCTCCGGGCTGCCGACACGCTCGATCGTCTCGGCATAGAAGGCAAAGAGCCCGTCGTCGGAAACGCCCTTGTAATAGAAGGGCGGCAGCATGAGAACAGCGGCTGTTGGTGCCGCCGCCGCCGCCCGGCACAATTCCACCGCATCGGGCAGCGCACAAGCGCCGGTCCCCGGCATCATGCGTGCGGCCGGCAGACCGTCGGCCAGCAAATATTCCAGAAGACCGAGACGTTCGGTCAGCGACAGCGAATTAGCTTCCGAGTTGGTCCCAAAAATCGCCAGCCCCGCGCCCTGGCCGAGCAGCCAGCGGCAAAAGCCGGCATGGGCCTTGCGATCGGGCATCAGTTCGGCATCGAAGGGAGTCAAGACCGGCGCGAAGACGCCGCCGAGAGTTTGGGCAGAAGCCATGGCTGGCCTTTCGATTGGTGCCTCTGGAGGGACTCGAACCCCCACTCCCTTGCGAGAAACAGATTTTGAGTCTGCCGCGTCTACCAGTTCCGCCACAGAGGCCAAGCCGGGCGGGAAATAGGGGGCGGCGCTTGCGCCGTCAACCGGAAAGGCGCTTAAAGCCTCATCCATGATCCGGATCACCGATTCCATCGCCATCGACGAGGCCGGCATTTCCGAAACCTTCGTGCGCGCCTCCGGGCCGGGCGGGCAGAACGTCAACAAGGTTTCGACCGCCGTCGAATTGCGCTTCGATGTGGCGAAGGCATTTCTGCCCGACGATCTCAAGGCCCGCCTCAAGACCATTGCCGGGCGGCAATTGACCCGGGACGGCGTCCTGGTAATCGACGCCCAGAAGCACCGCTCGCAGGAACGCAACCGGGCCGATGCGCTGGCCAAGCTCGTCGACCTGTTGCGCCGCGCAGCGGTCAGGCCGAAACGACGGATCGCCACCAGGCCCGGAAAGGCCGCGAAGATGCGGCGGCTTGACTCCAAGGCGAAGCGTTCGCACACCAAGAAACTCCGCACCTCCCGTCCCTTCCTGGATTGATTCTCACCGATGCTGCGCAAACTCTACGACTGGACGCTGTCGCTGGCCGCCCGCAGGAGTGCCGAGGTCTGGCTTGCGGTCATCGCCTTCATCGAAAGTTCGGTATTCCTGGTGCCGGCCGATGTGCTGTTCCTGCCCATGGCGCTGGCGCGGCCGGGCTTTGCCTATCGCTATGCGCTGGTGGCGACCGCGGCCTCGACGCTGGGCGGCATTGCCGGATATTTTCTAGGGTATTTCGCCTACGATGTGGCGGCGCGGCCGATCCTCGAATTCTACGGCAAGCTCGCGGCCTTCGAGCAGTTGCGCGCCTGCACCGGCGAGGACACGCTGCTGCTGCTGCTGGTGACGTCGGGACTGGCGCATCTGCCGCCGATCAAGGTGGTCACCATTCTGGCCGGCGTGGCGCAGGTGAGCTTCGCCTTCTTCGTTATCTCCTGCGTCATCGCGCGGGGCGCGCGCTTCTTCGCCCTTGCCTGGGCGCTGAAGCGCTTCGGCGAGCCGATCAAGGACTTCATCGAACGGCGCCTCGGGTTGATCGCGGCGGCTGCGGCAGCAATCCTCATCGCGCTTTATCTCGCCGCGAAGTATCTTGGATCAACAGGAGCTCTCAACGCATGTTGAACAATCTGTCCGCCCGCAATGCCGCCCTGGCGGTATTGGCGATCGCCACGGCCACCATCGTCGGTGCGTGGATCTTCGAGTATTTCGGCTATGCGCCGTGCCCACTCTGCCTGAAGCAGCGCTGGGCCTATTATGCCGGAATTCCGCTGGCGCTCGTCATTGTGGCGATCGCGCCGGCCAAGGCCAGCGCGGCGCGAGCGGGTCTCGTCCTCATTGGGCTCCTGTGGATCGGCAGCGCCGTGTTCGGCGTCTATCATGCCGGCGTCGAATGGAAATGGTGGCCGGGGCCCGGCACCTGCGGCGGCGATCTGTCGGGCCTCCTGCCGGATCTAAGCAAGCCGGTGATTGCCTGCGACCAGGCGGCGATCCGCATCTTCGGCCTGTCGCTTGCCGGATGGAATGCGGTGATCTCGCTCGCCATGGCAGCCATCGCGCTGGCGGGCGTGCGCGATCAGGGATCGAGCTCCGTATCCCAGTAGAGATAGTCCTGCCAGCTGTCGTGCAGGTAGTTGGGCGGGAACAGGCGGCCGTTGCTGTGCAACTGGTTCACCGTCGGCCGCGCCGGCTTGTTTGCGGGATACATACTCACCTCGCGCGGCAGATGTCCGCCCTTCAAGAGATTGCAGGGCGAGCAAGCGGTGACCACATTGTCCCAGGTGGTCTGACCGCCCTTGGAGCGCGGGGTCAGATGATCGAAGGTGAGATCGTCATGGTCGCCGCAATACTGGCAGGTGAAGCGGTCGCGCAGGAAGACATTGAACCGGGTGAAGGCGGGGGTGCGCGACGGCTTCACATAGCTCTTCAGAGAGACGACACTCGGCAGACGGAATTGGAAGGAGGGTGAGCGCACCACGCGGTCGTATTCGGAGACGATGTTGACGCGGTCGAGAAACACCGCCTTGATCGCATCCTGCCAGCTCCACAGCGACAAAGGGTAATAGCTCAACGGGCGGTAATCCGCGTTGAGTACCAGTGCGGGACAGGCTTCCGGCGCAATCGAGGCGTGATACACCCTCACCTCATCGACTATATCATTCACAATGCATACTATATCTTGCATAACCGTTCTGTGAAGGGCCTCATATCACGGCCTGGGGTAAGCCCCTGAACCCGCGGTAATGGCTCCACAGAAGCCTCGCGCCTACCGAGCGGAAGGGTCGCCAGCTCTCCGCCATGGCGGCAAGCGCCTTGGCATCGGGCCGTTGCGTCAGGCCAAAAAGGTGCTGGGCCGCCGCCTGAAGGGCAAGATCGCCCGCGGGCCAGGCATCGGCGCGGCCCATGGCCGAAAGCAGGTAAATATCGGCGGTCCAGGGCCCGATGCCGGGCAGTGCCGTTAGAGCAGCCCACGCCAGATCGTCCGGCATTCGATGCAAATTTTTGAAATCGAGCGATCCCGAAACCACCGCCTTTGCCGCCTCTCTGAACGTCCGCGCCTTGGCGCCGGAAAGGCCGAGGCGCATCAGGCTCGCCACGCGCTTGCGCGCAAGCGCCGCGGCATCGAAGGGATGCAATTCCCTTTCCAGCCGCGTCCAGATCGCTTCTCCAGCCTTGAGCGAAATCATCTGGTCGGTGACGATGCGCAGAAGTCCCGCAAGTCCTCCGTCCATGCGCCGCAGGGGCGGAGACCCATGCGCTTCAACCACCACGGCAAAACGCGGCTCGGCGCGCAGCAATGTCTCCACCGCGGCACGGAGATCGGCATCGGTGTCGAGCGTGCGCATCGAGCCTGTTTGACCTTTCGGCGCAAGTCGCGCAAGAGCGGACCATGAGCGTTGCCGCCTTCCGCTTTGCGCCCAGCCCCAATGGCGAGTTGCATCTCGGCCATGCCTATTCGGCGTTGCTGAACGCGCGGATGGCGGCACAGTACGGCGGGCGTTTTCTCATTCGCATCGAAGACATCGACACCGCGCGCTGTACCGCCGAACTCGCTGCCCGGGCGCTCGCCGAGCTTGGCTGGCTCGGTCTTACTTGGGAGGAGCCGGTGCGCGTGCAGAGCGAACACCTGAATGAATACGCCCAAGCGCAGAGGCGGCTTGCCGACGTGGGCTTGCTCTATCCCTGTTTCTGCTCGCGCAAGGATATGGCCGCGCAGGGCACCGATAGCCTTCGCGATCCGGAAGGCCAGCCGCTCTATCCCGGCACCTGCCGCGGGCTTGCGGCAGCGGAGATCGGCGATCGCATGGCGCAAGGGATTCCTTATGCCATGCGTCTCGACATGCGTCTGGCGCAGTCGCGCCTGTCATCTCCACTTGCATTCGAGGAAAAAGGAAAATCCGTCGCGGCCGACCCGGCACGCTGGGGCGATGTGGTACTGGTGCGCAAGGATATCGGCACCAGCTATCACATCGCGGTCGTCACCGACGATGCTCTACAGGGCATCAGCCAGGTGGTGCGTGGGCAGGATCTTTTCGCGGCAACCGCCATTCACCGCCTGCTGCAGGAACTGCTCGGCCTGCCGGCGCCACATTATCACCATCACCAACTCATCGGCGACGAAATGGGCCGCAAATTGTCGAAGAGTGCCGGCGGTATTTCACTCCGCGCCTTGCGCGAGCAGGGCGTCAGCGCCGCCGCCATCCGCCGCGCGCTTGGCTTTGCCTGAGGCTCAGAAATCGCTGGCGATGCCCTTCGATTCCCAATCGCCATAGCGCGTGGGCTCCGGACCCTTGCGGCCGTTCAGCTCTTTCGGCAACTGCACGGCTTCGGCCCGGGCGCGGCGTGCTTCGGCTTCCGCAAGGGCGCGGCGGGCCTCGGGGCTCAGTTGGCCGGTCTTGTTGTCGGGGCTCATGATCACCATCATATGGGGCGTGCGAATGGCTTCGATCAAGGAGAATTACGGCCCATGAACACGATGCGCACCGGCCTGCTTCTGGCGGCGATGACCGGCCTTTTCCTCGCCATCGGCTATCTCATCGGCCGTGAGACCGGCATGGTCATGGCCTTTGTCGTGGCGGCGGCGATGAATGTCTTCGCCTATTGGAATGCCGACAAGATGGTGCTCCGCATGCATGGCGCCCGTGCAGTGGATCGCGCCGGCGCGCCGGAGTTCCACGATCTGGTGGCGGAGCTCGCGAGCCGCGCCTCGCTGCCGATGCCCAAGCTCTACATCATGGACAATCCGCAGCCCAATGCCTTCGCCACCGGCCGCAATCCGGAGAATGCGGCGGTCGCCGCCACCACCGGGCTTCTGCAGCTCTTGAACCGCGACGAGCTTGCCGGCGTCATGGCGCATGAGCTGGCCCATATCAGGAACCGCGACACGCTGGTGATGACGGTGACCGCGACTATTGCCGGCGCCATTTCGATGCTCGCCAATTTCGGCTTCTTCTTCGGTGGCCGCGATCGCAACAGTCCGCTCGGTCCCCTGGGGTCGATCCTGCTTCTGATCCTCGCGCCGCTCGCCGCCATGATCGTGCAGATGACGGTGAGCCGCACCCGCGAATATGGCGCTGACCGCGGCGGCGCTGAAATTTCCGGCCGGCCGCTGGCGCTTGCCTCGGCGCTGGCGAAGATTTCCGGTGCCGCCCATCGCATCGAAAACCACTCGGCCGAGGCCAATCCGGCAACCGCCCATCTCTTCATCATCAATCCGCTGTCGGGACAGCGCATGGACAATCTGTTCGCGACCCATCCCGCCACCGAAAACCGCATCGCCGCCCTCGAGGCCATGGCGCGCGAGATGACGATCGCCCTCCGGACCTCTGCCGGTCCGTGGAGCGCCGGTCAGGTGCGCCGCTCCGGCCCCTGGGGCTGAGCGTGGCGGAGGAAGCGGCAGGGTTTGTCGTCCGGAAACTCGCTATCGACGGGCTGACGCAGATTCTTGAGCAGGGCGTGTCATTCGACGAGGTTCTGGACAAGGATGACGGGCTTGTGCCGCGCGACCGGGCCTTCCTTCACGCCCTGATCTTCGCCGCACTTCGCCACAAGGGCGAGATCGAGGCCGTCATCGCCGCTTTCATGGTAAAGCCCCTGCCGCGCAAGTCGGGAGCGGCGCAATTCATTCTGCTGCTCGGTGCAGTACAGCTTTTGTTTCTCGATGTTGCCGCCCATGCGGCCATTGATGTCGCCGTGCGGCTTGCCAAGCAGGACCGCGAGGCGCGGCATTTCGTCGGGCTGATCAATGCGGTGCTACGCAAGATCGCCACTGAGGGCCGGCCAGTTCTTGACCGGCTGGCCGATGCGCGCCTCAACACGCCGGACTGGTTGTGGTCAGCATGGACGAAGGCCTATGGGCCGCAGCAAGCCGCCGCCATCGCCAAGGCCCATCGCGAGGAGCCGCCGCTCGACATCACGCCGAGATCCGATGCGGCGGGCTGGGCCGCGCGGCTCGGCGGTCTCGCATTGCCGACCGGCAGCATCAGGCTCGTGGATTACAGCGGTCCTATCGATCAACTTCCCGGCTACGCGGAAGGCGCCTGGTGGGTACAGGACGCGGCAGCCGCAATGCCCGCACGACTGTTTGGCGATCTTGCGGGCAAGTCGGCACTCGATGTCTGCGCCGCGCCAGGCGGCAAGACCTTGCAGCTTTGCGCAGCCGGCGCTCACGTCACGGCCATCGACATCTCCGCGCAACGGCTTGCAAGACTCCGCGAAAACCTAAAGCGCACCAGGTTCGAGGCCCAGGTGGTCGCCGCCGACGTATTCACCTTCGACCCGCCGGACGGCTTCGATGCGGTGCTGCTCGATGCCCCCTGTTCGGCGACCGGCACGATCCGGCGTCATCCCGATCTGCCCCATGTGAAGACCCCGGACCAGATCAAGGAACTTGAGGCCCTGCAGCGGCGCATGCTGGACAGGGCGGCGCAATTGGTGAAACCGGGTGGAAGCCTCGTCTACTGCACCTGTTCGCTCGAACCGGCCGAGGGCGAAGACCAGATCGCGCGATTTCTGGCGGCCAACCCGGCCTTCTCGCCGGTACTCATTTCGCCCGGTGAAACGGGCATCGAAACCCACTTCATCACCGGGGCGGGTTACCTGCGGACCCTGCCATTTATGCCGATCGGCGCAGCCATGGGCCTCGACGGCTTTTTTGCCGCGCGGTTAAAGCGCAGTTAGCAAATATCGTTATCAAATCATTAACCCGCCCGGCCCCAGACTGCTCCTCTCCCTTTATCCGAACGGCATGGCAGGCGCGGCGAGGAATGACCGGACGCGGCAAATCCATGGGTTACGAGGCGTGGCGAAGCCTCGCTGCGGGGCTCTATGCCGCCGGTGATTCGCTGGCGCTGCGGTTGACGGCCGCGCCCGTGAGCGCGCCGCGCTTCACCGGTCTGCGCCAGCCTCTGCCATATCTCGATCGCGGCCGTCCGGATGTGGCGCAGGAACTCTATCGCGGGCATTTCGCCTTTGCCGGCCAGGCGCTCGACTGTCAGCCCAACGAAGTCTTCAGCATCTCCGCGCCCGATTCGGCCTGGGCGGCGGAACTTGCCGGTTTCGCCTGGCTTGGCCATCTCGAGGCGGCGGGCTTTGCGCTCTACCGCTCTTTCGCCCGCGCCATGGTCGAGGCCTGGGGCGACCATGGCAAAAGCCGGGACCGCCACAGCGATTGCACGCGGCTTCTGTCGTTTGCCCGCCACGGCGGCTTTCTTCTGACCGGCGCTTCCGCAGAATTCGAAAAGCGCTTCCTCGCCATCGCCTCCCGCGAAGCGCGGCGCCTGCAGGGCCGTCGTATCCAATCGGACCGCGAAGGTCTCAGACAATGGGCGGCACTCCTGTCGGCGGCGCTCGCCTTTCGCGGCGGTGAAGACCTGCGCGTTCAGGCCTCGCACGGCCTGTCCGCGGCGGTCGCGGCCGTCATTCTTCCCGATGGCGGTCCTGTATCGCGCAATCCGCAGGATCTGCTGGCCGTGCTTCTCGATGTGATCCCGCTGCGCGAGACATTGACGGGCCAGCGGCTCGCCGTGCCGCCGCCGCTCGCGGCAAGCATCGAGCGAGCGCTGCCCATGTTGCGCATGCTGTGTCACGGCGATGGCGGACTGGCCTTGTTCCAGGGCGCGGATGCAACTCGCAAAGTCGCCGTGCGCGCCGTTCTCGACCATGACTGCGTGGCCGGCCAGCCGCTCGTGCATGCGCCCCATTCCGGCTACTGCCGGCTGGCACAAGGATCGGCGGTGGTGATCGCCGATTGCGGACCGGCGAGCGCCTGCAATAGTGCGCTCGCCTTCGAATTTTCCGACGGGCCCCATCGCATCGTGGGAAATTGTGGCATGCCGAGCCATGCGAAGGCTGCATGGCGTGAAGCGGCGAAATCGCCCGCCGCCCACAGTACGTTGGACCATTCGGGTGGCTGGCGAGTGCCGGAAGCGAAAGTCACGGTCTCGCCCCAGGGCATGCTGCTCACGGCGCGCAGCATCACCCATGAACGCGATCTCTATCTTGCCGCAAGCGGACATGATTTCCGCGGCGAGGATCGCATCGTCTCTTCGGCTTCCGGCTTCGTGCTTCGCTTTCACCTGCATCCTTCGGTGAGGGCATGGCAGGACCGCAAGGGCGCCAATGTCCTCCTGATGCTGGCAAACCACGCGGCATGGAAATTCACCGCCCGTGGCGGCGATGTCAGCCTGGAGGACAGCCTGTTCCTCGCCACCGGTGAGGGCCCGCATGAATGCCGGCAGATCGTCATTCGTGGGCAGGCACAAGAGGCTTCGCGGGTCAACTGGGCCTTCAAGAAACTCGATCGCAAGCCGCGGCAGCGTCGTTCCGCCGACACCTCCCCGCGACTTCCTTTCTGATGGCGGAAACGGCCTTTCATGCTATGGGGCGCCGTCGCCCGTGGTGCAGGAAATTCCATGTCCAGACCCATTCGTCGTGCCCTGATTTCCGTCTCCGACAAGACCGGATTGCTGGACTTCGTCCGGGCGTTGGCGGAGCTCAAGGTCGAAATCGTCTCGACCGGCGGCACCGCCAGGGCGCTTGCCGATGCGGGCCTCGCGGTCCGGGATGTTTCCGATCTCACCGGGTTTCCGGAAATCATGGACGGCAGGGTGAAGACGCTGCATCCCAAGGTGCATGGCGGGCTTCTGGCCAAGCGCGGCAATGCGGCGCATGAAGCGGCACAGCTTGCCCACGGTATTGGCGACATCGATCTCTTGGCGGTCAATCTCTATCCTTTTGAGGAGACCGCTGCCCGCAATGCCGGCTGGGACGAAACCATCGAGA
>CAYOZR010000027.1:26680-27165 GCA_964408555.1 uncultured Aestuariivirga sp.
CACCTGGGCTGGCAGATTCCCTTCCACTTGAGGGGACCGCGGCCGGCAGTGCGGCCTGGGACGAACCCAGGGGTAACTTCGTTATCGGCGGACCGGCGATGATCCGCGCGGCCGCCAAGAACCATGACAGCGTCACGGTGATTGTCGCGCCCGAGGATTATGGGCCGGTGATCGCCGAAATGCGGCAGAATGCCGGTGCCACACGGTTCGAGACCCGCAAGCGGCTCGCGGCCAAGGCCTATGGCCGCACCGCCGCCTATGATGCGGCGATCTCGCAATGGTTTGCCCGCGCGCTTGACGCGCCCCTTCCGGACTACTTCGCCATCGGCGGCAGGCGCCTGCAAGTTCTGCGTTATGGCGAGAATCCGCATCAGTCCGCCGCGCTCTATGAAACGCCCGACGGCCGCGCCGGCGTTGCCACGGCGCGGCAGCTTCAGGGCAAGGAACTGTCCTACAACAATCTCAACGACACCGATGCGGCCCTC
>CAYOZR010000028.1:0-26841 GCA_964408555.1 uncultured Aestuariivirga sp.
GCATCCACCCCATCACTGATCATCGCCATGACCGAGACCCCTTCCGGAGTGGACGGGACAAGAAGAACATAGTAGGAACAAATTGTCAAGGGGGTCTAGGAAAAAAAGTTGGCGGGTGACGAATGACGAATGAGAATTGATGATCCAGGAGCGCGATCCGACTAGGTGAAAACCGACTCGCCCACGTTCTCGATCACTGCGAGAACCTCATCGGCTCGGTCCTCTCCAATCAGATCGATGGCGCGAAAACCGCCGAGCAGCCGGTGCCCGGCATAGAGCCATAAGCGCGTCTCCTCCGGCGAATAGGACTCGGCCAGCCTTTCGACCACATAGCGAAGATCGGAGAGGACAAGTTGAGTCTTGGGATGCGGAAGGGCGCTGTCCGTGCTCCAGCCTGACACCGTGGCCAACGAAACCGCAAGAATGTTGGCGACGTCCATTGCAGTCAAACAGCCGCGCCGCTTCAGGTTGTCGAGAATTGTTGCAACGGCGGTTGACATGCTCAACGGCCCTCTACGGCGCCGGCGAGCCGGACGCGGCGATGCAAGACGTGGTTAGCGGCGGACATGAAGAGCTCCTAACTTGCCGGTCCGGCCCATGTATCGCTTATCATTCGCAAAGCGCATATCAAAAAAACAGATACGAATTCACGCCGCGTCCGCCGGATGCACCCGCTTCTTGATTTCCCTGCCGCGCTCGCGCTCCACGATGGTTATGTCGTGCTGGCATTGCAGATCGAGCCAGAACTGGGCGCTGTTGCCGAAATAGCGAGCCAGGCAGAGCGCCGTATCCGCCGTGATGGACCGGCGGCCGTTGAGAATGTCGGTGACACGCCCCGACGGCACGCCGAGATCGATCGCCAGGCGGTTGGCGCTCAGGTTCCGCTCCATCATTTCACGGCGGAGCAAACGGCCGGGGTGAACTGCGGGTGCCATTGTCTATCCCTTATGATAATCGACAATTTCAACTTTATAAGCTTCGCCATCTATCGCGAGGAAGGAAGGACAAATCACACCCCCCGCGCCCCCAAGCTCCCGAACCTGTCCGTGATCCGCCGCACCAGGCCGTCGCGCACGGCGCGGTAGGACTCGAGGATTTGTTCGCGGCTGCCGGAGACCACGGAAGGATCGAGCGTCGGCCAGTATTCGGCCTCGATCGCCATGGTGCGGGTGAGTTCAAGCGCCCGGTGATGCGCCTCGGGCGACAGCGACACCACCAGATCGAAGCTCGTATCCTCGAGATCGGCGAAGCTCCGCGGCCGGTGCTTGCCCATCTCGATGCCCATTTCGTCCATCACCGCGGCGACGAAGGGATCGGCCGGTCCCGGCTTCACCCCGCAGGAGGCGACATAGACGCGACGGCCGTAGAAATGCCGCATGATCGCCGCAGCCATCGGCGAACGGATGACGTTCTGGGTGCAGGCGAACAGCACGGCATTGGGAAGGTCGCTCGCCATTCCCCGGATCAGCCCCGCCAGTGCAGCACGCAGACCAGCGTGAACAGCCGCCGCGCCGTGTCGAAATCGATCTCCACCTTGCCGTTGAGCCGCTCGCGCAGCAATTCGCTGCCCTCATTGTGCAGGCCGCGCCGCGCCATGTCGATGGTCTCGATCTGCGACGGCGTCGCCGTCTTGATCGCCGCGTAGTAGCTCTCGCAGATCATGTAGTAGTCCTTGACGATGCGGCGGAACGGCGACATCGACAGCCCGATCAAGCTCAAGCGCCGCTCGCCCTCGTCGAGAATGTCGAGGATCAGGCGGCCGTCGGCGGTGGAGAGCTGCAGCCGGTAGGGGCCTGGCGCGCCGCCGGTCAGGCCGAAGCTGTTCTCCTCCACCAGATCGTAGATCGCCACGCGGCGCTCGTGATCGGACTCGGGCGTGGCCCCCGGCCCGATGCTGGCATCGAGCTCGACCGCGATCAGGCGGTTTTTCGGTTTATCGGTCATGGCCGGGACAATAGACGCAGGCGGCGCAAGGCGGCTAGGGCGAGTTGGTTTTTCATTGATTCAGCTTGCGGTCATTTTCCTTCTCCCCGTGGGGGAGAAGGAGGGGCCCGCGCCGCAGGCGCGGGAGGGTGAGGGGGATCAGGTCGTGCAATTGAACCACCTGATCCCCCTCACCCTCCCATCGCGTGGCCCGCGATGGGCCCCACCCTCGCCCCCACGGGGCGAGGGAAAGTTTCTCCGCGCTTCAATCACAGACAATCGTGTTCTAGGGCCACACTTACTCGATTTCGTGCCGCGGCAGCCGCGCCGCCGCCCAGGCGGGGCCGAGGTCGGAGAGCTGGGCCTCAATGCATTCGACCTCGAGGCGGATGGTGCCGCCGCCGGAGAAATTGAGGACGATCGCGCCGGAGGGGGCTTTGCCTTCCTCGAAACCGATCGACAGCAGCGACAGCACCGACTCCCTATCGTCGCGGCGGAGATTCTGGGCCGTCACCTTGTTCACCCGGTCGAAATGCAGCCCGGCCCGGCGGCGCTCGAAATGTTCGGCTTTCGCGCCATGCTCCCAGACGAAGCGGTTGGCGACGAGAGCGAATTTCCGCGCCTTCCTGAGATAGCTCAGATCGCCGGCCTTGAGGACCGCATCCTGCATGTGGGCGGAGACGATGTTCAGGTCTTCCGCATCCAGTGCGGTGAGCCGCAGCAAGGCTCAGGCCCCCGCCAGGCGCTGGATATCGGCGCCGCAGGCCGACAGCTTGTCTTCCAGCGCCTCGAAGCCGCGGTCGAGATGATAGACGCGGTGGATGAGGGTCTCGCCCTCCGCCGCCAGTGCCGCGATCACCAGCGACACCGAGGCGCGCAGATCGGTGGCCATCACCTGGGCGCCGGTGAGCTTGGCGACGCCGCGCACTTCCGCCGTGTCGCCGTGCAAATGAATGTCGGCGCCGAACCGGGCCAGCTCCTGCACATGCATGAAGCGGTTCTCGAAGATGGTCTCGCGGATGTGGCTGGTGCCGTGGGCCTTGGTCATCAGCGCCATGAACTGGGCCTGCAGATCGGTGGGAAAGCCGGGATAGGGGTCGGTCGCGACATCGACCGGCATGATGCCGGAGCCGTTGCGCCGGATGCGCAAGGCCCCGTCGCCACGGGTGATGTCGATGCCGGCGCCGGTCATGATGGCAATCGCCGATTCGAGATTGCCGGGCTTGGCGCCCTTGAGCGTCACATCGCCGCCCGCCATCGCCGCCGCCATGGCATAGGTGCCGGCCTCGATGCGGTCGGGGATCACCCGATGTTCGGCGCCATGCAGGCTGGTGACACCGGTGACGCGCAGCACCGGAGAATGAATGCCTTCGATCTTGGCGCCCATCGCCACCAGGCACTCGGCCACATCGCCGATCTCGGGCTCGCGCGCCGCGTTCTCGATGACCGTATCGCCTTGAGCCAGCACCGCCGCCATGAGTGCCGCATGGGTGGCGCCGACCGAGACCTTTGGGAACACGATATGGCCGCCCTTGAGGCCCTGCTTCGCCTTGGCGATGACATAGCCCGCATCGATTGCCACCTCGGCGCCGAGTTTCTCCATCGCCATGAGATGCAGATCGACCGGCCTGGTGCCGATGGCGCAGCCGCCGGGCAGCGACACTTTCGCCTCGCCGCAGCGGGCCAAGAGCGGTCCCAGCACCCAGAAGCTGGCGCGCATCTTGGAGACGAGCTCGTAAGGCGCGGTGGTATCGACGATGGTCTTGGCCTGGATGCGCAGCGTCTCGCCCTGGCTGCCGTCCTGGCCGGCGCGCTTGCCGGAAATGGTGATGTCGACGCCATGGTTCTGCAGGATGCGCTGCAGGCGCAGCACATCGACGAGGCGCGGCACATTGGAAAGGGTCAGCGTCTCGGGGGTGAGCAGGCCTGCGATCAGCAGCGGCAGGGCGGCGTTCTTGGCGCCGGAAATGGCAATGGTGCCCGAGAGCCGGTTGCCGCCGCGGATGCGGATGCGATCCATGAAAACTGTCCCTTCGAAAATATAATGCCCAGATGGGGCCGGCCGGGGGCGCTAACAAGCATGGATGGCGCCAATGCGGCAAGCCCTAGGCTTTGGGCTCCTGGGGCGCCTCCTTGCGGCGCTTGGCCTGCGCCTTGCGCTTCATGAGATTGGCTCGCAAGGCCTTGGCAAGCCTCAGTTTTCTGGCGGTGACCAGGGATTTCGGCGGTTTCGGACTCATGGGCGCAGTTTCGGCATCCGCCCGCCGATCTGTCAAGCCTAAAGGGTTGCGAAGCCGCCGTCCCTGTGGCATGTGTCGCGCCCGCGGCGAAGCGCGCTGTTGTAGCTCAGTGGTAGAGCACCCCCTTGGTAAGGGGGAGGTCGAGAGTTCAATCCTCTCCAACAGCACCATTATTCAAGAGGGCCGCCCTGACGGGCGGCCCTTCGTGCATTCGGCAAAAGTTTGGGCACACTAAAGCCGGTCAAGCCGTGGCGGGCCATGGTCAAACTCCTTTCGGGAGCATGCGGCCCAGTCAGTCCGGCTTGCGGGCCATGAACGGATATCCGAAGACTTCGAATTGTCTTGCTTTCTTCTCACCGCTTGCACCCCGGAAGGTGTCGACCGGCGATCCGATCCGGACGCCGACGAATCCGGTGTCTTCAAGCATTTTTTGCCAGGCTGCACACGGCAGACCGCCGGCAATTCAAGCGGTCCAAAGATCGATGTTCTGAATCGCCGCCTCAGGCACCGGTTTACCGTTGGCAATATCCGCGAACTGAAGACGACCGCCTGGACGCAGAACGCGCAAGATTTCCGAGAACACCGCCTTTTTGTCGGCGCAAAGATTTATGACGCCGTTGCTAATAACCACGTCGGCCCAACCATCGCCGACCGGCAGATTTTCGGCAAGTCCTTCACGGAACTCGATGTGGGTCAGACCCAACGTCGCGGCGGTCGAACGCGATTTCGCGAGCATCTCCCCGGTCATGTCGACGCCGATGACTTTTCCAGTTGGACCCGCCTGATGGGCGGCGACGAACGAATCGAAACCCGCACCCGATCCAACATCGACGACGCGCTCGCCCGTCATGAGCGATCGAAGCGCAAACGGGTTCGCAACCCCCGCAAAGGACTCAACGGCTACATCCGGCAGCGATCCGACAAAGTCGTCATCGTAGCCGAGACGTTTTGCGAGATAACGGCCGGTGTGGAAATGATGCTTTCCATGCGGGTCCGCCGCGACCTCGCGATATTTGTTCTTGACTTCCTCGCGCAACGCAGCGGCGTCAACGACAACGCCGGTTTGGGAATCAACGGTCATCGCGTTCCTCCTTCTCCTTGTCTCGTGGCCCGATCGTATCTCATCGCTTCAGGCTAACGACGATCGGCAGCCCCGCCGGCCCGACCGATTTTCCGTAGCAGACGGAATGGGAGGTTATTGCATGTTGCCCGGCTGGTCGAGAGGGGTCGGATTTGGTGCGATGGCAAGCGAAAGACCATGACTTGGTGCCGCGCGCCGTCACACGGATCGCAAGGCCCTTCACCGTACCATCGCCAATCTCCAATCGGCCTGATTTTGGCGGGCTCGGGCGGTTTAACATCACGGCCGTCGGCAGCTTCTTCATCTGCAACTCCTCGCTTGGGGGAGCACTGGGGGAGCAGATTTTCCGGGTTCCAGCGCTACCGGCTGGAACCAGTTGTGCCTGAAAAACCATGCGATCACAATGGGTTAAAGGTAGTATTGTTAGTGCCTGTTAGTACCAGCTGGTAGCGCCTGCTCGCCTTGGTAAGGGGGAGATCGAGAGTTCAATCCTCTCCAACAGCACCGGCTCATTCGCGAGCAATCTCAATAAGTTGCTGATCCCTATGGGTCCCTTGCCCTCTTTGGTGGTACAAGAGGGTGGTACATTCATGGGCTTCCACATGTCGCGCAACTCTCCCTCCCACGGTCCCGGATCGTTGGTGGCGCCAACGCTATGCCTTCCGCGCGGTTCGCACGACATTTTCGACCAAGGCGGTGAGGCATCCGATATAGAGAGTGGCTCCGACAATATAAGGATGCCCCGCGAATCCGATGGACACCGCGCCCGCCGCTCCGACGATTGCCAAGATGGCGAATGCCAGACTGCCGTCGTCGACGAACATGCCGAGGATCTCGTCAATAAGCGCCTTGAGCGTGTTCATTTCGCACCTTCAACGGCTGGACGGCGCAATAGCGGAACCAGGATCATGCCGACCGCGAGGAACGCCAAGGCGAAACCGAACAGCGCGAAGTCTCCCGCAGGCCAGTCCACTCCAATCCCCTCCCCGGTCCAAAACACGCCGAATGCCGAGAGCATCACTCCAACGCCGAATTTGAGCGTGTTTTCGGGGACGCGGGACAACGGCTTGTGGACGAAAAGTCCGGCGACCAACACCAGAACGAACGCGCCGAACGCGCCGAGGCTCGCGGGACCGAGCAGGCCGCGTCCGGCGCCGACGGCAATCACGATAAACACCACCTCGAGTCCTTCAAGCACAACCGCCTTGAACGCCGCTATTCCGGCCAGCCAATCGAGATGCGGCTGGCGTTGGCGCACGATATCCCGGAGATGGGCGGTCTCTTTCGAGAAGGCCAGCGTCTCGTCATGAAGGGCAATATGTCCGGAAGCTCTCAGAATCGCCTTGCGCAGCCAACGTAAGCCGAATAGCAAAAGCAGGATTCCGATGACAAGTTGCAGAAAGCGCAGAGGTACCTTGTCGAGAGCCGGGCCAAGAACCAATACGACGACGGCCAGCAGAAGAAGAGCCGCCGCCGCGCCCCAAGCGGCCGGGCGCCATCCCCGTACCGTTGCAACAGCGAGCACAATCGTAAAGGCTTCCACGACCTCGACGACGGAAGCCAGGAACGCCGCCGCGATCGCGGGTCCCGCGGTTGCCCAAGAAGCCAGTTCCATATCCCGTCTCCGCGCCGGCCGGACAATGCGTTGTTCCCAACCGGATAGTAGCGTTCACTACTGAAAGGACATATGACTGTAGTGTTTACTACATACCCTGTCAACGGGACGCACCGCGCATGAACAAACCTCCGACATTCGACGAGCGGATGAGGGCCAGCCTGAAGTATTTGAGCCCGGCGGAGCAGCAGGTCGCGCGGTACTTCCAGGAGAATCGCGAACAGGTTCTCGTCGCTTCCGCGTCGGCGCTTGCATTGAAAGCGGGGACAAGCGACGCGACGGTCGTTCGTACGACGAAGGCTCTCGGCTACGCCGGCATGGCGGAGCTGCGGCGGCGGCTGGCCGCCGAATTGCGGCAAAGCCTGTCCCCGGCTTCCCGGCTGGCGCGCACGCTCAGCGAAGTCGGCGAAAGTCCGAAGTCGATCCTCGCCGCAACGCTCGACATCCACCTCGGGGCGCTTGAAGAACTGCGCCGGGATGTGGACTCCGGCCTCTTTCAATCGGCGATCGAACACCTTGTTGCGGCGCGCCGGATTTTCATTTTCGGTGTTGGGCCATCGAGCGCCTTGGCCGACTACTTTGCCATCCAGCTCGGGCGCTTTGGGCTCGCCGGTCAAAGCCTGACGCAGACGGGCCTGCTTCTGGCGGACGGTCTGCTTAAACTGAGGCCGGGTGACTTGGTGATGATCCTGGCTTACAGCCGAATCTATCGTGAGCTTGCAACCTTGCTTGACCACACCGGCAAGCTTGGCATTTCGACGATGCTATTGACCGATACGCTTGGACCCGCCTTGCGCGGCCGCGTCGATCTCGTTCTTCCCGTTGCACGCGGACGCGCCGACGCGCTCAGCATGCACACGGCTACCCTTGGCCTCATCGAAGCTCTCTTGGTGGGTATTGCCGCCCGGCGCCCGGCGGACACGGTGTCCAATCTTAAGCTGCTAAACGACTTGCGAGCCGAGCTTGTCGGACAAGCGATGGACCTCCCCATTCCCGATGCGGCGGAAGAACCGCGTGCCGTGAAACCGTCCCGTAGGCGCAAACAAACCCGGTCCAGGACGCGCGCGGCCAAGTGAGACCCTATTACCGGGCGGCGAATTGCCATGCGACGGCGTGGCGGGCGGGCCGATGCCCGATCTTGCGGCTCAATCCGCTGGACTAATAGTGCCAACGCGCGTCCTGGTAAGCACCGCCGGTTCGAATTGGCGGCTCACAGTAACGGCCTCAGTCCGCGCAAGACGTCGTCCGCCAGGCCGAGACCCTCCTGGAGCTGGATAAGAACGGCTTCGGATTGCTCGGTATCATTTGCAACCATAGGCAGGCTATCGGTCACACCCTTAAGAAGGGTGTAAACATTGGCGATCTTTCTCGCCAACGATGGTTCGAATACGTCCAGCCGATTTGCGTTGGCTTCAAAGATTGCCGGTTCGGGAAGCGATGAGCCGAATTCCTTCGGCCTCGCACGACTGGATCGACGTTTGGCTCCGGCTTCATGCAGTCGCTCTTCGAGCTTCCCGGTTTCAATAATCCTCAGAATTCCAGCCATTTCGCCAACCAGGGCGGATGCCAATGCGCGCCGCCGCACCTTGAGAAAGTGCCGATACAACCCCATAGCCAGGAGAACGACGAGCATTACTCCGGCAATCAACACGGATACCGCCACAAGGGTCTGGGCCATGCAGCCCGCCTTTCGTTGCATCGGGCAAGAGAAAGCGATGCAACGGCAGCATGATAGCATAACCGGAAGCGCGCAGCCTGCGCAATTGACGGCGCAGTCACCATCACGTAAGTAATGGACTGTATGTTAAGGGGATGGAGTCCCCCATAACCGCCCCGATGGCTGATGACTCCTGTCGCGTGAAGGTCTTCGCGGCAGGATGCTTGTGTCAAGCCTGCTCACGGGTGTTTGTGCCGCGCATGCCTTCATAACCGAAACGGTTTGCGGTTGTAACGATCGCGGAGGAGGTGCGTGATGGAGAATGTCTGGCTGGCTTCAGCCCTATGGCTCGGCTTGGCGCTATTGGCGTCGATCATATCGATCCGGGTGGCGATGTCGGTGGCCCTCGTCGAGATCATCGTGGGAACCGTCGCCGGCAATGCGGTCGGGCTGACGATCACGCCCTGGGTGAACTTCCTTGCGGGCTTCGGCGCCATTCTGCTGACCTTTCTCGCCGGAACCGAAATCGACAGAAGTGTCATACGAAATCATCTCGGCGCGAGCGCCGGTATCGGTGTCGTGAGCTTTGCCGCACCCTATCTGGGCGTCATGGTCTACGCGCACTTCATTGCCGGCTGGGGATGGCCGCAGGCGCAGATCGCAGGCATATCGCTGTCGACCACCTCGGTTGCCGTCGTCTACGCCGTGATGATCGAAACCGGGTTCAACAAGACCGAGCTGGGCAAAATCATCCTCGCCGCCTGTTTCGTCACCGATCTCGGCACTGTGTTGGCGCTTGGGATTGTCTTCGCCAAATTCGACTTCTGGCTGGCCTTGTTCGGCGCAGCGACCGCCGCTGCCCTCTATCTGCTGCCGCGCTTCGCGCCGTGGTTCTTTCTCAAGGTCGGCCACCGGGTGAGCGAACCCGAGACGAAGTTTATTTCGCTGGTGCTGCTGTCGCTCGGCGGTCTCGCGTCAGTGGCAGGAAGCGAAGCGGTGCTGCCCGCCTATCTCGTCGGCATGGCGCTTGCACCGGTATTCCTCAGCGATCCCGAATTGCCGCACCGGATGCGCATCATTGCCTTTACCATCCTAACGCCCTTCTACTTCCTCAAGGCGGGGTCGCTGGTCGATTTCCATGCGGTGGTGACGTCGGCCAGTCTCATCCTGATCTTTCTGGCGCTAAAAATGGCCGCCAAGTTCATCGGAATCCTTCCCCTGACCAAGCTGTTCCGCTTCGAAGCCAAGGAGGGCATGTATACCACCTTGCTGATGTCCACCGGACTGACATTCGGTACAATCTCCGCGCTGTTCGGTCTCAGCAACAAGATCATCGACCAGCAGCAATATACGATCCTCGTTACAGCCGTGATCGGCAGTGCGGTCATTCCGACGCTCATCGCCCAGACATGGTTCCAACCCGCGAAGAGGCCGATGGAAGAGAAGATTCCAAACATTCCGGCACAGGAGAGCGAACATGCTTAGAAAAATCCTTGTCGCCAATGACGGTTCTGCAGGAGCTGCCAAGGCCCTCACCGCTGCCGTCGCGCTCGCCAGACAGTCGAAAGCGGAACTCCACATGATTTGCGTGGAGGAACTGCCGCGGTTTCCCACCTCGGTTGAAGAAGTAATCGAGGAGAAACAGGAAGCCAATCGCCGCTTCGCCGACGTGATCGCGAAGGCCCAAGCCGAAGCCAAATCGCATCATTTCAAGCTGACGACCCATGTCTTGGCGGGGCATGCCGTGCCGCGCATCATCGAGACAATCGAACAGCATCGATTCGATTTGCTCGTGGTTGGCTTCATGGGACACACAGCACTTTATAACCGGCTGATCGGCGGCACGACGGACCGGCTGGTGGAAATGGTTCCCTGTTCCGTGCTGGTGGTGAAATGAGCGCGGTCACTGAACGGATTGCGGCCAAACCCTTGGGGCATGCGAGGTAATCAGTGTTGCAGACCTATATCTACATCATGATCGGTAGCGCGCCGGGTGGCGCCAGACGGTATTGGTGTTCCGGATTTATCGATCATTCCCGCCCGTTGCAGCGCCATCGGCACCACGGCGAGCAGCACAATGAGGACCACGGCATCGGCGAGGCTGCACTAGACCGGACGTCTCACGGCCGCGGTTTTTCCCAGCGCGAAGCGGCATCGTCGTCGCTGTCCTTGGCCTCGACCCAGTGGGCGCCCTTGGGCCCTTCCTCGAGCTTCCAGAAGGGCGCCTTGGTCTTCAGCCAATCGATGAGGAAGTGGCAGGCATCCAGCGCCGCCTCGCGATGCGCCGAGGCGGTGATCACCAGCACGATGTCGTCGCCCGGTTCCAGCCGGCCATAGCGGTGCACGATCAGCGAGGCATCGAGCGGCCAGCGGCGGCGCGCTTCCGCCTCGATATCCCGCAGCGCCGTCTCGGTCATGCCGGGATAATGTTCGAGCGTCATGGCGCCGATCCGGGCCGCGCCCGAGACATCGCGCACCGTGCCGACGAAAATCGCCGTGCCGCCGATATTGCGGTTGCCCGCCTTGAGGCTTGCCAGTTCGGCGCCGACATCGAAAGGCTTGGTTTGCACGCGGATCATGGGCTCACGTCAATTGCCGAAAAGTTTGCGGAAGATTTTCTTGGTGCCCTTTTTCACCGACTGCACCGGCTTGCTGGCGGCGATGTCGTCGACGGCCTTGTCGATCTTCTGGGCGATGCCGGGCTTGGCCCCGCCCGCCGCCGCCTGCGTTTCCTGGGCTTCGGCAATTTTCGGCCGGCCCCAGGGCCCGGTGACACCGATGGCGGTCGGCGCCGCGCCGGCTGCGGCGGGCTTCGCGGTGAAGGTGAGATCGAGATCGCGGCGCAGGAGATCGACTTCGCCCTTGCCGGTCAGCGCGATTGCGGCGCCATCGAGCTTCATCTCCGGCATGGCGGCGATGCCGTCGGCGACCGTGAACTTGGCCGAGAGATTGTCGAATTGCGTGTCGCTCGAGTCCTGCAAGGGCCAGCCGGGGAGCGCGGATTCCTGGACGGCGGCGGCCACGGCAGCAGCATCGAGGCCGCGAATGCTACCCTTGTCGACGCTGACGCCGACAGCGCCCTCCAGCGTCGAAACCATTTCCTGCTGGCTGTCGCCGCGGCCTTTCACGACCGCGGTGAGCGATGCCTCTCCCTCGATCCGGTCGAGGCCGGCAAGGTCGCGAAAGAAGTCGCGGGCCCCGATTGCCTTCGCGGTGATTGTCAGCTCCATCGCCGGCACGCCGCCGCCGCCATCGAGCACGATCTGGGCATCGGCCTTGCCGCCATAGAGTTCGGCCTCGGAAATCCGGGCATTGAGGCGGCCCTTGGCGAGCGCCGCCTCGATCATGGCGGGTCCGGTCTCGATTGCCCCATAGACGAGCTTTTTCGTGGCGAGCCGCGCCTTGATATCGACGCCGCGCAGCGCCGCGAAGCCGAGCGGTGTCCGGTCCCAGGCGGAAGCACCCTCCGCCGGTTGGCTTTCGACCGCCGGTTTCGGCGCGACATAGGGATTGAGATCGATGGCTTCGGTGTCGAGCGAGACGGCGATGGAGGGTATCGGCTTGCCGAAGTCGAGGATTGCAACGCCCAGGCCCTTGAATTTGTCGAAGCCCACCTCGGCCTGGCGCAGCTTGAATGTCTTGCCTTCGCCGTCGAGCTTTCCTGTGAGGATGAAATCCTTGAAGCCGCCCTCGCCGCCGGGCGTTGCCCCCAGCCAGCGCGCCGCCGCCCGCAGATCGGCCGCGGTGGCGGTCACCTGGCCGGCAAGCCCCAGCTCATCCTTGGCCGCCAGCCTGCCGTCGAAGCGCACATTCAGGAGCGGGGATTCGAAGTTGAGTGTAGCGGGCGAGCCTTCGCCCGCGGCCCGCGCCGGCGATTTTACGTAAGCATCGAATTTCGCCGGTTGCCCGGCGATCACCGTGTTGCCGCGCAGCGTCAGTTCACCGGTATCCGAAACATCCGCCGCCGCATCGATCTCGCTCAGGGCGAAAGCCTGGCCGTGGCGCTGATCGAGAAAGGCGGCCGAGGCGTTGTCCAGGACCAGCCGCAGCGGCGATCCGCTCTTATCGCTCTTGCCGCCGGCATCCGTCCAATTGGCGCGGCCCTCGCCGTCGATGACGAAATTGAAATTGGCGTCCGCCAGCGTCACCTGGCCCACGGGCAATTGCCCCCGCATCAGACCGGCGAAATCGATGGGCAGCCGGAGCGAGCCGGCGCTGACGAACCAGCCTTCCATGCCCGGCGGGTTGGACAGCGTCACCGCGTCGAGACGGATGGCGAGCGCGGGGGCAAATTCGAGATGCGCGCCGCCGGAAACGGCGAGGCGGCGGGCCGTGCGCTCGGCCACATAGTCCTGCAATCGCGCGATGGCGAAGCCGGGCGACAGGGCAAAGGCGATCGCCGTGCCCGCCAGGCCGACCGCCGCCAGCCCCGCACCGACTTTCACCTTGCGTATCGATAACTCCGTCATCTCGCTCCTCTATCGCCGGGACTTGCGGCTGTTTCGTGACCTGGCGCGATTTCTTTTCGGCGAAGTGATTCCACTTCGCCGGAAAGCGCGCTAGGGTCCGCCCGCTCCGGAGGAAATGTTAATGACTTTGCGGCCCTTGTGGTCTCCGAGCGCCCAGCGCGTGGCGCAATCGAATCTGCGGCGATTCACCGCCGCGATCAATCCGCGTCTTGAAACCTATGCCGATATTCACCGGTTTTCGGTTAACGAGCCGGAGGCCTTCTGGCCGGCCTTGTGGGACTTCTGCGGGGTCAAGTGCGAAACCCGGGGCGGCCGCGTCCTGATCGACGGCGACAAGATGCCCGGCGCCCGGTTCTTCCCCGACGCCCGGCTCAACTATGCCGAGAACCTCCTGCGCCGGGTGGGCGACGGCGATGCCATCGTTTTCCGCGGCGAGGACAAGGTCCGCCGCCGCATGAGCTGGAGCGAGCTGAACGGCGCGGTCGCCCGCATGCAGCGGGCGCTGGCGGCGGCGGGGATAAAAGCCGGCGACCGGGTCTGCGCCGTGGTGCCCAACATGCCGGAAACCATCGTCGCCTTCCTCGCCTGCGCCTCGCTCGGCGCCATCTGGTCGTCGTGCTCGCCGGATTTCGGCGAGCCCGGCATTCTCGACCGCTTCGGCCAGATCGGCCCGCGCCTGCTGATCGCCTGCGACGGCTATTATTACGCCGGCAAGACGATTCCGCTGGCTGAGAAGATCGCCAATGTGCTGAAGCAATTGCCGAGCGTCGAGCGAACCGTCGTCATCTCCTATACGGGCGAGGCGGCGGCAATTCCGGGTAGCGTTTCCTTCGAGGATTTTCTCGCTCCCCACGGCGATGCGGCCATCGCCTTCGCGCAACTGCCCTTCGATCATCCGCTCTATATTCTCTATTCCTCCGGCACCACCGGCATTCCCAAATGCATCGTGCATCGGGCCGGCGGCATCTTGCTGAAGCATCTCTGCGAGCACGTGCTCAACACCGATGTCAAGCCGGACGACCGGCTGTTCTACTTCACCACCTGCGGCTGGATGATGTGGAACTGGCTGGTCTCCGGGCTTGCCGCCGCCGCCACCCTGCTGCTCTATGACGGCTCGCCCTTCCATCCCGACGAGCGCAGCCTCTTCGATTTCGCGGTCGAGGAAAAAATGACGATCTTCGGCACCTCGGCGAAATACATCGATGCGGTAAAGAAGACCGGCTGGCGACCGAGCGACACGCACGATCTGGCGCCGCTTCGCGCCATGCTGTCCACCGGCTCGCCGCTTGCGCCAGAGAGTTTCGATTTCGTCCATGACGCCATCAAGCCGGACCTGCATCTTGCCTCGATCTCGGGCGGCACCGACATTTGCGGTTGCTTCGCCGGCGGCAATCCGCTCTCCCCCGTCTGGCGCGGCGAAATCCAGGGGCCGATGCTGGGCATGGCGGTGGACCTATTCGACGACGTTGGGCGGCCGCTGCGCGGCGCGAAGGGCGAACTCGTCTGCACCAAACCCTTCCCCTCGATGCCGGCGATGTTCTGGAACGACCCGGACGGTGCAAAATACCACAACGCCTATTTCGCCCGTTTCGACAATATCTGGTGTCATGGCGATTTCGCCGAGGTGACGGAGCATGGCGGAATTATCATTCATGGCCGCTCCGACGCCACGCTCAATCCCGGCGGCGTCAGGATCGGCACGGCGGAAATCTATGCGCAAGTCGAGCAGATGCCGGCGGTGGCCGAGGCACTGGCCATCGGCCAGGACTGGGACAATGACGTGCGCGTGGTGCTGTTCGTGCGGCTGCGGCCGGGCGCGGGGCTCGACGCGGCGCTGACCGCCGCGATCAAGAGGAAGATCCGCGACGGCGCCTCGCCCCGCCATGTTCCGGCGCGGATCGTCGCGGTTGCCGATATTCCGCGCACCAAATCCGGCAAGATCACCGAACTCGCGGTGCGCGATGTGGTGCACGGCCGCGAGGTGAAGAACAGGGAGGCCCTCGCCAATCCCGAGGCGCTCGAGCTGTTCCGGGATTTGCCCGAGTTGCGGGTGTGACTTCTCGCGGTCCCGGCATTACGTTCGGCTGCGTGCCGAACATAATGCCGGCCTCCTTGTGGCCTTCGATGGCGCACTCCATCTCGATGTCCTTGCCGATTTGCACCGGCACGATGAACCATTCGACCACGCCGCCTGCTTAGGCAGTGGAAACCAACGCCGGTACCAGGAAAAGCAGTGAGAGAGTCTTCATCGGCGATGCCGCTTTTAACGGGGCTTCCCCGCCTCCCGACGCTGAGGAGCATCGCGAAACACGAGGCCTCGAAGGGTCTGGTCGATCCGGGCTCGCTTGCGGCCATACTTCGAGGCGCGCGCTGCACGCGCGCGCCTCAGCATGTCGACAGGTGCAAGAACACCCGCGCCCTTACTTCACTTCCAGCACCGTCCACATGCCGGCCATGAAGTGGCCCTCAATATTGCAGTAGACCACATAAAGCCCGGGCTTGAGATCGAGCGTCAGCGTGCCGGATTTGCCGGCGGCAAGATCGGCCACCTCGCCGAGACTGCCGGCGGCGTCTTCATCGACGCGATTGGTACCGGCATTATAGGGCAACACCACATCCTTGCTGGCGACGGGCGCGAAGATCGCCTCATGCATGGCCTCCTTCGAAGCATTGACGACCTCGAAGGTCACCTTGCCGGCGGGCACCGAAGTCTGATCGAGCTTGACGCCCATGACCGCCTTCATCATGTCGGCGCCCATGCCCATGCCCATGCCCATGTTCTTGCTCATGCCCGCCACGCCGCCCTTGTCCCAGAGCTCCACCTTGACGGTGGCATCGGCAAAGGCCGACGTAGCGAAGGCGAGCGAAAGCGCCGCCACACCCAGCAGCATTGTCTTCTTGACCAGCATGGAAACCTCCTGTGATTGAACTTGTTACTAAAACATAGGAAGCCCACCCCGCCTTGCCATTGACCTGAATCAATCGGCAGCGTCAAAACCGCATTAAAGGGTCATCGCTCCAGCGGTTCAAATAGTCGAGCAGGTGGGCAATACCGAATTACTTCGTCGGCAGGGTTTGAATGTAGGACAGGATATCGACCTGGTCCTGAACGTTGAGAACGCTCAACGACACCATGCCGAAACCCGGCTGCCCGAACCGGATCTTGTGCAGCGCCTCCCATGGGTTGTCGGTGGCCACCGTGCCGACGTATTCGACTTCCTTTTCGTCGCCGAAGTTCATTTCCTTACCATCGAAGCCGTGACAGTTGGCGCAAATCGTCTGAAAATACTGGGCGCCGCGCAACGGATCTCCGCGCGCTTTCTTGGTGGCGCGGTCAATGTATTGATCCATGTCGATCTGGCCGAAGCTTAGAAACAATGTCAGCTTCTCCAATGCGCCGGCCGGCAACATGACCTCATTGTAGCCGTGTGTCTTGTCCGTGATGATCTTCCTGATGGCCGCCGGATCAACGCCTTCGACGCCCCGCACGCCTTTGATGCCGGTGAAGTGCGAACCCTTGCCGTAGGCGCCGTCGACACCCTTGTAGTCCCAGCCGTGGCACTCTTTGCAGCGCCACGTGGTGGCGCCCGACTGCTTGCCGGTGGCCGGATACGAGGGGTGGGTGCCTTTCGGCTCCGCCGCCTCGATCACCGCCCACCACTCGTCATAGATCTGGCCGCCGCGGCTGATCGCCCAAATATTCGTCGGGAAGGTGACCGGGCTCGTCGGTCTCGTGTCCTCGGCAGCGGCCTCGGACGGTGAAAGGAACACCATGCCGGCGCTCAACAAGAGAACGGTGACAGCGATGTTGGTGATGTAGTGCCGATACCTCATGTCCCACTCTCCAATTCGCGGAAGCCAGGATTTAGGCTAGACTTTCCCGGCTTTTTCTCAAAGCGAAATCTCCCTGACGGTCGATTCTTCCGCTCACCGGCCGAATCCGAATGGTCCGGATGGCCGGGATCAAGCCGGCACTGATGGCCGCCATCGTCAGTCGTCCTTGGGCGGCAGTTTGTGGGCGATGCCTTTGTGGCAGTCGATGCAGGTATCGCCCTTCTTCATGGCTTCCTGCATTTTTTCCGCGGCGCGCAGCGTTTGTTTGTGAAATGCCATGCTGTCGTAGCTGTGGCAATTCCGGCACTCCCTGGAATCGGTCGCCTTCATGGTGGCCCATACCTTGGCGGCCAGTTCCGGCCGTTTGGCCGCGAATTTTTCCGGCGTGTCGATGGTTCCAGCAAAGTGATGATAGAGCTCGCCTGTCGCCCGAATCTTGCGCAACAGCTTGTAGGTCCAGTCCTTCGGCACGTGGCAATCGGAGCAGATCGCCCGCACACCTGATGCATTGCTGAAGTGAACGCTTTGCTTGTACTCTTGGTAAACCGTATCGCGCATTTCATGGCAGGAAATGCAAAACTCCAGCTTGTTCGTATACTCCATGAAGGTGTTGAATCCGCCCCAGAATAGGATGCCGCCGATGCCACCTGCCATCAGCAGCACGCCGAAGCCCCAGCGCGACGACGGGCGCCAAAACAGGGTCCATAACCACCTCAATCCAGCGGTGAAGCGGTTCATCCGAGGCTCCATTGATTTCTAGGGAAGCGGCGCGGCAGCCGGAGCTACCGCACCATCTTGAACGAGCCCAATTATTCAGGCAGGACGTTGACGATATAAGCCACGATATCCGCCGTGACCTGGTGATCGAGGGCGCGGAGCGCCGGCATGGCTTCGCCAGCCTGTCCATTCAATATCTTGTGGACTGCCTCCGGCGGGTTGTCGAATTTGCCAAGCGCCACGTCCTTGACCTTCTTACCGTCAACTCCGTGGCAGCCAGCGCAAATCGTGTTGTAGTAAACCTCGCCCTTGGCGCCATCTCCAATTGGCTTGCCGCTAGCGGGATCGATATACTTGTCCATGTCGACCTGTCCCTTGGACACGAAGAGGGCTAACGCTTCCGCGTCGGATTGGGGAAGCTGGCTTTCCGTGTAGCCATGCGGTTCGGCGCGGAGTAACGCCGCGATGGTGGCGGGGTCCTTGCCGACAGCACCGGTAATCCCGATAATGCCTGTCATGTGCTTGCCTTTGCCATAGGCGCCGTCCTTGCCCTTGTAATCCCAGCCATGGCATTCCTTGCAGCGCCACGATGCAGCCAATCCGTATTCACCACCCTTGTTTGGGTAGGCAGGTTGGTCGGCAGCCGGCTTTTCCGCCTTGTTCTCCTTGAACCACTCATCATAGAGTCTGCCGCCGCGGGCGAGAATGGACTCGGTCTCACCAGCAATCGCCGCACCGCTGATAAGGAGAAACACCGCAGCCAGAGAACCCGTTAACAATTGCTTCGTCGAACCGAATCTCATTTTGTTCCTCCTTCTTCCATATATCTCTTTGACACACCAAACTTGTTTGTCGCCAGCGACATTGATTTAAGTCAACTCGATCTCTAAGTTTGGTCGAAACAGGAATTTTGCTTGCGCCTTATTGACCAGATCAAGTGAACGAGCATATGCTTCTTCAGGAACCGGCTCACTGAGAAGCCTGCTTGGGTGGAGTTATATAGACTCCGGCTGTTGGTGGCGGGCGTGTCGGGGAGAAGCAAAGGCCATTACGCCATGGCCTTCGAATCGCGCAAAGACCGCGACAGCAGGATCACCGGAATGAGGCCGGCGGCGACGATGGTGAGCGCCGGCAGCGCGCTGTCCTCGAGCTGGTCGAGGGAGGCAAGCGTGAACACGGTGGTGGCCAGAGTTTCGAAATCGAAGGGCCGCAGGATCAGCGTCGCCGGCAATTCCTTCATGCAATCGACGAAGACGAGGAGCGCCGCCGAGACCAGGGCCGGGCGCAGCAGCGGCAGGTGAACCTCGCGCAGCGCCGCGATCGGTCCGCGCCCGAGGGTGCGCGCCGCGGCGGCGAGATTGGGTGTTACTTTCTCCATGCCGCTCTCGATCGAGCCCAGCGAGATCGCCAGAAACCGCACCACATAGGCATAGGTGACGGCGGCGATGGTGCCGGAGAGCAGCAGGCCGGTCGAGACACCGAAGTTCTCGCGCATCACGCCGTCGAACGCGTTGTCGAAGGCGGCGAGCGGAATCAGCACGCCGATGCCGAGCACGGTTCCGGGAATGGCATAGCCGTTGCCGGCCAGACGCACCAATTGGCGCGTGACGCCGCTTTGCGAAAGCCGGTTGGCATAGGCAAGCGTCAGGCCGAGAACCACGGCGATCACCGCCGCCGTGGCCGAGAGCACCAGCGAATGGCCGGCCGCCTTCACATAGGCAAGCGAGACGGCACTATCGAGCCGCCGTAGCGCGAAATTCAACAGCACCAACCCCGGCAAAATGAAGCCGAGAAAGATCGGCAGCGCACAGACGGCGAAGGCGAGCCAGCCGCGCCAGCCCGCGAGTTTCACCCGGGCCGCCGGATGCGAGCGCTTGGCCGGCATGGCGAAGGACTGCCGCCGCCGCCCGGCGCGCTCGATCCACATGAGCGCGAAGACAAACACCAGCATCACCGCGGCGATCTGGGCGGCGCCGCCGAGATTTCCCTGGCCGAGCCAGGTCGTATAGATGCCGAGAGAAAGAGTGCGCACGCCGAAAAAGCCGGCGGCACCGATGTCGTTCAGGCACTCCATCAGCGCCAGACTGACACCGACCGCGATCGCCGGGCGGGCCTGCGGCAGGGCCACGGTCAGGAAGGCGCCCCAGGCCGTCTGGCCCAGCGCGCGAGCCACTTCCATCTGGGTGGCCGGCTGGCGGATGAAACTCGCCCGCGCGGTCAAGAACACGTACGGGTAAAGCACCATCGACATGACGAAGATGGCGCCGCCGAGGGAGCGGATTTCGGGAAAGACATAATCGCCGGGCGACGTCCAGCCGAAGACCCGCCGGAGCCAGGTCTGCAGTGGTCCGGCATAGCCGAGGAAATCCACGTAAGTGTAGGCGACGATGTAGGCGGGCGCGGCAAGCGGCACCAACGAAGCCCACGGAAAGACGCGGCGCAGCGGAAAGCGGTACATGGTGACAAGCCAGGCGGCGGCCGTGCCGGTGACGAAAGTGACGGCACCGACGCCCGCCATCAAGGCCAGCGTGCGCCAGACATAGCCGGGCAGCACGGTGGCCATGAGGTGCGGCCAGATATTCTCGGCCGGCGTCGCGGCGAGATAGACGATGGTGATGACCGGCAGCGCCAGCGCCAGGCCCACCAGCAGGGAGACGAGGCCCAGCCAATGTTCGGCGGTGGGGCTCTGGATGCCGCCCGGAACTGTCTGCCGGTCCGCAATAGCCATGGGCCGGACTTATTCCGCCAGAACCCGCGTGGTGGGAAAGGTAATCTCGACCAGCGTACCCTTGCGCGGCTCGCTGACGATGTCGAATTTCGTCCGGTTGGCCTCCGCCAGGGCCTTGGTCAGCGGCAGGCCGAGGCCGGTTCCCGGCGCGTCGCGTCCTTCCGTCGCCACCCGCCGGAACGGTTCGAGCGCGTCGCGCAACTGCTCGGCGTTCATGCCGATGCCGGTGTCCTTGACCCTGAGCTTCAGTTCGCCGCCCCGGGTCATCTGGGCCGAGACGATCACTTGGCCGCCGGGATCGGTGAACTTGAGCGCATTGGACACGAGATTGAGCATGATCTGCCGCATCGAGCGCAGATCGGCCACCACATTGGGCAGGTCCGCCGGCATCGCCTTGCGGATGACGACGCGCGCCGCGGTCGCCTGTTCCTGCAGCATCTTGAGCGCATGCTCGGCCACTTCGCCGAGATTGACCGAGGCGAAATTTAGTTCAAGCTTGCCGGCCTCGATCTTGGAGAGATCGAGCAGATCGTTGATCAGCGACAGGAGATGGCCGCCCGAGGCATGGATGTCGTTGACATAGCCGCGGTACTTGTCGTTGCCGATCTCGCCGAAGCGCTGCAGGCGCATGACCTCGGAAAAACCCATGATGGCGTTGAGGGGGGTGCGCAGCTCATGGCTGATGCGGGCGAGAAATTCGGATTTCTGCCGGCTGGTGGCTTCGGCCGCATCCTTCGCCTGGCGCAATTCCATCTCGGTCTTCTTCCACTGGGTGATGTCGCGCAGCACCGCGCAGAAGGCGGCCTGCGATTTCGGCGCCTGCAATTTGCCGAGTGTCAAGAACAAGGGAACCGTGCCGCCCTGCTTGACGACGGCGGTCACTTCGCGCCCGTCGTTGAACACCGAGGCAAGCCCCGGCCCCTGCAGGGCCGCGAGATAATCGCGCAGCACCTTGCGGCTCTCCGGCGTCAGAAGCTCGGCGAAGGGCTTGTCCGCCACTTCGGCGATGCGATAGCCGAAGATCGCCTCGGCCCCGGCGCTGAAGGCGTGGATCTTGCCCGCCGCGTCCAGCGTGATGATGCCGTCGGTGGCGGTATCGAGAATGGCGCGCAATTCCTCGTCGGCGGCGGGCTCGGGGGCGCGCGGCGGCAGAGGAATAACCTCGGCGGTGGGCGGCTCGGCGGGCGTCTCCGGCACGGGCGGCGCTTCGATCTTGCGCGGCAGGGCGACGACGGCCGGCTTGAACAGGAGCTGGCGGGCCGGGCCGCTGAGCCAGGGAACGGTGCTCGTCTGCACCGCGGCGGAGATACGGCGGCCATCGCCGAGGTCGATATCGCTCACCGGCAGGGATTGGCCGAGGGAGGCGAAGCGCCGATGCAGCAGTGGATCGTTGATCGCGGCCTCGGCGGTCGCGCAGCCGAACAGCGCCAGCGCCTTGGGATTGGCATAGAGCAGGAGCCCGTCCTTGGCGATGAGCACGGCATCGGCGAGCCGGTCGATCGCCGCGCGGATGGTTTCGGGAATGAAGGGCGCCGGCCGCCGCGCCGGAACCGGCGCGGTCTCCCGTTTCAGAACCTTGCCGAGCCGCTCGAAGGTTGCCGTCTCGCTTTGCGTCGCGACCGGCTTCGGCGCCGGCATCTTTTCCGGATTGAGCTGGCGTTCGAGGGCGCGGCGTTCGGTGATGTCGTCGAGGAGGAGGAGCGCGTAGGAGCCATTGCCGCCGGAGGGTGTCAGCCTGCGTGCCGTGATGCGGAGATCGCGCTTGCCGATGCGCACCGGCACGGCGCGCACCAGGCTGACCGTGCCCGCCGCCTCGATGCGGGCAATCAGGTCGTCGGCCGCCGCATCGTCGGCGAGCAGCGCGGCGAGAGTGGCGCGCTGGCCCGCGCCCAGAAGCAGCAGCGAGGCGGCATTGAGATGGCGGATCGCTCCGTCGCGGCCGATGAGGGCGGCCGGCGTCGGCAAGAGATCGAAGGCTTCGACGATCTCGGCACTCGCCGCACCGTCCGCCGCCGCGGGCGACTTGGCCACGACGGCGAGCAGGCCGGGGCGGCCGTCGGGCAGCGCATGGATCGTGCATTGGCAGGAGACGGGTGTCGTGGCACCCGCCGAGGGGAAGTGGAGAAGTGCCGCCTGCGCCTGGCCGCGCCGCAGCGACTTGACCAGTGCCGCCACCCGTTCGACGCCCGGCTCGGTGAAATCGAAGGGCCGGTCGATCAGGTCGAAGAGCGTTTCGCAGCCGAAATAAGCCATGCCGGCCGGATTGGCCCAGACGATGCGGGCCCGCGCTCCGTCCCACAGCCAGGCGGCTTCGGGAACCTCCCGCAAGTCTTCGAGCGTCGGCGTCAACGCCTCGGTCACCGGCTACTCTCCCCCAAAATCGCTACTCACCGGACGGGCCGCCGCGATATCCGCCCGGCGGCCTTCCTCACAGGCAAACTAGACGAATTCTTAAGGTTTCGTCCACCTTTCATTAACCAGCCGGGGCCGCCGCCGCGCGCCTATGTGGGGTAATTGGTGCAATGCAAGATTTATGTTGCAATGCACAATGAGTCGAATTATATCCACTGGCAAGGGCGATTAACCGCATGCCGCCCGTCATGGAGAGATGAAAATGACCACTGCCAAGAAGGCGAAAATTGAAATGACCGGCGAACTTCCGATCGAAGTCGCCGCCCTTGCCCAGAAGACCGTCGACCAGGCCCAGGCGGCCTTCGACAAGGCCAGCGATCTGGCCCACAGCAATGTCCAGCTCTTCGACGCGGCCGCCAGCGCCTATCGCGGCCGCTTTGCCGATATCCAGATGAAGACGGTGGAATTCACCCAGAATGCCGTGACCGCGGCCTTCGCCCATACCCGCAGCCTGTTCGCGGTCAAGGAACCGGCGGAATTCTTCGCCCTGCAGCAGGATTTCATGCGCCAGCAGGCCGAGAGCTTCCAGCGTCAGGCCGCCGAACTCGGCCAGCTTTCGCTGCAGCTTGCCAAGGAAACGGCAAAGCCGGTGCAGGAAGGCGCGACCAAGGCTTTCGGCGATTTCTCCAAGGCCTTCGCCGCCTGATTTGACCGAGACACGGCACCCCGGCCACCTCCTCCCGGCCTGAGGGTGCATTGAGCGAAAGGCCCGTGCGTAACGCGGGCCTTTTTGCTGTCTTGAATTTGCCGGCACTTGCGATTAGTAACCGGCCACGGATGCAGCTGTAGCTCAGTTGGTTAGAGCACTAGATTGTGGATCTAGGGGTCCCCCGTTCGAGCCGGGGCAGCTGTACCATCTTGCTTATATTGTTCAATCGCCGGTGGAGAGGCTGTTATTGGCGGTCGGACAATCTTAGTCCGCGGCTTGGTTTGCGGTCCTTGGGGACCCGGACCGCAGTTTCCGGCGGCGCAGGGCGGTGATTTCGGCGAAGATCGAGAGGGCAATCTCCTCGGGCGAGATGGCGCCGATATCGGCTCCGGCCGGCGCCTTCACCGCATCCAGCGCTTCAGCCGACGCGCCCTCGGCCAAGAGCTTTTCCCGAATGGCCGCCATCTTGCGGCGGCTGCCGACGAAGGCCTTGTAGCGCGCATCGATGCCGAGGATCGCTCGCAAGGCCGCCTCGTCGCCTTTTCCCTGGGTGGAGACGATGACAAACCTTTCAGCCCCGTCCGCCACCGGCAAGGCATAATTTTCGATCCGCGCATCGGCCTGTTCGAAGGCCTGCTGTTCGCCCCGCGGCGCACAGGCGGTGACGGAATAGCCCATGACCGGCGCCAAGCGCGACAAGGCGACGGCAACGGGACTCGATCCGCAGATCACCAGACTGGGACGCGGCATGACCGGCTCCACGAAAATGTCCATGGTTCCCTGACTTGGGCACATGTTGCGGGCAAAGCGTACCCCCTGCCGGCTTTCGCCCGGCTCGACGCCAAGCGTCGCAAGTTCGACGGGCGGTTGCACCGAAATGAGGCGCGGCCGACCGTCCGCAAGCACATCCCGCGCGGCACTCAAGACGGCCGCACGGGCGCAGCCGCCGCCAATCCAGCCGCCAGATATGCTCCCGTCGGGCTTGATGACGGCCTTGGCGCCGGCCTTGGCGGCCGTCACCGACACAGTGCGGACCACCGTGGCGAGCACAAAAGCCTCACCACGTTGTTTGAGATCCGAGACGATCTCCATCACATCGGTCTGAAGGGGCATGGCTGCAACTCCATCACAGCCGCGCCAGATACGGTTCAAGCGCGGCAAGACTCTCAAGATTGTGGGCCGGGGCAAGCAGATCAAGATAGGGCATGGCGGCCTGCATCGCCTTGGCTTCCGGGCGGTAGCCTTCCCAGCCCATCATCGGATTGAGCCAGACGATGCGGCGGCAGCGCCGGCGCAGATGCCGCAGTTCCCGGGCCAGAACTTCCGGCGCGCCGGTGTCATAGCCGTCCGACAGGATCATCACGCAGCTTCGCGAATTGAGGACGCGCTTGGCATGCCATTGGTTGAAGGTCGCGAGACTTTCGCCGATACGGGTGCCGCCGCCCACGCCTTCGGCCATCAGCGACATGCGCTCCAGCGCGCGGGTGGCGTTCTTCTCGCGCATGGCGGATGAAATATGGGCCAGCCGGGTGTGAAACACGAAGGCCTCGGCCTCATGGAAATGGTCGAGCACGCCGTGGATGAAGCGGGTGAATACCGCCGTGTACATCTGCATGGAGCCCGAGGCATCGAGCAGCACGACGAGCCGCAGGGGTTTGGCCTTGCGCTGGCGCAGACGCAGGTCGAGGAGTGTGCCGCCGGCGGCGATGTTGCGCCGGATGGTCGAGCGCAGGTCGATGCGCCGGCCCCTGGCGCGGGCGCGCTCCCGGCGGCTGAGGCGGGTTCGCATGACCCGGGCCAGCCGCTCGGCCGCCGCATGCGCCTTGGCGAGTTCATATGGATCGGCAATCTTGCGGAAATCGGTCGAGCCGTGGACTTCGGTGCGCGAGGCGCCCTCGCTCTTGCCGGTAGCGCCGTCGCGGGACTCGTCATCCGAAGGGCTTGAGACCCGACCGGCAAGCTCGTTGGCGTCGTTGCGGCCGCCGCTTTGCGCCGATGGCAAGGCAAGTGCCGGGCGTGCCGCAGCCGCAGCCGAGCCGCCCACCTTCATCAGCCGCTTCATGCCCTTGCCCAGCCAATAGGAATCGAACAGCGCGTCGAAGCGGTTCCAATCCGAAGCGCGCGAGCAGAACAGCGCCTTGAAAGCCGAGCGCAGCATGGCCGGCCTGTGGACGCCGAGTTCGCCGGTCAAGCGCGCCGCATCGGCGCTCTCGCCCAGGCCCACGGCGAAATCATGGTTGCGCAATAGCCTGGCGAAAGCGGCGATGCGCCCCAGTATGGCGGCTTCGAGGGGTTGCAGGGTTCCAGGCCCGGGCGAGGCGATGCAGCGGCTCATGCGACTTTGCCCAACACGCGCGCCGCCACCTCGCGGGTGAAACGCGACTTGTCTTCCTGGGTCTTGATCAGGCACATCATGGTGTCGAAGACGGCCTCGGGATTGTGGCGCAGATCGGTGAGTTCGAGCCCGATGAGGGCCGCCGCCCAGTCGAGGGTTTCGGCGATGCCCGGCACCTTGCGCAAGTCCTCCTTGCGGATTTTCTCCACCGCACGGGCAATCTGCACGGCGAACGCCGCTCCGATGCCGGGCAGCCGGCGCTGCAGGATGGCGGCCTCGCGGTCGACATCGGGGAAATCGACATAGTGATAGAGACAGCGCCGCCGCAGCGCATCGGAAATCTCCCGGGTGGCGTTGGAGGTGAGCACCACATGGGGAATGCTGCGGGCGCGGATGGTGCCCAGTTCCGGAACCGTCACCTGAAAATCCGAGAGAAGTTCCAGCAGGAAGGCCTCAAATTCCTCGTCGGCGCGATCGATCTCGTCGACCAGGAGAACCGGCGGCCGCTTCTGGCGGATCGATTGCAGCAGGGGACGCTCGAGAAGATAACGCTCGGAAAAGATGTCGTCCTCGCTGACGGTGGAGCCCGAGGCGGCCCTGGCCTGAATGGCAAGAAGCTGACGCTGATAGTTCCATTCATACAGCGCGTCGGACCGGTCGAGTCCCTCGTAACACTGCAACCGGATCAATTCCGCCCCGTGCACGGCGGCAAGCGCCTTGGCGACTTCGGTCTTGCCGACGCCGGCTTCCCCCTCGAGCAGCAGCGGGCGTTGCAGGAGCTCCATCAGGTGGAGCGCCATCGCCAGTTCCCGGTCGGCAACATAACCGGCCTCCGCCAGCTTGGCGGAAAGGAGCGAGAGCTTCATCGGCATGGCAGTTCTCCGAGCCGGGCGCCCAGCAACCTTCCTTCCCCCCTCGCGGGGGAAGGTGGATCGCGCCGCAGGCGCGAGACGGATGAGGGGGCTGGTTCAACGAGTCCCGTCATGGACCTCTCACGCGGAACCGCCCCCTCTTCCGGCGCTTCGCGCCACCTTCCCCCGCGAGGGGGGAAGGGGAAACCTTTATGCTTCGTGGCCGGGTGAGGCCGCGCTAGGGAAATAGGCGGGGAGCCATGAAACCAATTCGCATTTTTGTTTGGCTGGTGGCGGGCCCAATGCTCGCTGCCTCACGGGACATTCCCC
>CAYOZR010000029.1:0-25875 GCA_964408555.1 uncultured Aestuariivirga sp.
CACACTGATTTGGGAATCCAAATCCGATTCAGTCAAAAATCATGCCGCTCTAGCTGCCTTGCGGCGCCGGGATCGTAGTGTCCCGGGGTCTTACCGGAGGCTCCCGAGCGCCGAGGTCACGTAATTCCCCAGCCCGCGGGCGCCGCATCCACCCCATCACTGATCATCGCCATGACCGAGACCCCTTCCGGAGTGGACGGGACAAGAAGAACATAGTAGGAACGAATTGTCAAGGGGGTCTAGGAAAAAAAGTTGGCGAATGGTGAGTAGTGAGGGGTGGGCAGCGAATTCTCAGGCGCGGCCGAAACGCTCGTCGAAGGCATAGCCCATGCCGCGCACGGTGCGGATGGGATCGGCCTCGCGGCCTCGGCTCAACGACTGGCGCAAGCGCCCGATGTGAACGTCGACGGTGCGTTCATCGACATAGATGCCGCGGCCCCAGACCGCGTCGAGAAGCTGGGCGCGCGAATAGACGCGGCCGGGATTCTGCATCAGATGCTCGAGCAGGCGGAATTCGGTGGGCGACAGGTTCATGTGGCGGGGGCCGCGCCGCACTCGTCTGGTCTTGCGGTCGAGGACGAGATCGCCGGCTTTCAGCATTTCGGCGACGGCATTGGGATTGACCCTTCGCAGAATGGTGCGGATACGGGCCAGAAGCTCGGGCACCGAAAACGGCTTCACCATGTAGTCGTCGGCGCCGGTGGCGAGGCCTCGCACCCGCTCGCCTTCCTCGCCGCGCGCCGTCAGCATGATCACCGGGATGCCGCGGGTCTCCGGCCTGGCCCGCAGCAGGCGGCAGACTTCGATGCCGGAAATTCCCGGCAGCATCCAGTCGAGCAGGATGAGATCGGGCCGCTCCTCGCCCACCATGTGCTGCACATCCTCGCCCTGGGACGTGGCGCGAACCCGGTAGCCCTCGGATTCCAGATTGTAGCTCAGCAGAATCCGGATCGGCTCTTCGTCCTCGACGATCAGTATGGAAGCGCTCATGCGGCTCCCGTCATTTCGGCTTCGGGACGCTGGTGATGCTGGTGGCGTCCTTCTTCGGCCGCTCCTCCAGGATCGGCTTGCCATGCACCAGGTAATAGATGTTCTCGGCGATGTTGGTGGTGTGATCGCCGATCCGCTCCATGTTCTTGGCGCCGAACAGAAGATGGGTGCACAGGCCGATCATGCGCGGGTCTTCCATCATGTAGGTGAGAAGCTCGCGGAAGATGGAGTTGTAAATGGCGTCGATGTCCTCGTCCGCCCGCCATACGGCCATCGCCTTTTCGGCGTCGGTGTGGGCATAGGCGTCGAGAACGGTCCGGAGCTGTTCCTGGGCGAGATTGCCCATGCGGGTGAGCCCGCCGATCAGCTTGCGCGGCAAGGCTTCGGATATGGCATGGGTGCGCTTCGCCGTGTTCTTGGCGAGATCGCCGATGCGCTCGAGATCGGAGGCCACGCGGATCGCCACCATGATCTCGCGCAGGTCGCGAGCCATGGGCTGGCGCTTGGCGATGGTGAGGATCGCCTTTTCCTCGATCCGCCGCTCGAAGGCGTCGATCTTGGCATCGCCGGCGATGACCTTGTCGGCGAGCTGGGTGTCGCGCCGGGCAATCGCGTCGATGGCGTTGGCGAGCTGCTCCTCGGCGAGCCCGCCCATCTGCGCCAGCATGGTCTTCAAGGCGGCGAGATCGTCGTCGTAGGATTTGACAATATGGTCGGACATTCGCTGCTCCTTGGCCGTCTCAGCCGAAACGGCCGGTGATGTAGTCCTGGGTGCGCTTCTCGCGGGGCGCGGTGAAAATCTCGTCGGTGTCGCCGAACTCGACGAGGTGGCCCAAGTGGAAGAAAGCGGCGAGCTGCGAGACGCGGGCCGCCTGCTGCATCGAATGGGTGACGATGACGATGCAGAAATTCTGGCGCAACTCGTCGATCAGCTCCTCGATCTTGGCGGTGGCGATGGGATCGAGCGCCGAGCAGGGTTCGTCCATGAGGATCACTTCCGGGTTGACGGCGATGGCGCGGGCGATGCACAGGCGCTGCTGCTGGCCGCCGGAGAGCCCGGTGCCCGAGTGGCCGAGCCGGTCCTTCACCTCGTCGAACAGGCTGGCGCGCTTCAAGCTGCCGATGACGATTTCTTCGAGATCGCTCTTGTCGCGGGCCAGCCCGTGGATGCGCGGGCCGTAGGCGACATTCTCGAAAATCGACTTGGGGAACGGATTGGGTTTCTGGAACACCATGCCGACCCGGGCCCGCAGCTGCACCACGTCGAGGTCACGGTCGTAGACGTTCTTGCCGTCGATGGCGATCTCGCCGGTCATGCGGCAGGTGGGGATGGTGTCGTTCATGCGGTTGATGGCGCGCAGGAAGGTGGTTTTACCGCAGCCGGAAGGGCCGATGAAAGCCGAGACGGCGCGGTCCGGGATGTCGATCGACAGATTCTTGATGGCCTGCTTGTCGCCGTAATAGACGTTGACGCCGCGGGCCGCGATCTTGACCGGGCGCTCGGCCATGATCCGGGGCTTATCCGGTGTCACGATCGTCTGGGGCACGATGTTCATGGATCTTTCCCGGTCTCACCAGCGCTGTTCGAAGCGCTTGCGCAGATAGATGGCAATTGCATTCAGGCCGAAGAGTACGGCGAGCAGCACCACGATTGCCGCGGCGGTGCGCGACTGGAAAGCGATTTCCGGCAGGTCCGACCACAGGAAAATCTGTACCGGCAAGACGGTGGCGGCGTCGGTGAGGTTTCCGGGAATATCGACGATGAAGGCGACCATGCCGATCATCAGGAGCGGTGCCGTCTCGCCGAGCGCCCGGGAGACGGCGAGAATGGTGCCGGTGAGAATGCCGGGCAAGGCCAGCGGCAGCATGTGATGAAAGACCGCCTGCTGGTGCGACGCGCCGACGGCGAGGGCGGCTTCGGCGATCGACGGCGGCACCGACTTGAGGGCGGCGCGCGAGGCGATGATGATGGTCGGCAGTACCAGAAGCGCCAGTACCAGGCCGCCCGCCAGCGCCGCCGAGCGCGGCAGGCCGAAGAAATTCAGGAACACGGCAAGTCCCAAGAGACCGAAGATGATCGAGGGCACGGCGGCGAGATTGTTGATGTTGACTTCGATCACATCGGTGAGCCGGTTGCGGGCTGCGAATTCCTCCAAATAGATCGCCGCGGCGACGCCGAGCGGCAGGCTGAGCCCCAAGGCCACGGCGACCGCCAGAAGCGATCCCACCAGCGCACCGCGCAGTCCGGCAAGCTCCGGCTCGCGCGAGTCGCCGGAGGTGAAGAAGCGCCAGGCGATGGCCTTTTCGATTGCGCCCCGGTCTTTAAGGCTTTCGAGCCAGACGATCTCAAGGTCGGAAATGCGGCGGCCGGATTCGGCGACCGAGAAGGACAGAACGTCCCACTGCCCGGCGGCCGCGGCATCGAGGGTCTCAGGTCGGACCAGGGCCTCGGCACCGAGCCCGCCGGCTTCGGCGGCGACGATGCGCAGGGCGCCGCCATTCACTCTCACCACCTCGCCCGCGGCGAGGCCGGCGATGGCGCCGGTCAGCAGATAACCCTCGCCGGCCTCGGCGATCTGAATCGTGCCGGCGCCCGGCCGGCGCGCGGTTTCCGTCTGCCGCCCCTTCAGATAAAGATCGGCGTCGGCGGAAAGCAGCACGGGGGCTATGACTTCAGTGCCGATGAGGACGGGATCGGCCACCACCATGCGGCGCAGATCGTCGGCGGCACCCACCGACGGAAGGCCCGACAGTTTTTTCTTGTCGCCGCGCGAGGTGACAGCCGGGAAGGCTTGGCGGAAGGCGTCCTTCACCAGGCCTTCGAAATCGCCCTTGATGGCATCCCTGGCATCGACCCGCGCCGGATCGACGGAGATATGGAGGACGGCGCGATGCTCGAAGAAGGCGGGGCCCGCCTTCACCGCGATATCGGCGACGAGAATGGCGAGGAACAAAGCGGTGAGGCCGAGAGCCGCCGCGCCATAGGCACGGAACCGCCGCTCGGCGCGGTAGCGCGCGGCGATGAGCTTGGGGTCGCCTTTCCTGAATGTGTCAGTCATAGGCTTCCCGGTATTTCCGCACGACGCGCAGTGCGATGAAATTGAGCGCCAGCGTGAAGAGGAACAGCACGAAGCCCAGGGCGAAGGCCGACAGCGTCTTGGCCGAATCGAATTCCTGGTCGCCGACCAGGAGCGTTGCGATCTGCACGGTGATGGTGGTGACGGCGGCCAGCGGGTTGAAGGAGAGATTGGCGGCAAGCCCCGCCGCCATGACCACGATCATGGTCTCGCCGATGGCGCGCGAACCCGCCAGCATGAAGGCCGAGGCGATGCCGGGCAGCGCCGCCGGGAGGACGACGCGGCTGATGGTTTCAGATTGGGTGGCGCCCAGGGCATAGGAGCCGTCGCGGAGCGACTGCGGCACGGCATTGATGATGTCGTCGGCAAGGGACGAAATCAGCGGCACGATCATCATGCCCATGACCAGGCCGGCGGCGAGGGCCGATTCCGAGGCAACCGAAAGGCCGAGCCCCTGGCCGCCGCCGCGGATCAACGGCGCCACGGTCAGGGCGGCGAAGAAGCCGAGCACGACGGTGGGAATGCCCGCCAGTATTTCGAGAACCGGCTTCAGAATGCCGCGCAATCGGGGGCCGGCATATTCCGCCATGTAGATCGCCGACAGGAGGCCAAGCGGGCCCGCCACCAGAATGGCGATCGCGGTGATCAGCAGGGTGCCGGTGAGGAGTGGAATGAAGCCGAATGAGGGCGGATCGGCGGTGGGCGACCATTGGGTGCCGAAGAGGAATTCGAAAACCGGCACCTCGCGGAAGAACACCAGGGATTCGAACAGGACCGAAAAGACGATGCCGATGGTGGTCAGGATCGCCACCGCCGAACAGGCGGCGAGCAGCGCAAGCACGAAGCGCTCGAACAGATTGCGGGCCCGGAAGCCGGCCGCGATGCGGGGATAGAGCACGGCAATGGCGGCCGTTCCGGCAATCGCTGCGATGGCAGGCATGAAGATTGAAGCGGAACCCAGGACGATGGCGGCAAGTGCGCTGCTTAGAACCGAGGCGGCAATCGCGGCTGCGGCAAGTGTCAAGCCGTGATAGGCGGGAAGCGAATGGAAGGCGGGACCACCGGCCAGCCGCAGGCCGCGGGCGCGGGCAAAGCCGGCAAGAAAGCCCGCCCCCGTCAGCGCCGCCACGATCAGCAATGTCCAGGCGGTCATTGCGCCTTTCGCCCCTCTCCGCGCCGCCGCTTACCGCCACGGCTTTTGATTGCATTGGATGGGGCAGCCGATACATCCGCGGACTGCCCCACCTTGCTACGCAAACTTACTTCAGATCGCCGCCTTTCAATATCTCCATGGCGGCGGCGAGCGCACGGGTCTTTTCGGCCTGATCGGCGGGAAGGGTCACAAGGCCCTTGTCGGCCAGGTAGCCGTCCGCGCCAAACGCCTTGTCGGACATGTACTCGGCGATGAATTCCTTCATGCCGGGGGTCACGCCGACATGCTGCTTCTTCACATAGATGAAGAGCGGGCGGGCAACCTTGTAGCTGCCATCGGCGATGGACTCGTAGCTGGCGGCCACGCCATCAACGGCAACACCCTCGATGGTGCTGGCATTCTGCTCGAGGAAGGAGAAGCCGAAGATGCCGAGCGCGTCGGCGTTGGCCTGGAGCTTCTGGACGATCAGGTTGTCGTTTTCGCCGGCTTCGATGTATGCGCCATCTTCGCGCATGGACTTCCACACCGCATCAAAGGCCTTTTCATCGGACTTCTTGAGCGCCTTGATCGAGTCGAAGCTCAGGGCACCGGGCTCCATCACCAGTTCGTGGAAGCTGTCGCGGGTGCCGGAGGTGGGCGGCGGGCCGAGGACTTCAATCTTCGTGGCGGGAAGCGAAGGGTCGATCTCGTTCCACAGCTTGTAGGGGTTGGCGGCGAGCTTGCCGTCCTTGCCGGGAACTTGCTTGGCCAGTGCCATGAAAAGCTGCTGCTTGGTGAGCGCGAAGCCCTTGGCGCTCTTCGACTGGGCGATCGACAGGCCGTCGAAGCCGATCTTGATCTCAACGATCTCGGTGACGCCGTTCTTGGCGCAAGCCTCGAACTCGCTCTTCTTCATGGCGCGCGAGGCATCGGTGAAGTCGGGCGTGTCCTCGCCCACCCCGGCGCAGAACAGCTTCATGCCGCCGCCGGTGCCGGTCGATTCAACCACCGGCGTCTTCATGCCGGAGGTCTTGCCGAAGGCTTCGGCGACCGCGGTGGTGAACGGATAGACCGTCGAGGAACCGACGATGCGAATTTGGTCGCGGGCCAGCGCCGGCCCGGCGAGCAGCGCCAGCGTGCTGGCGGCGATGAGAAGATGTTTCATGTTTGCCTGTCTCCCTTGTGTGGACCGGCCGGAACCTAGGGACCATGGATGATGCTTATGTGACGCTTACATTGCATGATTGTGACAATTCAAACTATTGATTTATCATGATTATTTATCCAACACCGGCAGACGTACAGTGAATCGGCTGCCGCGGCCCGGCGCCGATGTGACGATGAGCCGGCCGCGATGGCGGTTGAGGATGTGCTTGACGATGGCCAGGCCCAGCCCGGTGCCGCCGCGCGAGCGGCTCTCCTGGACGCTGATCCGGTAGAAGCGTTCGGTAAGGCGCGGGATGTGCTCGGCGGCGATGCCCGGCCCGTGATCGACGACGCTCAGTTCGACATGGCCGGCAGATTGCGCGCCCTCGATCTCGATGGGTTTTCCCGGCGCGCCATATTTGATGGCGTTCTCGACCAGATTCTGCACGACCTGCACCAGCTCGTCGCGGTCGCCGGTGATGCGGAGCGGGCCTTCGATCTTGACCTCGATCCGGCATTTCTCCTGCTTGGCCATGGCGGCCATCATGCCCGCGGCGTGGCGGGCCACCTCGGCCAGATCGACCGTGCCCGCGGGGCGCACGCGCTCGTTCATTTCGATGCGCGACAGCGACAGGAGATCGTCGATCAGGCGCTTCATGCGCCCGGCCTCGCCGCGCATGAGCCCCAGGAACTTGTCGCGTGCCTTGGCATCGCTCCTGGCCGCGCCCTGCAGCGTCTCGATGAAACCGGAAAGCGAGGCCAGCGGCGTGCGCAATTCATGGCTGGCATTGGCGACGAAATCGGCGCGCATGCGCTCGATCTGCTGTTCGCGCGTCAGGTCCTTGAGCACGACGAGGGCGGCGGGTCCCTCGGCGCCGCCGCCCGCGACCTTCGAGATGAAGGCGTCGAAGAGACTGGGTGTGGGGCCGCGCAACTCATACTCGACATGCGCGGACCCGCCACCGTCCGCCACCGTCTTGACCGCCTCGAGCACGGCGGGGGCGCGGATCGATGCGGAAATGTGGCGGCCGCGCGGATCGGCCTCGAAGATGTCGCGGGCATGGGCATTGGCGGCAATCACCGCGCCCGTGCGATCGAGCAGCAGAGCCGGATCGGGAAATGCCGCGATCAGATTTCCGGGCAGGTCCAGCCATAGCTCCGCCGTCTCATGGCGCCCGGCCTCGAGCCCCGCGGTCGCTTGCTTTTTCCACGGCCAGATCATGGTTGCGAATGGACGCCGTTGGTTGGTTGAGGCAGACTTGACTCTTTCCTATGCCAGAATTGCGTGCGGGAACAGGGATCATGTCGGACGTGCCGGTCGATGCGGGAATGCTGAAGTTCTATAAGGAGCTTTCGGCCCATTCGCCGCCCGAATCGGCCACATGGCCGCTGCCCCGCCAGCGCCAGGCCTGGGACGAGGTCTGCCGCATGTTCAGGGCGCCGCGGCCGAAACGCCTGATGGTCGAGGACCTCGATGCCGATGGCGTGCATGTGCGGGTGTTCCGGCCGCCGGGGGAGGAGCCCAAGCCCGGCGTCATCTACTTCCACGGCGGCGGCTGGGTGCTCGGCTCCTGCGAGACGCATGACGACATGTGCGCCGAGATGGCGGATGTGGCCCAAGTGGTGACGGTGCTGGTCGACTATCGGCTGGCGCCGGAACATCCGCATCCGGCGCAACTGGAGGATTCGCACAAGGTGCTGGAGTGGATGCGCTCATCCGGCCGGGCGCTGGGCATCGATCCCTCGCACATCCTCGGCGCCGGCGACAGCGCCGGCGGCCAGATGACGGTGGGGCTGGCGCTATCGCTGCGCGATCGTGGATTGCCGCAACTGCGCGGCCAGGTGCTGATTTATCCGGTGCTCGGCGCCGACACGGAGACCGCCTCCTACCGGCGCAATGCCGAGGCGCCCTGTCTCACGCGGGCCGAGATGATCTTCTATCTCGAAAGTTTCCTGGGCGCGCGCGGCGGGCTCAATTGGCGCGACCCTTATGCGGTACCCAATATCGCCAAGGATTTGTCGGGCCTGCCGCCCGCCTTCATCTCGGTCGCGGCGCACGATCCGCTTTATGACGACGGCATCATCTTCCACGACAAGATGAAGAAGGCCGGTCGTCAGGCGACGATCCGCAAGGAGCCGGCGCTCACCCATTCGTTCATGCGGGCCCGGCATGTGAGTGGGCCGGCGATGGAAGCCTTCGAGGCGATCGTCGCGGCGATCCGGTCGCTTGCCCATGAGGGGGTGCTGCCGGGCTAGGAGTCACTGCTTATTGATTCGTCTTGGCCGCTGTCTCTTTTTCCCCTCTCTCCTTGGGAGGGTGAGGGGGAGCCGGTCCATCAATTGCGAGACCTGATCCCCCTCACCTTCCCATTGCTTCGCAATGGGCCCCTCCCTCGCCCCCATGGGGCGAGAGAAATAGTCGCTGCTGATGGCGTTGGCGTTTGACACGTTTTAATCAAGTGTCGATCATGCCCCTCGTGAGGAACGTAAAAGCGGTCCAGCGACATCGTCACGGCCGCGTCGGGGAAAACTGAAGGATCGTCATGCCATCGGATCACGTCGCCATCAATCTTGTGCCCGGTCAGTTTACCGATGCCGAGAACGGGCTCGCGACCTATGAGGGGCTGAAGGCATCGGTCTATCGCTATCGGACCGGGGTGCTGGGCCTGCGCATCGCCAATGACGTGGGACACATCGCGCTCCTGCCCTTCCAGGGCCAGCAGATTTGGGATGCGGAATTTTTCGGACGGCGGCTCACCATGCGGTCGATGTTCGACGAGCCGGTGGCAACGGAGGATTATCTCCGCAACTATGGCGCCTTCCTGCTTCATTGCGGGGCAACGGCGATGGGCAATCCGGGGCCGGATGACAGCCATCCCCTGCATGGCGAGCTGCCGAATGCGCGCTACCTGACGGCGGAGCTGATCGCCGGGCGCGACGCGGACGGGCCGTTCATGGGGCTGACCGGCACCTATCGGCACACCGTTGCATTCGCCCATAACTATGTGGCGCAGCCAACCGTGAAGCTGCATCAAAAGAGCGGCCGCATTCGATTGAGCCTGTGCATCCACAATCTGAAACGCAGTCCGATGGAACTGATGTATCTGGCGCACATCAATTTCCGCCCGGTGGATGGCGCAAGGCTGATCGATACGGTGCCGGACGATCCGCAACACATGCGCGTCAGAACCAAGGTGCCGGAATTCTTTACACCCACCGAATCGCACCGAAAGTCGATCGAGGTTCTGAAGGCCGATCCTGCCGTTCACAGAACCATCGAGCCTGGCCGCCGCATCGAGCCGGAGCTGGTGATGGGCATGGACTGTCTCGCCGATGCCGGGGGCTTCGCCCACGCCATGCAGCTTCACCCGGATGGTGCTGCCGATTACATCAGCCACCGGCCGGACCAGCTCGGCCGGGCGGTGCGCTGGATAACGCGCAGCGAAGACCAGGACGCGCTTGGCCTCGTTCTCCCCGCCACCGCCGAGGCGGACGGCTACAGCGCGGAAAAGAACAAGGGCAATCTCCGCATCGTGCCGGCGCAGGGCGAGTTCAGGTGCGATCTCGAATTCGGGGCGCTGGACCGCGCCGAGGCGGAGCTGCGGCGGCGCAAGATCGAAGAGGTCATGGAGACGCGGCGGTAGCTAAATCACCATCACCACCGCTCCCAGCCGGACATGGCGGTAGAGTTCGGTCACGTCCTCGTTGAGCATGCGGATGCAGCCGGAGGAGGCGGATTTGCCGATGGACTGCGGCTCGTTGGTGCCGTGGATGCGGTAGATCGACGAGCCCAGATAGATGGCGCGGGCGCCCAAGGGATTGGCGGGGCCGCCTTGCATGAAGGCGGGAAGCTCCGGGTGGCGCTGGCGCATCTGTTGCGGCGGGCGCCAGTCGGGCCATTCGGTCTTGAAGCTCACTTTGTGGGTGCCCGACCATTCGAAACCCCTGCGGGCGGTGGCGACCCGGAATTTTACCGCGCGGCCATTGCCCAGCACATAATAGAGCGCGTTCTGCCTGGTGACGATGACGATCGAGCCGGGTGCCGCGTCGCTGGCGAAGGAGACAATCTTGCCGCGCTTGAATTGCGGCTGCACATAGGCGGTGGGCGGCACCAGCACCACGCCCTGGCCCGGTGCCGGCAGATTGGCATAAGCGGGGGCGGCGAAGAGGCCGGCGGCGATGACGGCGGCGGCGAGAGACTGAATGAGCCTGGACATGCGAACGATCCTCCCTGATGGCATCGATGATGCCGGTTCTAGGGGCGGCCGGCTGAACCCTCTCTGAGCGCGGAGTTTAGCTGCCGTTCATCCTGGGGGCTTGTTTCCCGCGGGGTTGCGAATAATGTGCCGGGCATCACATGACCGATCCCCTGGAACAAAAATATGCCGGGCTGAAAGACCCCGGAATTCGTGCCTTCATGATCGCGGGCGAGCGGTTCTATCCGCCGGATGCGGTCGATTTCACGCTTGCCGAGCAGCGGGACTTCTACGACGGATATTGCGCGCATTTCCGTGAAAGACGGCCCCCGGCCGTGACCACGGAAGATTTCAAGGTGGGCGATGTGCCCTGCCGCCTGTACCGCGGCGATGCCACGCGGAAGCCGCCGGTGCTGCTCTATCTGCATGGCGGCGGCTTCGTGCTGGGCGGGCTCGACAGCCATGACGATGTCTGCGCCGAAATCTGCGACGGCGCCGACGTGGCGGTGGTGGCGGCGCAATACCGGCTGGCGCCGGAACATCCCTTCCCGGCGGCTTTCGAGGATTGCTGGCAGGTGCTGCAATATCTGGGCCGGCACCATGCCAAGATCGCGGTCGCCGGCGACAGCGCCGGCGGTAATCTGACCGCCGCACTGGCGCTCAAGGCGCGCGATGCGGGAGGTCCGCGATTGATGGGCCAGGTGCTGATCTATCCCGGCCTCGGCGGCGACATGAGCCGCGGCTCCTATGTGAGCCAGGCCACGGCGCCGGGCCTTGCGGCCAGCGATGTCCAGTATTACCGCGATATCTACAAGGGCCGCGGCAGCAAATTCGCCGAACCCTTGCGCGAGACGGATTATGTGGGCCTGCCGCCCGCCTTCATGGTGGCGGCAGGCCTCGATCCACTGCATGACGATTGCCAGGACTATGCGGCGCGACTGCGCGCCACCGGCGTGGCCGCCTTGGTCCGCCACGAGCCGCTGCTGGTTCACGCTTTCATCCGGGCCCGCCACATGAGCGAGCCGGCGCGCGATTCTTTCCGGGCCATCGTCGAGGCGGTGTTCGGGCTCGCCTATCGCGGCGTCCTGCCGGACGATGAAGAGAATTTCTGTTTGCCGAGGAGCGCATGACCATCAAGACGGTGAAGGACTTCCCGCGCAAGGTGAAGGAGGTCGAGAATTTCTGGATTCCGATGTCGGACGGGGTGAAGCTGGCGGCGCGCATGTGGATCCCCAAGGATGCCGAGAAGAACCCGGTTCCGGCGATCCTCGAATATCTGCCCTACCGCAAGCGCGACGGCACCATCGTGCGCGATGCCCTGACGCATCCCTATTTCGCCGGCCACGGCTATGCGGCGATCCGTGTCGACATGCGCGGCAACGGCGATTCGGAAGGGCTGATGCATGATGAGTACACCAAGCAGGAGCAGGACGACGCGCTTGAGGTAATCGCCTGGATCGCCCGGCAGACATGGTCGACCGGTAAAGTAGGCATGATGGGCATCTCCTGGGGCGGCTTCAATGCGCTGCAGGTGGCGGCGCGCAAGCCGGCCGCGCTCAAGGCCATCGTTACGCTGTGCTCAACCGACGACCGCTATGAGGACGATATCCACTACAAGGGCGGCTGCCTGATCAACGAGAATCTCGGCTGGGCCGCCACCATGTTCGCCTATTCGTCGCGCCCGCCCGATCCGGCAATCGTGGGCAAACGCTGGCGCAAGATGTGGATGGAGCGGCTGAAGAACGAGCCGTTCCTGATTATCCCGTGGCTGCAGCATCCGCACCGCGACGCCTATTGGAAGCACGGCTCGGTGTGCGAGGACTGGGCGGCGATCGAAACGCCGGCCCTCATCGTCGGCGGCTGGAACGATGCCTATTCCAACGCCATCCCGCGCCTGATGAAGGGCCTGCGGGTGACGCGCAAGGCGATCATCGGCCCATGGGCCCATAAATATCCGCATTTCGCGGTGCCGGAACCGCGCATCGGCTTCCTGCAAGAAGCTTTGCGCTGGTGGGACCAGTGGCTGAAGAACGAACCCACGGGCGTGTCGCGCGATCCCGACTACCGCGTCTATGTGATCGATGCGGAGAAGCCCGGAACCTCGAAGCGGCATCTCAAGGGACGCTGGATCGGCGAGAATATCTGGGGCTTCGGCAATATCGAGACCAAGAAATGGTATTTGAACGAGGGTGCCATCGGCGGCACGGCGGGGCCGGAGAAGGCGCTGACCATTGCATCGAAGCAGACCACCGGACTCGATAGCGGCGAATACTGCATCATCTGGCTCGGCCCCGAATTTCCCGGCGACCAGAAACGCGACGACGCGCAATCGATGGTCTTCGATTCGCCCGTACTCGTCGCCGACATGGATATCGTCGGCCAGCCGGCCGTCGAACTCGATTTTTCGGTGGACAAGCCGGTGGCCTTCGTGGCGGTCAGGCTCAACGATGTCTGGCCGACGGGCGAGGTCAGCCGCATCACCTATCACGTGCAGAACCTGTGCATGCGGGACAGCCGCGAGAACCCGAAGCCGCTCGAGCCCGGCAAACGCTACCGGATGAAGATCAAGCTCGACGACATCGCCTGGCGCATTCCCAAGGGCCACAAGCTCCGGGTGTCGATCTCGACCAGCTATTTCCCGCTGATGTGGCCGGCGCCGGAACCGGTGACGCTCACGGTTCATGCCGGCAAGTCGCAGGTGCATATTCCGGTGCGCAAGCCCATCGCCAATGAAGCGCCGCTCGGCTGGAAGCCGGCGGAAGCGGCGGCGGAGGCCAAGCGCAAGGAACTGAAGAAGCCGTGGAACAAGCGCGAGACGACGATCGATCCCAAGACGGCTGAAGCGCGGATCGAGATCGTCGACGATTTCGGTTCTTACCAGATCGCCCCGCACGGCCTCATCACCCATGGGGTGGGCCGCGAGAATTATTCGATCCTGCCGGACGATCCCCTGTCGGCGAAGATGGAAACCCACTGGACCGAGGAACTGAAGCGCGGCCGCTGGAACACGCGCACCGAAACCCATGGCCGCCTCACGGCGACCAAAACCCACTGGATCGTCTGGGGCAAGCTCGAGGCCTTCGAGGGCAAGAAGAAGGTGTTCGCGAGGGAATGGAACCAGCAGATCGAGCGGAAGCTGCAGTGATCAGCTGCAATGCGCGGCAAGCCTGCGCATGAAGGCTTCGCATTTCTGCAGTTGGGCGATCTCGACATATTCATCGGGCTTGTGGGCCTGTTCGATGGAACCGGGGCCGCAGATCACCGCCGGGATGCCGATTTCCTGGAAGAGCCCCGCCTCGGTGCAATAGGAGACCGCATGGGTGCCGTTGGCAGAGGCGAGATGCAGGGCCAGACGTTCGGCGGGCGATTCCTTCTCGGGGGCGAGCCCCGGCACCATATTCACCTGACGGTTGTCGATTCCCGCCTCGGAAGCTACCGCCCGCATGGCCGGTTCAAGACCGCGGGCGAAGGCCTCGAAGCGGTCCGGCACTTCGTGCGGATCGGCATCGGGCAGAAGCCGCGTTTCCCACTGGAAGGCGCAGCGGCGCGGAATGATGTTCTTGGCGGTGCCGCCCTCGATCAGACCGACATGCACGGTGGAATAGGGTGGATCGAAACGTCCCGACGGATCGCGTTGCTGCTCGACATCGCGGCGGATGCGGTTGATCTCGGCCAAGAGCTCGCCCGCCACCATGATGGCATTGACGCCCTGGTGGGTGCAGCTCGAATGGGCTTCGTGGCCGGTGACTTCGGTGGAAAAGGTAACAGCGCTCTTGTGGGCGTTGACCACCTGCATGGAGGTGGGTTCGCCGACGATGACGGCGCTGGGCTTCGGAAGATGGTCGCGCAGGTGGGCGATGAACGGGCGCACGCCTTTGCAGCCCACTTCCTCGTCGCAAGACAGCGCCAGATGGATGGGGGTTTTAAGAGGCCGCGCCTTGAATTCCGGCACCATGGCGAGCGCCACGGCGAGAAAGCCCTTCATGTCGCAACTGCCGCGGCCATAGAGGCGGCCCGCCTTCTCGGTCAGCGAGAAGGGATCGGAAGACCAGGCCTGGCCGTCGACGGGCACCACATCGGTGTGGCCCGACAGCACGATGCCGCCGGCGATATCCGGGCCGATGGTGGCGTAGAGATTGGTCTTGCGGCCAGCCTCGTAATCGACACGGAGATGCGGAATGTCCCAGCCGTCGAGATATTCCTCGACGAATTCAATGAGCGGAATATTGCCGTCGCGGCTGGTCGTGTCGAAGGCGATAAGGCGGGCCAGCATGTCCGCCGGGGTGAAGGATTGTCCGGTCATGGGGCTCAATTGATTGAATGTTTCTCGTGCGGACTGTCGAGAGAGAAGGCGGGGATGTCGACGTTGAACAGCTCGCCGCCGCCCATCTGCATCTGATAGGCGCCGGTCATGAAGCCCGAGGCGGTGGGCAGCGGGCAGCCCGAGGTATACTGGAAACTGTCGCCGGGCTTGAGCGTCGGCTGCTCGCCCACCACGCCGGCTCCGCGCACCTCCTGCACCCGGCCATGGGCGTCGGTGATCTTCCAGTAGCGGGTGCGCAGCGTCACCGCCTCGCGGCCGTGATTTTCGATGGTGATGGTATAGGCCCAGACGAAGTGGCCCTCATCGGGCTTCGACTGGCCTTCCAGATATTGCGGCCGGACGACGATCTTGATGCCGCGGGTGATGCGCTGATACATGGCGCCAGTCTAGCGCCTCGGCTGCGGTTTTCCACCGTCTCCTTACGGGGCTTGCGCGGCCAGCCGAAAATCCGCCATGAGGGGCGATGGCAAGCCTTCCCAACCAAGAACCGCGCCACGGCATTTTGCCGGCGCGGGTTATCGGCGATTATTTCGACAGCGGCCTGATCCGCGCCGGGCGGCCGCTCGATGCCGATCAGATTCAGCCCGCCAGCCTCGATCTCCGGCTCGGCGAATGGGCCTACCGGGTGCGCGCCTCGTTTCTCCCCGGGCCGAAGAGCACGGTCGCCGGCCGCCTGGCCGGGCTCGCCCTGCACAAGATGGCGCTGGCGGAGGGCGCGGTGCTGGAGACGGGCTGCGTCTATATCGTGCCGCTGCTGGAGTCGCTGGCGCTCCCCGCCGGCATTTCGGCGGCGGCGAACCCGAAGAGCTCGACCGGGCGCCTCGATATCTTCACCCGCGTCATCACCGATCATGCCCAGGAATTCGACACGGTGCCGGAGGCCTATGCGGGCCCGCTCTATGCCGAAATCAGCCCGCGGACCTTCTCGGTCTTGGTGCGCGCCGGATCGCGGCTGTCGCAAATCCGTTTCCGCTCGGGTCCCTCGCTCGCTTCCGATGCCATCATCCGGGAGTTGCATGAAAGCGAAGGTCTGATCTCCTCGGGCGAGGTCAATATCGACAACGGCCTGGCGCTGAGCGTCGATCTGACCGGCGGCGCCATGGAAGGGCCGGTCGGTTTCCGGGCCAAGCGGCATTCGGGCCTGATCGATGTCGACCGCAAGGCGGCCCTCGAGGTCGGCGATTTCTGGGAGCCGATCTGGCAGCGGGGCTGGCTGGTTCTCGATCCCGACCAGTTCTACATTCTCGCCTCCAAGGAGGCGGTGCGGGTGCCGCCGGCCTATGCCGCCGAGATGGTGCCGTTCAATCCGCTGGTCGGCGAATTCCGCGTGCATTACGCGGGCTTCTTCGATCCGGGCTTCGGCCATCAGGCGGGCAATGGCGAGGGTGCCCGCGCCGTGCTCGAAGTGCGCTCGCACGAGGTGCCGTTCATTCTCGAGGACGGGCAGATCATCGGCCGCCTCATCTATGAACCGCTCACCGAGGCGCCGGCCCAGGTTTATGGCCAGGGCATCGGCTCAAACTACCAGCGCCAGGGGCTGAAGCTCTCCAAGCATTTCAAGCCTTTCGATCCAAGCCGGCGGTGACCGGCGGCGATTCGGCAGGCTCTTGTGGGCTCTCCGGCCCATTCGAATGCCGCTTTAACCACTTGATAGGATTTCAGCCACGGTGGCCGGCGCTGAAGTCCGCCTCGCGCCTGACCTCACCGGTGAGCGGCACTTACACGAACATGCAGTTCATGCAGGAGCCCGGCACCGGCGGTTACATGTCTGGCGCCAGCCTTATCGGGTGACGGCGCCCCTCGCCACTGGACGTAGCGCCGCCGGATTGATAACCATTGGCCCGGCGCGGGCGTAGTTCAGTGGCAGAACGGCAGCTTCCCAAGCTGCATGTCGTGGGTTCGATTCCCATCGCCCGCTCCAGTCAACCCAACGGACCCCGCGCCTGGAAACTCGACAGCCCGTGCTCGGTCTTGTTCCAGTGGAAGGGCGCCACGATGAATTGCCAGAGCGCGCCCCAAGCAGCGAATGAAATCAGCAGCCAGTAGACGGGCATGGTGGCCAGGGCGAAATGCCAGCCGTCGATGCCTCTGCGGCGAATGGCCTTGCGGCCGGCCAGGATCGTCACCGTGTAGCCGGAGAACAGAACCGCGAAATCGATACCGGCCACGATCGTTGGCACGGGCCCCGCATTGGCGGACAGGGCGCGGCCGCTGGCGATCAGCCAGACGGTGAGGCCGAGGCAGAAGGGATGAACCAGTGCCGAGGCCACCAGCCCGGCGGTGACGGCCTGCGCCGCCCAGAAACCGGCCGTACCCACGTCCTCCATGAATTCGGCGGGCGCGCGCATGTGGACGAGCCAGGTCTGCAGGAAGCCTTTCAGCCAGCGCGACCGCTGCCGCAGCCAGTTGCGCAGGCCGATGCTCGCCTCCTCATAGGTGGTGGCATCGAGAGTGGCCGTGGCATAGCCGAGCCGGGCAAGGCGCAGACCCAGATCGGCATCCTCGGTCACGTTGAAGGGATCCCAGGCGCCGGCGCGGCGCAGGATATGGGTGCGGAAATGATTGGAGGTACCGCCCAGCGGCAGCGGCAGGCGATAGCTCGCCATGGCCGGCAGCAGCAATCCGAACAGGATGGCATATTCGATGGTGAATTGCCGGGTCAGCGGTATTATGGCGCAAACGCCACAACACCCGGCTTGCGCCGGTGCGTTTGCTACCTAACTCCGGAAGATGGAAAATGAGTTAGGAGCGCGCCGGTGGGTGCCCGCGCGGCTTGGGCCGCTGTTATGATGATGCTAAGTGGACTCGTTTCCATCGGTCCAAGCAGACAATTGATGGCGGGGGTCTTCCAAACTCATATCATCAAAGACAACAATAAATTCCGTATGCCAGTCGTGCTTAAACACATCCGTGTAATGGACGTCGCCGATTACAAATATCGCTCTCCTTCTCTCCCGAATCTCGAGAACCATGTCGTCACCCATCTCCAAATCTCCGGTGAGCCGCATATGATAGTCGGCGTTGGGTCCAATAGTCCCCAACCGTCTTGTCTCTACGGCCGCTGTAAACTCCAATGGATTTTTCGGAGGAATAAGTCTGATAAATGCCTGAATTCTTCCAATGATTTTGTAAGCGGGTGTCTGTCCGCCATTCTTCATTACAATTTGAAAAACTGGCCGCCGTCCATCGACAAAGGCCGTATGGGCTTTGACTACATTGATGTAGGCTCTCAGTTGCTTTTCAGTGGTACGTCTGGACTCCCGCAAAATGCTTTGAGTGGCAACCCAAAGAAAAACAGTGGCAACGGCGAGTATGCCAGTGAACCCCGCGAGCCAAAAAGTAAAATAAGCAACAGGGTCGCACGTCCGCCAATTCCAGAAGGGTATTTTTTCGCAACGTTCGTTGCTTTCCTGATTGGTGGCTTGTGCGCTTTGATTTTCGGCTTGGGCGTACCTCAATTGATCTTCTGGCTTGAGGACCGTTGCTACAAAACTACCACCAAGAACAAATCCCATGACCAACGCGAACGTCGCCCACAAGATTAGCTGCCTGCCCACCGAGTGCCCCCGACTAAATTTCCTCCAGCTTAACAGCCTCACACCCAATTGCCACCAGTACAGCGGTTATGAGGGTTCCGGGTCCGCGTCCGCGTCCAAGGGGCCGTGAACGCCATCCTCTGTGATTCGCATTCCGGCGCGCTCCAAAGCCTCACGGATCGCGCGGATATTGTTCTCTATGGGTTTCCGCTTAGCGGCTTCAAAATCCTTGATCGTGCTGAGTCCGACGCGGGCTTCCTCGGCCAGCTTCTGTTGCGTCCACGCCAGCCAATTACGGGCAGCTCTAACCTGTGCCGGTTTCATGGGGCAACAATATCACTTTTTCGGATAAGATCAACTATTTTAGTTGACACGAGCCATATCAGCTACCATAGTCTATGTCATCTAATTTGGTTGACACAGGACTATGGCACAGCATTTCCTCCTTTCTCGCAAAGCCAAGAGCCTGAGCCTCGCTCAGGTGTTCCGGCTTTCCGATGCCGAGGCGGAAGTCATGTTCCGGCAAGTCCGTTGGACGGCAACTGACGGTCAAGCCGTTTGCCCGCATTGTGGCGGTCTGGACCCCTACGAGTGCCGCCGCCCGAATGGCTCGCTCCGGTTCCGATGCCGCGCATGCGCCAAGGATTTCACCGTCACGTCCGGCACCCTCTTTGCTTCCCACAAGCTGCCGCTTAGAGCCTATCTCGCGGCCATCGCGATCTTCTGTAATGAGGTCAAGGGCAAGTCCATGCTTGCCATGTCCCGCGACCTGGGCCTCTCCTACAAGGCCGCTTTCGTCCTCTGCCACAAGATGCGCGAAGCCATGTCGGAAGAACTCAAGGGCCGCGTGATCGGCGGCGAAGGCAAAGAGGTGGCAATCGACGGTGCCTATTTCGGAGGGTATGTGAAGCCCGCCAACATGCGGGAAGATCGTAAGGACCGCCGCCTGTGGCGGAACCAGTCCGGCAAACGCCGGTGTGTGATAATTGTCCGCGAGCGCAATGGCAATTCGCTTCCGGCAGTGTTTCGCTCAGAGGCTCAGGCGCTGTCATTCATCCGTTCCCGCGTTGCCAAGGGCACTGTCATCAATGCCGACGAGTCAAACGCTTGGAATGACCTGCATGCCCGCTTTGAAATGAAGCGGATCAACCATGAGGAAGCCTACAGCCTCAACGGCGCTTGCACGAACTTGGCCGAAGGATTTTTCAGTCGTATGCGCCGCGCCGAAATCGGCCACCATCATCATGTCGCGGGTGTGTATCTTCTCCGCTACGCCCAGGAAGCCGCGTGGCGCGAAGATCACCGCCGCGTTGCCAATGGCGAGCAAGTGCAACAGGTTGCAAAACTTGCTATGATCCGCAAACCATCAGTGGATTTTAGCGGATATTGGCAACGGCATACACGCTAGCGTGATCGGACTTGCAAAAGCATTTTCAATTACCATCTCGTAAGTATTAGCTTTTCTTCCTATTGACAGGAGCAAATCGGCAGGTGCATCTTCCCGCTAAGTAAAGTCGATTTCCGGGGATGGGGTGGCTTCGACCAATTGTCATTGGTTGAAGATAATCCGGGAGAGTGGAAATGATAGCGCACGTTGCTCGGCAATCGGGAGACGGATTGCCTCAGCCTGGAAAATCTGCGGAGGCGAAAAGGATTTTGCGGCTTATCCGCTATGCTCTCTCTGGAGCCATAGTGGGAGTGGCTATTGCCGGTATCACGGCACGTTTTTTGGGATATGCCGAGGTTGACGCTAGCGATGTTGTTGGTGCGTCTCTGGGGTTTGCTGCCGTCATAATTTTCAAGATGCTACACGTGTTTTGAGATGTAACCGTGGATTACATATGGACCTATTTTGATGGCGGTACAGACGGATGGACGCTCTTCGTCGCGTTTGTGATTGTTGGCGCGAAAATAGCTTTTCGCTGGTATAAGAAACATCCTCCACTTATTTCAACAAAGGCTTGTGGCTCAGACCTTCTAAATGGTGCTGTAATCGTGCCTTTTGGTATGATGATTCTTGCAGTGTTTTCCCACGATCTGAGACCGTACGCTCAGAACGGCAGTTTGCTAAATGGATTAGCCGGTGGCATCGGGCTCTTTTTCGTAATCGGAGAAATATTATCCCATCCTCTTGCGATGAAGGTATCTTAATAGGTTTCAAACTGCCATCGCGTCTCCCCCCGTTCCCCAATCTTCACCACCGCTTTCCGCCTCGCCAGATAGGCCAGATTGGACCGCACGGAATGTGCCAGAACCGGCGCCATGGTCTTGGTTTCTCCGATAGCGGCGGTCACGGCGGTGACTATCTCTTTCGTGGTCAGCGGCGTTCCTTCGGCTCTCCGCAGGGCGTCCATGATCAACCGGCCCAGTTCCCCCAGCTTGAACAGCTTGGCCCGCTTGCGGGCGTTCCTGGGCTTGATGGAGCCGACCCGGTAGGACGGATCGAACAAGGCAATTGTGGCGTCCAGACTGGCCAGTTCCTTGTGGTGCCGGGCGATCTGCTTCCTGAGCGAAATGACCCGGCCCGCGATCTGGGCGCGTTTTTCTTTCAGGGCGGGAATGGCGAAGGTGTTCATGCCGCCAATCTAGGCAGCGAGGTGCTTCATTTCTTCTGGCGTTTGCGCCATAATACCGCGGGTCAGCCAGTTCTCATTGGGATTGTAGAAGGTAAGCTCGGCCTGCAGGCAGGCGACACCTTCCGGCAGCAGCGCGAAGGTTTCGGCCGCCAGGCGAAGCTGCAGCGGTTCGGGAATGTCTTCGGCATCGAAGATGGTGAGAAGCTCGCCGCGGGCGAACTGCAGGGCGTAATTCAGGGCCCGCGGCTTGGTCCGCGGGCTGCCGCAGGGCACGACGATCACCTCGATGTGCTCGGGCAGGCGGAGGCGTGCCGCGGCGCGCTGCATGGCAATGTCGGATTCCTCGAGGATCAGCTTGATGTCGAGCCTGCCTGGCGGATAGTGTAGGCGGCCGAGGGCGGCGAGCAATTGTCCAAAAACCGCCGTCTCGCGGAACAAGGGAACGAGCACGGAATAGACCGGGAGTTTGTCATCGGCGAGATCGGGTGCGGCGGCATGCGGCAAGGGCCGCGGCGGGAACAGGCAAAGCAGGCGCAGGGCTATCACCGCCAGAAAGAACAAGCCCGAAAGCAGACTGGCGGCGATCCAGAGAAGATCGAGCGGCAGAACCATCGCCGCGAGTCCTATCGCGGCAAGGCCGGACAGGCCGCAGGCGATTTGCGGCAGTGTCAGGCGGCGCCTGGCCGAGAACCGCCAATATTTTCGGGCAAGGCCATGGGTGGCTTGGCGGAGCAGGCTCGGACCAAGGGCCAGGCGCGCGGCGGCGATGAAATCGGCGGAACGCCCCTGCGCCACCAGATTGAGGCCGCGTTGCCGGGCAAGCGCATGTGCCGCCCGGCCGAAACAGGCGACCAGGCGCAAGCCGGGCAGGCTGGCGGTCGGCAAGATCCTGCTGCGCAGCGCCTGCTCAAGCTCGTCTTCGGGCAAATGGCGCAGCGCTTCGGCAATGGCCCAGCCGGGCAATCGGGGCAAGACTTCCTCGCCGTCCGCCGCTATTTTGCCTGGAACACCGCGATATTGCGGCGGCACCGGGACATTATGAGCCTCGACCAAAGCCAAGTGCTGCTCGCGTCAATTTAGAATTATTCAACATTAAAGTTACTCAGCGTAATATAATGAAGCAACCTGACGTCACTTACGCAACCATCCTAAGGCTGTGGCTTGCCGCCATCGCAATCTTGCTGGTTGCACCAACTCCGGCGCTGCCGCAGGCCCAGGACGCGGGAGCCTATCGGCTGCCATTTTTCCGGCATGTGGAGACGGGAACCAAGGCGCCGCAGTTCGCGCCGAATGAAACCGTGCGGCTTCTGGCGGATGGCGATTTTCCGCCGTTCAGCTTCGCGACCGGCTCCGGCACCGCCGCCGGGCTCGCCGTGGACCTCGCCGTCGCCGCCTGCGCCGAAATCAAACTGCGCTGCGAAGTGGTCATGCGGCCCTATGGCGAGCTCGCCGCCGCATTGGCCCGGCGGGAGGGTGACGTCATCGTCGCCGGTCCGCGGCCCGAGGCCGGCCTGCTCAAGGAGACGCGGGCGACGCGGCCCTATTTCCGCAATCTTGGACGGTTTGCCGTTGCCGCCGCAAGCCCGCTCGCGGCCGCCGACGTGCGCAGCCTCGGCGGCAAGCGCATCGGCATGGTCAAGGGTTCGGCGCATGCGGCCTGGCTGGAAAAATACTATTCGGGCTCGACGCTGATGGGGTTCGACAGCCAGGCGGAGGCCCAGGACGCATTGCGTACCGGCAATGTCGATGCGCTGTTCGGCGATTCCCTGCGGCTCATCTACTGGATCGCCGGCAGCGCCGCGCGCGGCTGCTGCAAGCTGCTTCCCGGCGCCTATGTCGACCGCGACTATTTCAGCCGCGGCATGGTGTTCCTGGTGCGGCCCGACCGCGACGATATCCGTGCCGCCCTCGACCATGGGCTCGACCGTCTGCAGGGCAACGGCACGACGGAGAAAATCTTCAACACCTATGTGCCGCTCAATCCCTGGTGAGCGATGGCGCTAGCATCGCGGCCGCGCGCGGTTTCCAGAGTCAGGCCCTGGCGCGCGAGCCTGGCGGAAAGCCCTTCGAGAATCTCCGCCACCAGTCCGGGACCGCGATAGACCAGGGCCGAATAAAGCTGCAACAGGGTCGCGCCGGCGAGGATTTTCGCCCAAGCCGTTCCGGCATCGCCGATGCCGCCCACGCCGATCAGGGGAATGCGGCCTTCGGTCAGGAGATAGAGGCGGGCGAGCCGGCGGGTCGAAAGTTCGAAGAGGGGTGCTCCCGACAGACCGCCCCGCTCATGCGCAAGACGGGACTTGAGCGGCGGCCGCGCGATCGTGGTGTTGGAGACGACGATACCGTCGACCGTGCCTCCGCCGCAGCATCGGGCGATGTCTTCCAGTTCGTCGTCGCGGAGATCGGGAGCGATCTTGAGCAGCATCGGCGGGCGCCGCGTCCGGCGGGCTCGCGCTTCATCGAGACGCGCCAGGAGGGATTGCAGTTCGGCCCGCGATTGCAGGGCCCTGAGGCCCGGCGTGTTGGGCGAGGAGATGTTCACGGTGAGATAATCGGCAACCGCCGAGAAGGTTTCGATCCCCGCCACATAATCGGCGACGCGATCGGGCGAATCCTTGTTGGCGCCGAGATTGACGCCGACCACGCCGGCGCGGCGGCGGGCCGCGAGCCTGGCAAACGCCGCGGCGTGGCCGTCATTGTTAAAGCCCAGACGATTGATGACGGCACGGTCTTCGGCCAAGCGGAATAGTCGCGGCCGGGGATTGCCGGTTTGCGGCCTTGGCGTCAGGGTTCCCACTTCGACGGAGCCGAAGCCCTGGGCCAGCATGGCATCGGGCACTTCGGCGTTCTTGTCGAAGCCCGCCGCGAGGCCCAGCGGATTGGCGAATTGCAGGCCGAAGGCGGAAACGGCGAGACGGGAATCCGACGGGCCGGCCGCAGCCGCCGGCATGAGTTTCAGGAGCCCGATGGTCAGGCCATGGGCCGTCTCGGCATCGAGCGCGTGGAGCAGCGGCCGGATCAGCGGGAAGGCAAGGCTCGCCAGCGTCATGGGCCGATGCCGCCGGGAAACCTGTGGCGGCCGCCGGCCAGGGGCAGCGGCTTCACCCAACTGGCGGAGGCAACCGGGAGGACGCCATGGACATGAGGGAAAAGATCGCCGCCCCGCGAAGCTTCCCATTTCAGATGCGCGAGCGCCGTATCATCATAGGCCGCGAGGACCAGACCGTCGCGCCCGGCAAAATGCCTGGCCGCCGTTTCACGGAGCTGATGGGCGGCGGAGAGATGGATAAAGCCGTCGCGGCGGTCGGCCTCCGATCCGGTGAAGGCGCCGGTGGCGGTGGCTTCCGCCCATTCCGCTGCGGAACATATCTTGTAAACTATTGCCATGACGCAGGGCACCATAGTGATCAACACAACTATGGACAATCCGCGACAATTGAGGTATAGGTTCCTAGATATTGTGAAAAATATGCGGCATGGAGAGGCAAATCATGTTCAGCCATAAACAGGTTTGGGCGGCCATCGATACAATCGCCGAGCGCTATGGTTTCTCGGCGTCGGGGCTGGCCAAGAAATCCGGTCTCGATCCCACCTCCTTCAATCCGTCGAAACGCCACGGCCCCGACGGCCGCCCGCGCTGGCCGACGACCGAAAGCATCGCCCGGGTGCTGAATGCTTCCGGCGCTTCGGTGGAGGAATTCACCGACCTCTTGACCGGCCGCAAGGGCCAGCCGCCGCGGCGCAAGCAGATTCCGCTGCTCGGCCTCGCCCAGGCCGGCAAGGGCGGCTTCTTCGACGATTCCGGCTTCCCGGTGGGCTCCGGCTGGGAGGAGATCGACGTTCCCGGCGTCACCGACAATAATGCCTATGCGCTGGAAATCACCGGCGACTCGATGCTGCCGGTCTACCGCGAAGGCGACACCATCGTCGTGTCGCCGTCGGCCACCGTCCGCAAGGGCGACCGGGTGGCGGTCAAGACCGCGGACGGCCAGGTGATGGCCAAGATCATGCAGCGCCAGACCGCCAAGACCGTCGAACTCGCCTCGATCAACCCCGAGCACGAGCCGAAGACCATCGACATGAAGGACATCGACTGGATCGCGCGGATTATCTGGGCGAGCCAGTAAGCCCGCCCTGTAGTGCCTTGGCGATCAGGGCGCGGGTATTGCCGAGGCCGTAAAGGGCGGCGAAGGAGCCGAAGCGGGGGCCGCGCTCCTCGCCGAGCAGCACCTGATAGAGCATGTTGAACCAGGTCTGGCCGACGCCCATGGAGCCGTCCTTCTGCACCGTCTTGTAGGGATCGCGGCGGCCCACGTCGTAAACCTTCTGCTGAATCGCCTCGGGCGATGAGCCCTCGGGAAGAGATGCCAGCGCCGCCGAAAGATCTTCCAGCGCCTGGCGCTCATCCTCCGTAGGCGGACGATATCGCTTCTTCGGCTTGACGAAATCGGCGAAGTAGCGGATTGCATAGCCGACCAGGGCATCGAGGCGCGGATGCGTGGCGGAATCGAGAGCCGGCGCATGGCGCTTGAGGAAAGCCCAGAGCACGGACTTGTCCTCGGTATTGGCGACCGCCACGAGATTGAGCAGCAGCGAAAACGACACGGCTCCCTCCTCCGGCGGCGGCGGATTGCCGCCATGGATGTGCCAGAGCGGGTTGACCAGCCGGTCCTTCATATCCTGCCGGACATAGGCCTGCTGGAACTGGGCATACTCGTCGACGGCGCGCGGGATCACGTCGAAATAGAGCTTCTTGGCCTCGCGCGGGCGGTTGTACATGAACAGCGACAGCGATTGGGGATCGGCATAGGTGAGCCATTCGTCGATGGTCAGGCCGTTGCCCCGCGACTTGGAAATCTTCTGACCCTGCCCGTCGAGGAAGATCCCGTCGTTGACGA
>CAYOZR010000030.1:0-23378 GCA_964408555.1 uncultured Aestuariivirga sp.
CCACCGGCTGCAGATTGAGCGTCCAATCGAGCGCCGAGTCGCCGCCGCCGACGATCAATATGTCGATGCCGCGCAACGCCTCCATCTTCTTGACCGAATAGAACACCGACTTGCCCTCATAGGCGTCGATTCCCGGAATCGGCGGCTTCTTCGGCTGGAACGAGCCGCCGCCCGCCGCGATCACCACCACCTTGGAGCGGAAGGTGAGGCCGCCGTCGGTCTTGATCTCGAAATCCGCCGCGCCGAGCTTCTTCATCTCGGTGACCATCTGGTTGAAATGGAACTCGGGTCTGAACGGCTTGATCTGCTCCATCAGCCGGTGGGTGAGTTCCGCGCCGGTGACGATGGGCAGCGCCGGAATGTCGTAGATCGGCTTTTCCGGATAGAGTTCGGCGCACTGGCCCCCCGGCCGGTCGAGAATGTCGACCACGTGGCATTTGATGTCGAGCAGGCCGAGTTCGAAAACGGCAAACAGGCCGCACGGCCCCGCGCCAATGATCACCGCGTCGGTGGAAATCGCATCGGACATCGCAGAACTCCGGAAATTCAGAATTGCTTTTCTGGCACGCGGACGCGCAACCCGTCGAGCCCGTCGGACACTTTGATCTGGCATGAGAGGCGGCTGTTGTCGCGCACATCGAAGGCGAAATCCAGCATGTCCTCTTCCATCGAACTGCGCGCGCCCGTTTTTGCCGTCCACTCCGGCTCGACATAGACGTGACAGGTGGCGCAGGCGCAGGCGCCGCCGCAATCGGCGTCGATGCCGGGGACCATGTTCTTGATCGCCGTCTCCATGACCGACAGGCCGGTCTGGCCCTCGACGGTCTGTTCCGCTCCATTGTGCTGAATGAAGGTGATTTTCGCCATTTCGACTGTCCGGGCCGGATCGTTCGTTATTCCGAACGGCTATCTAGGGGATTGTCCGGGGAAAGACAACTGTCCGATGCCGGCTGTGCTGCCGGTTACAATCGGAGCTGCCGGGCGGCTTCGCGGAAGGCGGCGATTTCCGCATCTAGCGCCGCGATGAGCCGTTGTCTGGCATCGGCATCGCCGGCTGGCAGCGTTTCGAGTTCCGCGGTAATTGCGGCAATGCGCATTGCCCCCACGGTCACCGCCGACCCCTTGAGCGTATGGATGGCGAACTTCCAATCGGCTGCGCTCGCCGCCGTCTTGAGCATGTCGAGGATTGTCGGAAGCTGCGTCAGGAACAGGCCAACGATCTCACCTGCCAGTTCGTCGCTCTCCATCGTCTGATGCGACAGATGTTCCCGGTCGAGGACAGCCGCCCCGCTCCCGGTGGTATCTGAATGTGCCTCGTTCCGCCTCGGCCGCCGGCTCACGCCACGCACTCCTTGCCGCATCTTGATATCCGCCAACCTACCCGGCGGCGGCTAGAAGGACGTAAACTAACGCGGTAAAAGAGCTATTTCCTGAATCGATTCAATTCGATCCACAATCTTAACCAAAACTTAAGTTATTCCCGGCTGGCGGGCGGCATTGGGTTCAAGCGGGACTCCCGATGGGCTATGGTGTTAACAAGCGAGCGGCCGGCTTGCGGGCGAGGCCAATCCTGTCCATGGGTAGTTGCGTTCTTCGAAGCGCCCATGTCTCCAGGATCGAACGCAAGACGGAACGCAACGGCGGCGGGGGCGGTTGCTGACAAGATGAGTTGGTGCGGGTAGCAGGCATGGCAAGTAATGTGATGGATCCACGGCGACGCGACAAGCGCTCCGGTGAACCGGACGCGCCAACACGGCGCGACCCATCGGGTCAGGCGCTGGAGCCGGCGTCCTTGCGCTCGCGCCCCGCCAACGAGAACGACCCCGGCACCTCGATGATGCTGGCGAAGCTGCGCCGCCCGCCTTCCTTCGCCCCCTATTACGTCGCCTTCGCCCTGTCGCTCGGCTGGATTGCCGGCTGGTTCTTCATTTTCTCGAACGACGTCATCGCCGTGCCCGATCCTTTCGGCCCGCGGCGGCTGGCCGAGACCATGCGGGCTCTCGCCCTCCTGCTGCTGCCGATCGGCGTCGTCTGGGTCACCGCCTATTTCCTCTGGCGCGCTTCGCAGTTGCGCCAGGTCTCGGAAGTGCTGATGCAATCGGCCATGCGCCTGATCCGGCCGCAGGACGTCGCCACCGAAGGTCTCACCTCCATCGCCCAGGCGGTGCGTTCCGAAGTCGATCTCCTGGTCGGCGGCGTCGAACATGCCATTCAGCGCGCCGCGGTGCTGGAGGAAATCGTCCACAAGGAAATATCCGCCATCGAACGCGCCTTCGGCGGCAATGAGGAACGCATCCGTGACCTGGTCAACGGCCTGGAGAACCAGCGCGCCGCCCTGCATCAGGCCAGCATGGTGCTCGCCGGCGAGGCCAATCCGGTACTGGCGCGCCTTGAATCCAACACCGAGAATCTCGGCGGCATCATTGTGAATGCCCAGTCGACGCTGGTGCAACTCGAACAGGGCATGAAGGAGTCCTCGACCGGTCTTGCCCGCGCCATCGATGAGGTCGCCTCGCGCGCCGCCAACGCCAGCGGCCAGATCGGCACCCAGACCGCCCAGATGGAGCGCGCTTCCGGCATTCTGGCCGGCGAACTAAGCGACTTCTCGCATCAGCTGCAGAACCAGATTCAGACTCTTTCCCAGGCGGCCGGCCTCCTCAATTCGGAATCGGCGAATTTCGGCGGCAAGGTGCAGGACATGGAATCGAACGTGGTGCAACTACTGCGCCAGAGCGTCGAACAGCTGACCGGCATCAATCAGGAAATCGGCCGCACCGTCGAGCGCGCTACCGCCGCCTCCGCCGGCGAAATCAAGCAGGCGGCGGCGGGATTGACCGAGGTCATCCAGGGCACCGGCGGAAATGTCACCTATCATCTGAACGTGGCGTCGAATGAAGTGGCGGCACTCATGGAGCGCGCCACCGCCGCCTCCGCCGACCAGATCAAGCAGGCCGCGGCGGGATTGACCGACGTCATCCAGGGCACCGGCAACACCATCGCCTATCATCTGAATGCGACGTCGAACGAAGTGGCTTCCCTCATCGAGCGTTCCGGCATCGACGTCAGCCAGCAGATCGAGCAGAGCCGCAATCTCGTGACCCAGGGGCTGGAGCAGGTCGCCACCGGCTACCTCGGCCGCATTACCCAGGCCCAGGACGATTTCTCCGGCCTTCTCGACCGCGCCACCGGCGACATGGCGGGAACCATCGAACGCACCGCCTTGGGCGCCGCCCAGGAATTGCAGGCGGCGGGCTCGTCGATCAACGAGCTGCTCGTCAGCACCAGCGGCACCATCGCCGCCCATCTCAAGGAAACCTCTGGCATCGTCGGCCACCAGATGCAGGAATCGGGCCTGGCGCTGGCCCAGAATATCGAAGGTTCCGGCGGCCTGGTGACCGACCGGCTGATTTCGGTCTCCGGCGAATTCGTGCAGAACCTGTCCAAGGCCCGCGACGACCTCTTCGGACTCCTCGACAGTTCCGCCAACGAGATGACGGCGCGCCTCGACCGCACCGCGGCGGACATGACCTATCAGCTCGAATCCTCCGCCACCCGCATCCATGATCACATCAACGCCACGGCCGGCGGCGTCGCCGCGCAGGTGGTCGAGGCCACCGACAAGCTCACCGTCCAGCTTGATCAGGCCTCGACGCAACTTGGCGGCCTGTTCGATACGACCACCAACCGTCTCGGCGCCCAGCTCGGCGAAGCCGTGACCGGCCTCACCGCCCTGTTCGACGCCAATACCGGCATGATGACCGAGCAGTTGCAGAAGACCTCCGGCGAGGTCGCAAGCCAGCTTGACCATGCCGGCAGCACCATGTTCACCCGCCTCGAAACGACCGCGCGCGATCTCGGTCAGCGCTTCGACGTCGCCTCCACCCTGCTCGAGCGCGTCACCGGCGATATTTCCGGCCGTCTCGCCGGCACCGGCGCCAAGTTCGCCGAGATTGTCGGGACCGCCGGCACCCAGATCATCGGCGATCTCGACCGGGCCAGCGAAGCCCTGTCGCAGGGCTTGGGCGAAACGACGCTGCAGATCACCGGCCGTTTCGAACAGAACGCCGGTCTTCTCGCCGGCCGCATCGACCAGGCCGCCCGCGAACTCGATTCCGCCGCGACCGCCACCTCCGCCAAGCTCGACGACGCCCACCGCAAATTTTCCAAGCATGTCGAGACCGCCAACATCTATCTCGCCGACCAGCTCGTCGGCGCCGCCGGCGCCCTCGACGAACGCCTGGAAGGCATTTCCATGCAGCTCACCGGCAAGCTCGAGACCACCGGATCCCGCATCTCCGATCGCCTCGAGGACGTCTCGGTGCTGGTCGAAAAATCGCTCGACAAGTTCAACGGCGACATGGAGCGCGTGCTGGTCAATCGCCGCGAGGCCCTCGACCAATTGGTGGCCGATGCCAACCGCAAGGCCCAGGAGATCGATGCGGTGATGACCGGCTACATGAATCTGATCGAGGAATCGCTTGCCGCCTCCGAGACGCGCTCCAAGGACATCGGCCGCATCGTCTCCGAGCAGACCGCCGCGGCCTCCGCCAATCTCGCCCAGGAAATCAAGAAGCTCGAAGCCAGTTCCGGCGGCCAGATCGACCAGGCCTCGCGCATCCTGCGCGAACAGCACGAGCGCGCCATGGCCTCGATGAACGAGATGCTGTCGGCCACCGCCAGCGATTTCCAGCAGACCGCCCAGGACATGCGCATCACCGCCCAGCAGGTGGTCAAGGACATCGACGGCGCCCGCGGCGAACTGAAGCGCGCCATCCTCGAACTGCCGGAAGAAACCCGCAGCAATGCCGACGCCATGCGCCGCGTCGTCGCCGACCAGATCGCCGCTCTGAATACTTTGGCCGAAGTGGTCAAGCGCCAGACCGGAACTCTCGACGTCTCCGGCCCCGGCGTCATGTTGCCGCGAATCGCGAGGGATCCCAGCCCGGGAAAATCTGAGGGCGCCGCGCTCCCCGCTCCGCAGTCGGGAAGCGCCGGCGCCCTGACCAAGCCCCGTGATCGCAACACAGCGGTGGAATCCTCGATCATGCGCAGCATGGCGGTGCTGTTGCCGCGCCCCGCCAAGGAACCGGCTCCCGAACCCGCCGGCATCCCGCGCGATATGGAAAACCTGGTGCAGAAGCTCAACGGCGCCGCCCGCGATCTGGTCGAGGCCATCGACGGCAACTTGCCGCGCGATCTCGAAAAGAGCTTCACCGCCGGCGAACGCCACGTTTACACCCACCGCCTGTTCGAGGCCCGCGGCAAGCGCTTCACCAAGATGATCGAGGACCGCTACGCCGGCGAGCGCCTGGTGCGGGGCCGTGTCGATGCCTATGTGCGCCTGTTCGAGCGCCTGCTTGATACCGTCTCGGAAGGGCCGCAGGGTGCCGGCATGGTCGAGGCCTGCCTCGCCTCCGAATCCGGCAAGCTCTATGTGACGCTGGCCGAAGCGGCCGGCCACATTCCGCCGCAGTAGCGGAGACCTGCTTGCCCGAGCTGACGATCGCCCATGAGACATGGCCCGTCGCCGGTCATTTCACCATCGCGCGTGGCAGCCGCGCCGTGGCGGACGTGGTTGTCGTCACCCTCTCGCAAGCAGGTGCGGTGGGCCGCGGCGAATGCGTGCCCTACCCGCGCTATGACGAGACCGTGGCGGCCGTCATGGCCGGGCTCGAAGCCGCGCGGGCTTCGATCGAACGCGGCATCGCCCGCCAGGACGTTCCCCGCCTGCTCTCCTTGCACGCCGCCCGCAATGCCCTCGATTGCGCCCTCTGGGACCTCGAGGCGAAACGGACCGAAAAGCCGGTGTGGCGGCTTGCCGGTCTTGCTCCGCCGGTCCCCCGGCTCACCGCCTACACGCTGAGCCTCGATGCGCCGGACGCGATGGCCGCGGCCGCCGCGCGCGCCGCCCACCGGCCGCTGCTCAAAGTGAAGCTCGGCCGCGACGGCGATGCCGATCGCCTGCGCGCCGTCCGCCAGGCGGCACCGCAAAGCCGGCTCATCGTCGATGCCAATGAGGGCTGGACCGCCACGACATTGCCCGTTCTTCTTGAGATTTGCGCCGAAGCCCGCGTCGAACTGGTCGAGCAGCCATTGCCCGCCGGCCAGGATGAAATTCTCCGTGGCCTCGCCCGCCCGGTGGCGATCTGCGCCGATGAATCGGCCCATGGCAGCGACAATCTCGCAAGTCTCCTCGGCAAGTACGACGCCATCAACATCAAGCTCGACAAGGCGGGCGGCCTGACCGAGGCGCTGGCACTGGCCCGCGCCGCCCAGGCGAATGGCTTGAAAATCATGGTCGGCTGCATGCTGGCGACTTCGCTCGCCATGGCGCCGGCCATGCTGGTTGCTCAGTATGCGGACTATATCGATCTCGACGGGCCCTTGCTGCTGGCCCGCGACCGCGATCCCGGCATCGCCTATGACGGCAATCTCATGGCGCCGCCGCCGCCGTCTCTGTGGGGCTGATATTCCGCAGCCGCAAGGCCAATGCAAGCGCCGCGGCCGAGAGCCCGGCCATGAAGAAATAGGCAGCCCCGCCATAGGCGTCATAGAGCGGCCCCGACAACCAGACGACACTGGACATGACGATGCCGCCCGACACCGCCGCATGGATGCCCTGTGCCGTATTGCGCAGTCCCGCCGGAACGGTGTCCTGGATGAAATGCATGGTGCCGAGATGGGTGAGCGCGAAGGAGGCGGCATGCAGCGCCTGCACCGGAAACAGCAGCCAGGCCGGCGGATCGAAACCCATGATCGTCCAGCGCAGCAGGCCGCCGGCGATGCCCGCCGCGATCAGTGTTACGGCGCCGAAGCGGGCGGCCGGGCGGGCGGAGAAGGCGAAGAGCAGCACTTCCGCCATGACGCAGGTCGCCCACAGGCTGCCGATGGTCGACTTGCCGTAGCCGAGTTGGTTCCAATGCACCGAACCGAAGCCGTATAACAGGCCGTGGCTCGCCTGGCCGACGCTGACGGCGGCGATGAACAGGGCGAAACTCCCGCTGGCGACAAGCGTGACCGCATCGCCCGCCCGCAACTTGCTCTCGGGCCGGCCGTCCTGGGCCGGATCGGCGGGAAGCAGAAGCGCGGCGGCAATGGCGAGAAGGCCCTGGGCGCCGGCGATGAGATGGATGACGGCGCCGATCGGCACCGTCTCGAGCAGTGCGCCGGAGACAAGACTGCCCAGAAGAAAGCTCAACGACGCCCACAGCCTGATCCGTCCATAGACGAGGCCGTGGGCGGCACTGCCCTCGACCGCCAGCGCCTCCGCCAACGGCGCACTTGGCGCATGGAAGGCCGAGGCCATGAGGCTAGCCGCGAGGATCGTCCATAGGCCATTCGCATTCGCCATGGCGATATAGCCCGCGAAGCTGGCGAGCGCGGAGACCACGATCACCCGGCGGCGGTTGCCGTACCGGTCGGCGATGAAGGCGCCGAGCGGTGCCGCGACGACGCGGATCGCGGTCAAGGCGGCGATGACGATGCCGATCTCGCCGCCAGAAAGGCCTTTGTATTGCAACCACAGCGGCAAGAATGGAACCTGCACCCCCATGCCGAGGAACAGGAACAGGTTGAACAGCGACAGTCGCAGGCTGAAATTCCGGGCGGGCATCGGGGTCTCGCGGCAAGACCGGCGGTCTAAACCAAACCTTCACCAGTTTCCACAATATTGCCCACTGGGTACGTCTGCGTACGGCGCAGGCGTGTGTGTGGAGTATGGGTATGATGAGTACCGTCGCGGGGCGGAACCTCGAGTTCGGACCTGGGGATTACGATGCGATCGAGCGGGCGGTCATGGAAACTCCGCGCGGCCGCTGGTTTCTTGGCCAGCGCGACAAGCGCCAGCGGATGGACGAAACCCAGCGCATTCTCGATGCCCTGAAGAAACTGGAAGCCGTGCTCGCGGCACCTTCCACCAAAACCGCCGCCCAGGCGCCGGCGTTGAAAAACCTGAAATATTTCAAACAGAACGAGGCGATTTTCGTACCCGCCGAAGCGCCGCAGTCGGCCGAAGCCCCAGCCGTCAAGACGGGCGCGCGCCTGGTCGTTTACCGTAATCCGCCATCCGGCACCGCAATCGCCGCCAATCCCGCCGCACCGCCCTTGGCGGAATCCAGGCAACTCGAACCCGAAGCCTTGTCTGCCCCTGCGCCGTCACCCGGTCCCGAACCGGCCATGACCGAGACCGGCGAGAAGCGCCGCATCGTCATCATCCGCCGCGCCGCCGCCGAGCCGATGGAAGTTCCCCTCCAGTCCCAACTTGCCGCCGGCCCGGCCCCCTGAGGGAAGTGACAATCTTCGCTACTCACTACTCATCTCTCGCGTTCCCGCCTTGCCGCCCCGCGCTTCTCCTCCTCCGATGATCCCGGCAAAAACCGTGGCATCGACATTGCCGCCGGAAGCCATGACGCCGATGGTGCGGCCGCGCGTTTCGATCTTGCCGGCCAGGATGGCCGCAAGCGCCACCGCCCCGCCGGGCTCGATGACGAGCTTGAGTTCCTCGAAGGCAAAACGCACGGCGTCACGCACCTCCGCCTCGCTCACCACCAGGCCGTTCGCCAGCCGCGGCTTGTTGATGGCAAAGGTCATCTCGCCGGGCTCGGGCGACAGCAGCGCATCACAGATCGAGCCGCTCATCCGGGTATTCCGCTCGCGCCCGCCCGACTTGAGCGACCGCGCATAGTCGTCGAAGCCCGCCGGCTCGACCGTATGAACCCGGGTGACCGGCGACTTCGCCTCCATGGCAAGCGCGATTCCGGCACTCAGGCCGCCGCCGCTGCACGGCACCAGCACATCGTCCAGAATTGCCTGCATCGCCGCTGCCTGTTCGGCGAATTCGAGTCCCGCCGTGCCTTGGCCCGCGATGACGTGCGGATGCTCGAAGGGCGGCACGATGACGGCGCCGCGCTCCGCCGCGATGCGCTGGGCGATTGCCTCGCGGCTTTCGCTGGCCCGGTCATAGGTGACGATCTCGGCGCCATGGCGCCGCGTATTGGCCTGCTTGATCGCCGGCGTGTCGGCGGGCATGACGATCAGCGCCGCGAGGCCCTTCAATTGTGCCGCCGCCGCCACGCCTTGCGCATGATTGCCGGACGAATAGGCGACCACGCCGCCTGTCGCTACCCGCGCATCGAGCCGCGAAATGCAGTTCCAGGCGCCGCGGAACTTGAACGAGCCGGTGCGCTGCAGGCATTCGGCCTTGATCAGGATGCGCCCACCCACGAGTTCGTTCAGCCGCTGCGATTCGATGACCGGCGTGCGCACGGCGAAACCCGCCAGCCGCGCCGCCGCCTCCTCGATATCGCTGTAAGCCGGCAGCCTCACCAATCGATGGACGCCGAAGCCGAGACGATGTCGATCGACTGCTTGAAGGTCGCGGAGAGCGGCGGGGGCCCGGTCAGCGCCACATCGCCATTCTCGACAAAAGCATGGCTGTAGGCGAGATTGGTCTTGAGCCAGTCATTGACCCTGTAGCTCGCGCCCACCGAGACCCAATAGCGGTTGTTGTCGGGAATGCGCGGCGTGCGCGTCGAGTCCGGAACCCCCGAATCCTCGTAAGCCAGCCCGGCACGCAGCGTCAGCGTGTCGCTGTAGGCATATTCGCCGCCGAGCGATACGAACCAGGAATCCTTCCAGTTCTCCGGCGTCGAACTGAGCACGGCGCCGCCCGGATCGCTGTAGACGGTGAGACTCTTGAAGCGGCTCCAGTTGGTCCATTCGGCTCCGGCCATGGCCGTCCAGCGCTCGTCGATTTTCTGGCGGATGCCGAGGGTGACGATCTCCGGCGTGTCGAGCGGTGTCGTCAGCCCGCCCGCATAAGGCCCGACGGAGCCGTTGCCTTTCAGCTCATGTTCGATCGTCGAACGGAAGCCGATGCCGATCTGCGTCGTGTCGCCGGGCGTGAACAGCAGGCCCGCGGTGAAGCCCATGCCGAAATCGTCGCCCTCCACATTGTCCACCGTCGCCCCGGTCGCCGGATCGACCGATTCGAAATTGGCGTCGGCATATTGCAGCTGAATGCCGGCGGCCACCGAGATCTCGTCGCTGAGCTTGTAGGCCACATTCGGATTGGCGTTGATCGTCAACAACGAGGACTCCGACCCGTGCATCGAACCCGCCCAGACATCCGACTCGGTGGAGAGGCCGAAGGGCGAATTGATGCCGAGCCCGACGAACAGCCGGTCGTTCACCTGATAGGTGTAATAGGAGGCCGGAGCCAGCAGCAACTTGCCGATATTGCCGCTGTCGCTCGATCCGCCCAGCCCGCCGGCGCCATCCTTGGCTCGCGAATAAGGCATGATCGGCGACCAGTTCGATTCGCTCTGCAAGCCCTCGCCCTCATGCAGCGTCATGGTCGCCGGATTCCAGAACATCGAGGACAATCCGTCGAGCCCCGCCGCGACGCCGGCGAAACTTGCCCCCAGCCCTTCCGCCGATTGCTCGCGGATGGCGAACCCCGCCGCCGTTGCCGCCGTCGCACTGCACGCGGCGAGTGCGGTTGCTGCCACCAATTTCCTCAGGCGATACGCCATGGCCCTGCCCCGTTCGATGTTTGGTGAGTCTCCCCAAAAGCCGCATTGGCTGCAACCGGAAATCGTCATGCGACCCGATTTTTCATCATCCGTCACCATTCGGCAACAACCATATTGCACTGCGGTATAGACCCATGGCGCTGGCGCAAATCTCCCTGCTAGACGGATGGGAGCCAGTCAGGAGCGACCATGTCCCGCGATCCGCGTTACGATATCCTGTTCGAGCCCGTCCGCATCGGTCCAGTGACCGCGCGCAACCGCTTCTACCAGGTGCCGCATTGCAACGGCATGGGCTGGCGCGATGCCACCGCGCTGGCCACCATGCGCGGCGTGAAAGCCGAAGGCGGCTGGGCCGTGGTCTGCACCGAAATGGTGGAAATCCACCATGGCGCCGACGTTTCCCCCTATGTCGAGCTGCGCATCTGGAGCGACCAGGATATCCCGATGCTGGCCCGCATCGCCGATAAGATCCACGAGCACGGCTCCCTCGCCGGCATCGAGCTCTGTCATTCCGGCTATACGGCGGTCAATCTCTGGTCGCGCGAAGTGCCCATCGCCGCCAGCGCCATGCCCGTTGCCAGCTATTTTCAGGACCCGGTCCAGGCCCGCGCCATGGACAAGGACGATATCCGCAACCTGCGCCGCGCCCACCGGGCCGCGGCCCTTCGCGCCAAAAAAGCGGGCTACGATCTGATCTACGTCTATGCCGGTCATGGCCTCGGCATCTTCCAGCAGTTCCTGTCGCGCGCCACCAATCGGCGCGGCGACGAATACGGCGGCACCCTCGCCAACCGGGCGCGCCTGCTGCGCGAGGTGATCGAAGACACCAAGGACGCCGTCGGCGGCACCTGTGCGGTTCCGGTGCGCATCGCCATGAACGAGTTCCAGGGCCCCGCCGGCCTCGAGCCCGCCGAAGTCGAGGAAGCGATCGGCATGATGGCCGAACTCCCCGATCTCTGGGACCTGTCGCTGTCGAGCTGGGCCAAGGACTCGCAAACCTCGCGCTTCTCCGAGGAAGGCTTCCAGGAGCCTTACATCAAGGGGGTGAAGAAACTGACGTCGAAGCCCGTGGTCGGCGTCGGCCGCTACACCTCGCCCGATGCCATGGTGCGGGTGATCAGGCAGGGCATCATGGACATGATCGGCGCGGCGCGTCCCTCGATCGCCGATCCCTTCCTGCCGAGGAAGATCGAGGCAGGCCGCCTCGACGACATCCGCGAATGCATCGGCTGCAACATCTGCGTGACCGGCGATTATTCCATGACGCCGATCCGCTGCACCCAGAATCCGTCGATGGGCGAGGAGTGGCGGCGCGGCTGGCACCCCGAGCGCATCCGTGCGAAGGACAACGATTCGCATGTGCTGGTGGTGGGCTCGGGCCCCGCCGGCCTCGAGGCCGCCCGCGCCCTCGGCGTCCGCGGCCACAAGGTGACGATCGCCGATGCGGCGCGCGAAGCCGGCGGAAGGGTGGCCCGCGAATGCCGGCTGCCGGGCCTTGCCGCCTGGGGCCGGGTGCGCGACTGGCGACTCGGGCAGATCGGCAAGCTCCCCGACGTCTCGCTCTATCTCGAAAGCGCCATGACGGCGGAGAGCGTTGCCGAAGTGGGCGCCGATCATGTGCTGTTGGCCACCGGCTCGCGCTGGCGCCGCGACGGCACTGGCCGCCACCATGTCCGCCCCATCGCCATCGATCCATCCGCCACGGTTCTGACGCCCGACGATCTCATGGACGGCATTCGCCCGAAGCCGGGCCCCGTCGTATTGTTCGACGACGACCATTACTACATGGGCGGCGTGTTGGCCGAACTCCTGCGCAAGGAGGGCTTCGACGTCACCTTGGTGACCCCCGCCTCGCTCGCCTCGATCTTCACCCGCGCCTCCCTGGAACAGTCGGCCATCCAGTCGCGCTTGATCGATCTCGGCATCCGCATCGAGGCTAACACGGCGGCATCGGCGATCGGCCCCGCAAGCGTGACGCTGTCTTGCGTCTTCTCCGGCAAGCAGCGCGAATTGGAGGCGGCCTCCTGCGTGCTGGTGACGGCGCGCGACGTCACTGACGCTTTGTTCCATGAATTGACGAACAAAGGCGCGGGCGTATCGCGCGCCGGCGACTGCTACGGCCCCGGCACCATCGCCGCCGCGGTCCATGCGGGCCGCAAATTCGCCGAGGATTTCGGCAAGCCGGCCCCGAATTTCCTCGATTTGCCCTTCCGCCGCGAGGTAACGGAACTGGCAGGCAACTAACCGTTTGCCAAGCCTTGCGGACTGAATTAGCGTTCAACTCAGAGGGACTGGAGTGGCGTAGAAGGAGGGAAGCATCATGGTAGGAATGTTCGCGCGACGCAGGAGGTGGTGGCCGATTCTGGTCGTTTCGAGCTTGCTGGCGGGTTCCGGCGCGCTCATCGGCGCGGCGTCGAACTCGACGAGCGCGGCCGAAGAAGTCAGCGCGGCCCAAGGAATGCCGGCCGGGGCTGTGAATGCGGCCACCCAGGTCGGATATATCGGGGCCGGTAAACGGGTTGTTCTGCAGTCGAGCGAGAGGCCGTTCACTCTGACGAAGGATCAGCTCGCGGCTCGTCAGCGGGTGATGGCCGAGAAGGCGAAGCACCGGGCGCCCTCTCTCGGGCGACACACGACTTCGGCGAACGTGGCGATCAGCGGTGGCCCCCAGACCGCTACTTTTCCCCTAGCAGCACCCACCGACTTCGTGGTTTTCAAGAGAAGCCTGGTGAATTCGACATGCATAGGGTGCGGGCAGTCGAGCATCAATGAGGCGACGTCGGCGAACAGCGGAAGGGTCGTCGTTGAGACGAGCAACTGGAACATCGCCTATACCCTGCATGCGAATCAGGCACCCGTGCCCTGGTTGAACCTGAATCCCTACGCGTTCTCCTCTGGGTTCTGCTGCGACCAGCAGGTCATCTACGACCCGGGCCGTGACGTATTTCTCCTGCTCCAACTGGACTACGCGGGCGAGGGAAACGCGAGTAATGGTCTTGCGCTGTCCGTTGCCTCTGGCTTGAACCCCACTTCCTGGTGCACGTACAAGTTCGCTGGGGCGATCGGCGGTGGTGCGACCGACACGCCGGACTTCGCGAAGATCGCGGTCTCGAACAACAATGTGTTCCTGACGTGGAACGATTACCCGCCGAACGCGGGCTTCGCGCGCTCCGGGCTCGCGCGAATGCCGCTCGACAGCATCGCTAATTGCGCAGGCTTCGGCTACGGCTTCCTCACTCGCACCACCGAGTTCACGTTTGCGCTGGCACAGTCGCCGAGCACCGCCAACCAGTTCTACTGGGTGTCGAACTGGTTCCTCGATGGCACGACCAGTGGCGCGAACCTGCGTATCTTCTGGTGGCCCGACAACAGCGGCAGCTACTTTTGGGTCACGAGAGCGATTAACGCGTACACGTTCGGAAACGTGTCCTGCGGCACAACGAACTGGTGCAGTCGCCTGGACCCGAGGTTCGAGTCCGTGGTGATCACACCGGCCGAGTTTCGAGCCCAAGCCAACACGGCCTTCGCGGGTGACCAGATTCTTGAGGTGGCAACATCGGCCGGTCCGAGCGGATTCAGCAGCGGCAAGAACTACGTCGTGTACAACTACTTCAAGCTGAATTCACTCTCCTACATCGGCAACGACCAGACGTACAGCACGACGACCAACTTCGCCTACCCAGGATGCGGGGTGAACGAGTACGGCTACGTCGGCTGCGCGATGGCGCAAGGAACGACCGTCCCGGGCGGATTGATCCTCCTGCAGGACGACGTGAACCCCGTCCAGCCATGGGGCTACAGTTTCCAGATCGCTGGCGTCAACGGGGCAAGCGCTTGGGGTGATTACATCGAAACCAGTGCCTGGAACCCCACTCGCGGACCTTTCCAGACGATTCTCTGGCGAATGAACGCGAGCAACGCCATTCAACCGTTCTACATCGTCTGGGGACGGGAACGGGACAGAAAAGGCTACCTCCGTTGGTCGGGCAGGTGACCGCTCCCAACCCTTGAGCTGAACGCCCGTCCAGGGCCGCCGGACCTTACACACGGGGTGCGGCCCTGGACACGAGTTTCGGTAGCCTTCGACATTCGGGAAGCGAATTTCACAGTCCGCGCGGTCTTCCATGGTGTCAACGGCGGTCGGAATCCAGGCTAATCCTGCCAAGGATCGTCGCATGGAAGCGCGGAAGCGCCGAGGTGGCTCACTGGGGTCGGACTGCGGCGGCAAATAACCTATGAACGGCTCTTCGAAGACGAAACCGCGATCATGCGCCTCCCCGTTGAATGGAATCATCAAGAGCGCGGCGGAAATCGGCGGCGCGCTCCGGCTCAAACTTGCCGATGCCATTCATCTCGCTTCGGCAATGGCCGCAGGCTGCGAAGTTTTCATCACCAACGACAAGAATATTGCGGCCTCAAATGAAATACTCTGCAAAATTCGCTGTCCTGTGCACTTCCGCATTTATTATGTTCGGAGTGTCCTCGGCAATGCCTAAGGCAGATTATCGCGCAGGAAGATATCGATCCTGATGCGCTCCTGCGATTCGATCGGCGGCACATTGTCGGCCTTGGCCATCAGCACCCGCACCGCGCTGCGCACCTCGTGGCCGGGATCCTGACTGATGATCGCATCGATGGTGCCGCGGATCAGCGCCCGCCGCGTCGGATCGGTCAGCTCATGGGCGATGAAGACGATGTCGCGGGCCCGGCCCGCCGCCTCCAGCCCCGAGACGATGCCGCGGGTGCCGCCGCCGACATTGTAGAGGCCGATGAGATCGGGATGTTCGGCCAGAAGCTGCGCCGTCATCGCCTCGAGCTTGCGCCAGTCGTCGCGCGACTCGCGTACCGGCAGGATCGCAAGATTCGGGAATTCATGGGCCATCACCTGCTCGAAGCCGAATTGCCGCTCGATGTGATCGCGCAAGGCCAGCGACCCGGCGATGAGCCCCACCTTTCCGGAAAGCCCGCGCAGGAAGCGGCCCATCAGGCTGGCGGCGGTGCGCCCGGCCGAGGAGTTGTCGATCCCGGCATAATGCACCCGCTTCGAGCCCGGCACATCGGAGACCAGCGTCACCACGGTCACGCCCCTCGCCGCCAGCCCATTGATCGCCTCGCGCACCGCCGGATGATCGAGGGCGACGACGGCGACGCCGTCGAACATGTCGCCGATCTCGTCGAGACATTTCGCCAGCCGCTCGCCGTCGAGCACATCGGCCTGGCGCACCGAAATCGACACCCGCTCGCCCGCCATGCGCTCGGCGATCGAGCGCACCTCTTCGCCAATCCGCTCCCAGAAGTCGCTGCGCCGCTCCGGCAGCACGAAGCAGAAACGGTATTCGCGCGAGCGCGCCAGCCGCGCCGCGATGCGGTCCGGCTGATAGTTGAGTTCGCGGATGGCGCTCTCCACCTTGCCGGCGGTGACGGTACGAACTCCGGGCCTGCGGTTCAGCACCCGGTCGACGGTCGCAACACTCACCCCGGCGATGCGGGCGACATCCTGGATGGTGACCTTGGCCATGGCTAATTCCCGTCGAAACGGACCGGCGGCGATTTCTCCGGAATGAGGCCGGAGCGGAATTTTTGCAGGACCGCCTGCAGCAGGAGCCCGATCAGCAGCATGCGGACATAGGACGAGCGCGTCGCCAATTCCGGCGGCAGGCGGTTGGTGAAGATTTCGGTGACCGACCAGATGGCCCAGATGCCGAGCCCGCCGGCAATGGCACCGCGGTTGTTGCCGGAGCCCCCCGCCATCAGCATCACCCAGACGAGGAAGGTGACGAGCAAGGGTTCGGTGGCGCTGGGCGACAGGAACTTGAAATAATGCGCCGACAATCCGCCCGCCACCCCCATGACGGCGGCCCCGATCACGAAGGTCTGCAGCCGGAACCAGTCGACATCCTTGCCCGCCGCGCGCGCCGCGGGCTCGTTATCGCGGATGGCCCGCAGCGTCCGCCCCCACGGGCTGTCATGCAGCCTGGCGCTCATCGCGTAGACGATGACGACCACGGCCCAGACGACACCGAGAAAAACGAAATCCGCCGCCCGGCCCTGCACCAGGGCGCCGAAGGGCCGCGGGATATTGGCAATGCCGAGGCTGCCGTTGGTGAGCCAGCTTTCATTGACGATGACGAGGCGGAGGATTTCGGCGATGCCGATCGACGCCATGGCCAGGTAATCGCTCTTCAGCCGCACGCAGATCTTGGCGACCGCCCAGCCGGTCAGGCCCGCGACCGCCGCCGCCACCAGGAGCCCCGCCGGGATCGGCATTCCGAAGCCGCCGAGATGCTTGTCCGAGGCCGGCGTCGTCATGATCGCCGAGGCATAGGCGCCGACCGCGAAGAAGCCGGCGATCCCGGCATTGAACAGCCCGCCCATGCCCCACTGGATGTTGAGGGCCAGGCACAGGATGGCATAAATGCCGCCGGCGATGAGGAATCCCACCAGATAGTACAGAAGCCCGGTCCATTCCATCAGAGCAGCCTCCCCTTGAACAGGCCCTGGGGGCGGATGATCAGCAGCACCACCATGATGATGAAGCCCACGGCGGTCTTGTAGGAGGGCGAGATCAGCGCCGCGTCGCCGATCCAGTTGTAGGTCGAGAGCTCCTCGGCCAGCCCGATGATGATGCCGCCGGCCATCGCTCCCATCGGCTTGCCGATGCCGCCCAGGATGGTGGCGGCGAACATCGGCAGCAGCAGGTTCCAGCCGAGATTGGGATGCACATTCGTATCCATCCCGGCGAAGACCCCGGCGACCGCCGCCAGCGAAGCCCCGATGATCCAGGTCCAGCGGATCACCTGTTCGGTATCGAGGCCGGCGACGGCGGCCAGTTCCGGATCGTCGGCGACCGCCCGCATCGCCCTTCCGGTGCGCGAGCGGGTTAGGAAATAGTGCAGCGCCACGGCGATGATCAGCGTGAGGACGATGGCTTCGGCATGCAGCGCCGAGATGCGGAAGGTGTCGAACAGCACCACGGGCCGCGTGACACCGCGCACATAGACCTGATTGTCGGCCCCCCACAGGATCTGCATGAGCGAGCGCAAGATCAGCGCCACGCCGAAGGACGCGATCACCGTATAGATGGTCGGCAGCTTGCGCAGCGGCCGGTAGAACCAGCGATCGACGGCAAGTGCGGAGAAGACCGCCAGCCCCACGCCGAAGGGCATGAGCAGCAGGGGATGCACGGGAATGAACCATACGGCGGTGAGCACGCCATAGGCGCCGATCGACATAACGTCGCCATGGGCGAAATGGGCAAAGCGCAGGATGCCGAAGATCATCGAGATGCCGACCGCGCCCAGCGCATAGATGCTGCCCAGGGTGAGCGCCGGCACCAGATAGAGATTGATGAAGTCGATCATGCGCTGGCACCGAGGAAGGAGCGGCGCACATTGTCGTTGGCGAGCAGCTCCGCCCCGGTCCCTGCGATGAAATTGCGGCCGCCCACCAGCACATGACCCGCGTCCGCGATGCGCAGCGCCTGCTTGGCGTTCTGCTCGACCATCAGGATGGTGACGCCGGTCTTGCGGATGTCGAGGATGAGATCGAAGATTTTTTCGAGATAGGCCGGCGAGAGTCCCGCCGTCGGTTCATCGAGAAGCAGCAGACGGGGCTCGCTCATCAGCGCCCGGCCGATCGCCACCATCTGGCGCTGGCCGCCCGATAGCTCGCCCGCCGGCTGGTTGAGCTTCGGCCGCAGATCGGGAAACAGCGTCAGGATCTTCTCTTGCGTTCCGGCATGGTCCCTTGGTGGCGCCGCATAGGTGCCGATGTCGAGATTTTCCGATACCGTCAGCGATGCAAACACATTGCGGTTTTGCGGCACGGCGGAAATGCCGATGGGCACCAGCGCCGAGGTGGCAAGCCCGGTGATATCGCGATCCCCCAGCATGATCGTCCCCGAGGCGATCTGGGTGAGCGCGAAGATCGATTTGAGCAGCGTCGACTTGCCGGCCCCATTGGGGCCGATGATGACGGTCACGCTGTTCTCCGCCACATCGAGATCGATCGCCTCGATCACCGGCACGCCGCCATAGCCGGCCGTCAGCCCCGCCACCTTCAAGAGCGCGCTCATGCCCGGTGCTCGTATTTGCCGCCGCCGAAATAAGCCTCGATGACGCGCTCGTCCGTGCGCACCGCTTCGACGCTGCCGCGGGTCAGCACGGCTCCTTGCGCCATCACCACCACATTGTCGCAGAGCTTCGCGACATAATCGAGATCGTGTTCAATGAGGCAGAAGGTCAGCCCGCGTTCGCGGTTGAGCAGCTTGATCTTGTCGGCGATCTTGGCGAGCAGCGTGCGGTTGATGCCGGCGCCGATCTCGTCGAGCAGCACGATCTTGGGCTCGCGCATCAGGGCGCGGCCGAGTTCGAGAAGTTTCTTCTGCCCGCCCGAGAGATTGCCCGCCTTCTCGGCCGTCACGCGGTCCAGTTCCAGAAATGCGATGGTGTCCCTGGCGCGCCTGAAGATCGCCCGCTCTTCGGCAAGAAAGCGGGCGCGGCGGAACACGACATTGAAGACGTTTTCGCCCAAGGGTGCCGATGCCGCCGCCATCAGGTTTTCCAGCACCGTCAGCCGCGTGAACTCGTGCGGAATCTGGAAGGTGCGGGCCAGCCCCCGTTCGGCGCGTTGATGCGGCTTGAGCCGGGTGATGTCTTCGCCTTGCAGAATGACCCGGCCCACCGTGGGCGGCACATGACCGGCGATCGCATTGAACAGCGTCGTCTTGCCGGCGCCATTGGGCCCGATCAATCCGGTGATGCGCCCCGCCGGAATGTCGAAGCTCACATCGTCGACGGCCCGAAGGCCGCCGAAATCGACCGCGATGTGTTCGAGGTTGATCATGAATGCAAAATGCAATCTTCGCCGTGACGCAATTTTCCTTCTCCCCATGGGAGAAGGAGGGACCCGCGCCGCGGGCGTGGGAGGATGAGGGGGACCAGGTGATTCATTGGCGAGACCTGATCCCCCGCACCCTCCCATTGCGTTCCGCAATGGGCCCCACCCTCGCCCCCATGGGGCGAGGGAAAGTTCGAGAATTTATCTACTGCATCACCGCAGTCTGCTTGTACTTGTCTCCGTCGACGACGAACTTGCCGATATAGCCGAGCACATCGCCGTTGGCGTCGAAGTCGTAGGCGCCGCCCGCTCCGTCATAATCGATGTCCTTGCCGGCCGCGATCAGCTCCTTGGCCTTGGCCCATTCGCCGGGGCCCACCTTCTCGCCGGGCGCCGAGGCAACCTCGCGCAGCGCCGCCGCCATCTTGCCGCGGTCGGCCGAACCCGCCTTCTCGATTGCCAGCAGAGCCAGGAAGGTCGCGTCATAGGTTTGGTCGACGAAGGCCTTGTCGGCGCCTTCCTTGTATTCGGCGTTGAACATCTCGTGCAGTTTCGCCTGGGCCGGATTGTCGGCGGGCGAGGTGGGGGACGAGAAGAACGAGGTCGCCAGCGCCTCCGCGCCCACTTCCTTGATCAGCGCCTCGTCGCGCAATCCGTCGGTGCCGATGAAGCGGGTGAACAGGCCGCCTTCCAGCGACTGCTTGACGATGGTCGAACCCGAGTCGCCGGCGTAGGCCACGACGACAAGCGCTTCCGCGCCGCCCTTGGCGAGTGTGGCGAGTTCGGACCGATAGGAGTTCTTCTTCTCTTCGTGCTTTTCGGCGGCCACCACTTCGCCGCCCGCCGCCTTGTAGGCATCGATGAAGGCGTTGCCGATGCCGACGCCGTAATCGTTGTTCACATAGGTGACGGCGACTTTCTTGATGCCCTCGTCGAGCACCATCTTGGCCAGCACCGCGCCCTGGTAATTGTCCGACGGCACGACGCGGTAGAGCAGATCGTTGTCCTTGATGCCGGTGATGGCGGGCGATGTGGCGGTCGGTGAAATCTGCACCACGCCGGCCGGGATCGACACCGCCTCGGCGGCGGCGATGGTGGTGCCGGACATCAGCGCCCCCATGATGATGGGAACATTCTCGATATTGACCAGCTTGCCCGCCGCATCGACCGCGGCCTGGGCGGCGCCCGTCGTGTCGCCATAGACGGCGACGGCCTTGCCGTCGAGCAATCCACCCTGATCGTTGACTTGCTTGATCGCCAGATTGGCGGCGTTCTGGATCGGCGGAATGAAGCTGGCGATGGGCCCGGTGATATCCATGAGAATGCCGATCTTGGTATCGGCGGCAAGCGCCATGGCACTGGTGCCGAGAAGAGCTGCGGCGGTAAACGCGACGACTGACTTTTTCATTTCTTCCTCCCTTTGGAACAGTGGCCGATGCTACTTGAGGGCCCCGCGTCCTGTCATCAGGAATCGCTCAAGCACGCTCAATAGAAGTAGTGTTTCCGCCGCCGTCCCGATGCCGATGCGGCTCCAGTTGGGGAAGCCGGGCTCGCCCACCGGCCTGAGCCAGATGCCGTGGGCCGCCATGGCCTGAGCGATGAAATCCTCGACCTTCGAGCCGTCCGGAAAGCGGGTGAGCAGGAAATTGCCCAGCCCATCGACATAATGAAGCCCCAGCCGGGCAAGGCCGCGGCCCAGAATCTCTCTTTGTTCCGCCGTCCGGGCCACCGCATCGGCCACGAAGTCCTTGTCACGCACGGCCGCCGCCGCCGCCGCCTGGGCCACCGCATTGATATTGCCGACGCCGCGAATGAGGTTGAGCCCCGGCATCATCCACTCCGGCGCATGCGCCCAGCCGGCCCTGAGCGCCGCAAGCCCATAGGCCTTGGAAAAGGTCCGGGTCTTGACGACGTTATCGCCATCGAGCCCCATCAGCGCCGCGAGATCGGCGGGCGGCAGATATTCGCCATAGGCGAGATCGAGCGCCAGCACGACTTGGGACGGAAGAGCGGCTTGCAGCCGCTTGATTTCCGCGACCGGAATGACGGTGCCGGTCGGATTGTTCGGAACCGCCAGAAACACGATCTTCGTTTTCGCCGTGACCAGGCCCAGCAGCGCGTCAATGTCGGTCACCAGTTCTCGCTCCGGCGCGCGCGCCAGCGCCGCACCGGTGCGCGCCGCGACCAGCGCGAACTGGAAGAAGCCCGACTGCGACATGACGATGTCGTCGCCTGGCCTGGCGAACATGCGGCCCACCACATCGAGAAGTTCTTCCGACCCATTGCCGCAGACGATCCGCGCCGCGTCGGGGCCATGCGCCTCGGCGATCGCCGCCCGCAATTCGGTGCTGGAGGGATCGGGATAGCGATGCGGATTTTTCAGCCGCGCGTCCGCCGCGGCCATCGCCTTGGGCGAACAGCCGAACGGACTCTCGTTGATCGCCAGGCTGATGAGCGGCATGCCCGCCGGCGGCACCGGCAAGGCGAAGGCGGGCCGCCGCGGCGGATCGATATAGGCTTTGGGCCGCATGCTCACAGCCTGAGCCCAGCATCCCGCATCAGCGGCAGCACCGCCGCAATGAAATAGGGCAGCTCGTCGAGAAAATTGACGAAGGACACCGTGGTTCCGGCAAAGCCGATAGCCCGCATCTTCACCATCTCGTCGACGATCCTCCGCGGCGTGCCGATCAGCGGATAGGTCCCCGCCCCTCCGGCAAAGCGCTTGGCGTGCAGCCGGAACGTCGCCTCGTCGTGCGAGCCGGCGAATTTCCGCTTCTGCGACATGTGATATTCGACAGCCCCCCGATCGGCCTCGGTCACCGCATATCTCTCGTAATATGCTTCCGCTTCGGCCTGCGAAGGCCGGCAGACCACATGACAGGTGGTGAAGACGCCGAGTTCGCGGCCTTGGCGCTGCCCCCTCGCCTTGATGTCGTCGATATGGGCCCGGCCGGCTTCGATCTCGGAAAAGGTGGTGAACAGGAAGTCGCTGGATTTCGCCGCGAAATCGCGCCCCGGCGGGCCGAAGGCGGCATTGAGCGTCACCGGCCGCGGCAGTTGCAGGGGACGCGGCTTTCCAGAAACGCCCTTCAATTTGTAGAAGCGGCCGTCATAGTCGAAACGCCGCGGCTCGTTGTAGATCTTGCAGATGATGTCATGCCATTCCAGCGCCTGGGCGTAGCGCTCCTCCTCCGCCGTGATGCCGAACATGGCGAATTCGTCCGGGTTCCATCCCGCCACGATGTTGAGGCCCGCCCGGCCGTTGCTGACATGATCGACGGTGGCCAGCGCCTTTGCCGCATAGACCGGATGGATCATCGGCACATGGATGGTGGCGAAAATGCCGATGTTTTCGGTGAGAGCCGCGAGTGCCGCGGCATGCGTGAAGGTCTCGAAGGAATGCTCGCGCGAATTGGTGGTGCCCTCGAAACCTTTCCAGCGGGCGATCGGCAGGAAGAATTCGATTCCCGCCCGGTCCACCATTTGCGCCACCTTGACGATGTCGGGCCACTTCGCCTGCCAGCGCTCGGGAACCGTGGTGAGCGTCAGTCCGCCATCGGCATTGGCCGAGAAGACGCCGAGCTTGAACGGATTGGCCCCCCGGATCGGATGCGGCTTCATACCGAAACCTTGGCGTATTTAGGCCTCTTCCAGATCTCCTCGGCCAGCACCCGCTTCAACCGCTGCACCGCCTCCCAGCAATCGCCATGCCGGATCACCAAGGGCGAGACGCCGAAGCGGATGGCATCGGGCTGGCGGAACGATGAAATAACGCCGGCATCGATCAGCGCCTCGACGACCGAGCCCGCGCCGGCCGAGCGGAACGAGACATTGCCGCCGCGCCGCGAATGATCCTCCGGCGATGTGACTTCAATGCCGAGTGGTGCGCATTCCTGCCTGAGCGCCGCGATGAGAAAATCGGTGAGCGACTTGTGCTTGGCCCACAGGGCGGCGGGATCGATCTTCGGCCAGATCTCGAGAATGGCGGAAGCCAGCTCGTCGGCGCCC
>CAYOZR010000030.1:23478-25220 GCA_964408555.1 uncultured Aestuariivirga sp.
CGGCGCCCGCCGAATGCGACACGTCCCAGACCGTGAGAACGCCTCTGGCATGGGCGGCTTTCGTCACCCGTGCCATGTCCCAGCGCTCGCCGGAGCGGTAATCCACATGGCTGAGTGCCGCCACCGCGACGCTCTCATCGAGCGCCGCCACCGCCTCGTCCTCGCTGTCGGCGAAGCGCAAGCGAAGCCGCCCGCCGGAACTCTTGACCATGCCCTGCAGCACATGCACGTCGGTGGGGAAATTGCCGTTCTGGGTGAGAACGACTTGACGATCGGGCCTGAGCGCCAGGCAATGGCTGACCGCCTTGAACTGGTTGAGGGTGGTCGAATCGCACATCACCACTTGGCCCGGCCCCGCCCCGATCATTGGCGCAATCACATCGCCCAACAGCGACGGCATTTCCAGCCACAGCCTTTGGCTCCAGCCGCGGCGGCGCAAATTCACCCAGTCGTCGAGCAGCCCTTGGGCCTTGGCGCGCACTCCCCTCGGCATCGGCCCCACCGAATTGGCATCCATGAAGATCGTGCCGTCCGGCAGCTCGAAAAGATCGCGGACAGACGCCAAAGGGTCCTTGGCATCGAGGCTCCGGGCAAGGGCGGCGCTGACAATCGGCATGGCTCAAACTAACCACGGGCGCCGATTTCTTGCAATAACGAAAGAAACTTGCAAATTTGCAAGATACCGCCATAATCCGTCCATGGCCAAGACCATCAAGCTCGCCGCCGATATCGGCGGAACCTTCACCGATATCGTGCTGGAAGCCGGACCGAAACGCTGGAGCGGCAAGGTCCTCACCACCACCCACGCGCCGGAACTGGGGGTGATCGAGGGCGTGGGCCTCGTCCTCGCCCAATCCGGGCTGGCCGCCCGCGATGTCGGCGTGTTCATTCACGGCACCACGCTCGCCACCAACGCGCTGATCGAACGCAAGGGCGCCAGGACCGCCTTCATCACCACCGAAGGTTTCCGCGACATCCTCGAACAGGGCTACGAGAAGCGCTTCGACCATTACGACCTGATGATCGACCGCTCGGCCCCGCTCGTGCCGCGACCCTTGCGCTACACCGTCCGCGAACGCCTCTCCGCCGATGGCGACGTGCTGCTGCCGCTCGACGAATCCTCCGTACACGGATTGGCGGAGACGCTGCGCGCCCAGGACGTCAAGGCCGTGGCCATCGGCTTTCTGCATGCCTATGCCCATGACGGGCACGAGCGCCGCGTGCGCGACATTCTCTCCGCCGCCCTCCCCGGCGACGTCACCATCTGCCTCTCCTCCGAAGTCGCCCCCGAAATCCGCGAATTCGAGCGCTTCTCGACCACCGTCGCCAATGCCTATGTGCGCCCCCTGATGGCCGGCTACCTGCACCGCCTGCGCGACGATTTGCGTGAACTGGGCATGACCTGCCCCTTCTTCTTGATGATGTCGGGTGGCGGCCTGACGACCTTGCAAACCGCGACGCGCTTTCCCATCCGCCTGGTCGAATCGGGTCCGGCCGGCGGCGCCATCCTGGCGAGCCAGATCGCCGCCGAATGCGGGCTCGGCGAAGTTCTCTCCTTCGACATGGGCGGCACCACGGCGAAGATTTGCCTGCTCACCGACGGCGTGCCCGAGCGGGCCCGCAAATTCGAGATCGCCCGGGCCTATCGCGGCATGAAGGGCTCCGGCATTCCGGTGCGTGTTCCGGTGATCGAGATGGTGGAGGTCGGCGCCGGCGGCGGCCCCATTGCCCGCCTCGACAGC
>CAYOZR010000031.1:0-25062 GCA_964408555.1 uncultured Aestuariivirga sp.
CTCACCCTGGTACCCGACCGGGGCCGTGTTGCCCGCGCTGATCATCGCCGGGATGACCGTCATCCAGCTCGTGGGGTGGTGGACCAATGCGGTGCGCAACGCCAACGGCTTCGGCGGGTTCGCGTTCTGGGGCGACGACGCGTGGACCCCGCCGGCCGGGTGGGGGCCGTGGCTGGTGCTGGTGGTGATCGGGGTGGCTTCCGGGCTCACTGCGGCGTACGCGGTGTGGCGCGACGATCCCGTCGCATCCATCGACCAATCCTGTGTCGGCTGCGGCAATTGCGGCGAAGTGGCCGATGCGGCGATCCTCTGCCCGTCCTTTTACCGCGCCGACATGGTGCATAATCCGAATGGCTGGGACCGGTTCCTCGACCGCGCGCGCCGCCGGGCCATCGGCTGGCTGCAATCCCGCCGCGCCGGTCGACGGCTGATGCTGGCGCGATGAAAGATCGGGTCATCAAGCTCGCCGTGATGGCCGTGGGTGGCCAGGGCGGCGGTGTCATCACCGGCTGGATCGTGGCGCTCGCCGAGCGCAATGGCTGGTACGCCCAGGCGACATCGGTTCCCGGCGTCGCCCAGCGCACCGGCGCCACCATCTATTACGTCGAGATGACGCCGGAGAGCGCCAAGACGCCGGTTCTCTCGCTGATGCCGTCGCCGGGCGATGTCGATATTCTCTTGGCCGCCGAGCTGATGGAAGCCGGGCGCGCCATGCAGCGGGGATTCGTTTCGCCCGGCCGCACAGTGCTGATCGCCTCGTCGCACCGAATTCTGGCGGTCTCGGAAAAGGCGCCCCCCGGCGCTGCCGCCGCCGATGCCGCCGCGGTTCACGATGCCGCTGGCAAGAATGCCAGGCGTTTCGTCTGCGCCGATCTCGAGGCCATCGCCCACAGGCATGGCAGCGTCATCTCCGCCAGTCTCTTCGGTGCTCTCGCCGGTGCCAAGGTGTTGCCCTTCGATGACGCAAGCTTCGAAGCCACCATCCTGTCGGGCGGCAAAGGCGTGGAGAAAAGCCTCGCCGCTTTCCGCGAGGGCCGCGATGCCGTCACCGCCGCGCCGCGGGAAAAGCCGCCGGCGCCGGCGCCCGCCGCTCTGCGGGGCCCCGCGCATATGCTGCGTGGCCATGGCGGCCTCACCGCCGATATCGAGCGCCGCTTCCCCGTCGAGGCGCATGCGATGCTCAAGGCGGGACTGGCCAAGGCGGTGGATTTTCAGGATCTCGACTACGGCCGCGAATATCTCGACCGGGTTGCCGCCCTGCTGCCGCACGACGGCGCCGCCCAAGGCCACATTCTGACGATTGAAGCCGCGAAGCATCTGGCCAATGCCATGTGCTACGACGACATCATTCGCGTCGCCGATCTCAAGACCCGCGCCGCCCGCTTCGCCCGCATCGGTCGCCAGTTCGAGGGCGATATGCTGCGTATCACCGAATACATGCACCCGCGCGCCGAAGAAATTTGCAGCCTGATGCCGGCGCGGATGGGTGCCACCATCATGGCGCGCCCGAGGCTGTTCCGGATGATCGACCGTGTTGTCAATCGCGGCCGCCATGTGCAAACCACGTCGCTCTTCTGGTTCACGATGCTTTATCTTCTGGCGGGACTGAGGCGCGTCCGGCGAAGCCTGCTGCGCCACCGGGCGGAGATGGCGAGCATTGCCGCATGGCTGGTGAAAGTCGAGACATTGGCACCGCGCCGCTACGATCTCGCCGTCGAAGTGCTGCGCTGCCGCCGCCTGATCAAGGGCTACAGCGATACCCATGCGCGGGGCGTCGCGAAATTCGACCGGGTTCTGTCGGTTCTGCCTTTGCTTGAAAGCAGGGACGATGGCGCCGCCTGGCTCCGCCGCCTGCGCGACGCCGCGATGCAGGACGAGGACGGCAGCGGAACCGATGGCGTGCTTGCGACCATCCGGGAGTTATGAGCTATTGCGCCAATGAATCAGGTCTCGTCATTCACCCACCGTTTCATCCCCGGTGCCGCGCCAGGCGCGCCTCTGCTGCTGCTCCACGGCACCGGCGGCGATGAGAACGATCTTCTCCCTCTGGGCGGCGCCTTGGCGCCGGGCCGCGCCCTGCTCTCGCCGCGCGGTCAGGTACTGGAAAACGGCATGCCGCGCTTTTTCCGCAGGCTTTCCGAGGGTGTCTTCGACGAAGCCGACGTCGTGAAGCGCGCCCACGATCTCGCCGATTTCGTCAAGGCCGCGCGGGCTGAATATGGCCTCGAGTCCCCCGTCGCCGTGGGCTTTTCCAATGGCGCCAACATCGCCGCCGCCGTTCTGCTGCTTCGCCCCGAGATACTGGCCGGTGCCGTTCTGATCCGCGCCATGGTGCCGCTCACCGATCCGCCGGAATCCGATCTCGGCGGCAAGCCCGTGCTCATCCTGTCGGGCTCCGCTGACCCGATCGTGGCCATTGAAAATGCCCGCCGCCTCGCCGATATGCTGCGCAACGCCAACGCCAAACTCCGGCACGAGACTCTTCCCGCCAGTCACGGCATGACCCAGGGCGACCTCGCACTCGCCAGCCAATGGCTGCAACAGGAATTCTGAACCATGCAACTGAACGGCATCCATCACCTCACCGCCGTCACCGCCGACGCGCCCGGCAACCACGCTTTTTACACGGGAACCCTCGGCCTGCGGCTGGTGAAGAAGACCGTCAACCAGGACGACGTCAGCGCCTATCATCTGTTCTATGCCGACGGCATAGGCTCGCCTGGCACCGACATCACCTTTTTCGACTGGCCGGTGGGCCGCGAGCGCCGCGGCACAAATTCCATCGGCCGCACCGGATTTCGTGTGGCGGGCGAGGCGGCGATCGGCTGGTGGTCCGGCCGGTTTGCCAAGCTCGGCGTCAAGCACAGCAAGGTACTGGAGCGCGACGGCCGCCTCACCCTCGATTTCGAAGACCCGGAAGGCCAGCGCCTGAGCTTGGTCGGCGATGACGGCACGGCCGCCGCCCATGCCTGGAGCGAAAGCCCGGTTCCGGCGGCGCACCAGATTCGCGGCCTCGGCCCCATCACCATCAGCGTGCCCGGCCTCGTGTCCACCGACGCCGTCCTCACTCATGTCATGGGCATGAAGCCGGTCCGCAACTATGGCGACACCCATGTCTACAAGATGAACGGCGAGGGGCCGGTGGCCGAGTTGCATGTCGCCGTCGAGCCCAATCTTGCCCCTGCCGGGCAGGGCGCCGGCGGCGTGCATCACGTGGCCTTCAATATCCCAAGCGCCGATTACGCCGCCTGGACCCAACGCCTGAAGGAGATGCGCATTCCCTCGAGCGGCCCCGTCGACCGCTTCTGGTTCAAGAGCCTGTATTTCCGCGAGCCCAACGGCATCCTCTTCGAGATCGCCACCGACGGGCCGGGCTTCGCCACCGACGAGCCCCTGGATGGGTTGGGCAAGACCCTGTCGCTGCCGCCCTTCCTCGAAGCCAGGCGCGCCCGGATCGAGGCCAATCTCAAGCCGTTGTCGACCTGACACCCTTGAGCGCGCCATAGAGCCTGGCGTAGCGCGGCAGCATCTCGGTTTCGTAGAAGCGCGTCGCCTTCAAGTCGGGCTCGATGACCGACTTCCGCCGCACCATGGCGCGGCAGCCTTCCTCGATGGTCTTGAATTTTCCGGCCCCATGGGCGGCGAGAATGGCGCAGCCCAGCGCCGGCGCGTCCGCCACTTCGGTCAGCTCGATGGCAGCGCCGATCGTGTCGGCATGGAGCTTGAGCCACAGCGGCGAATGGGTGGCGCCGCCCGCCAGCACGATGCGCTTGGCCGAAAACGCCTCGCCGAAATTGTCGACGATAAGGCGGGTGCCGAGACAGATGCCTTCGATGATGCCACGGAACACATGGGCCGGCGTATGCTTGAGGGTGAGGCCGGTGATGGCGCCGCGCGACAATGCGTCCGTATAGGGCGTGCGATTGCCCTGGAAATGATCGAGCACCAAGAGGCCTTCGGCGCCCGGCGGAAGTGCCGCCGCCCCTTCGTTGAGCGCCTCGAAACTCGTATGCTCGGCGAAGTGGCGCTTGAACCAGGCGATGACCGAGCCGGTCGACGTCTGGCCGCCCTCGATGATCGGCTTTCCCGGATAGACGCCGTCCATGTAGGTGCCCCACACGCCTTGCTTGTGCACCGGCTTCTCGGTGACGCCGATGTGGAGATGCGACGATCCGGTGATCAGCGCCATTTCGCCGGGCTCGGTGACGCCGAGTCCGATGACGCCGATGAAGGCATCGGAGCCGCCCTGCACCACCAGCGTGCCGGCTTTCAGTCCGAGATGCTGCGCCGCCTCCGGCGTCAGCGGCCCGATCGGCCGTCCCGGCGCCAGCATGTCCCGCGGCCATTTTGCCTCGAGATCGGCGAGGCCGAGCGTCTGCAACAGGCTGCGCGGAATTCCGCCGTGCTGGGTCTGGTAGTGCCAGCGGATCGCCGAATTGCCGATCGAGCCCACCCATTGCCCGGTGAGCCGCAGATTGATGTAGTCCTGATATTCGCCGATCATCGCGGCGCGATTGTAGATGTCCGGCTGGTTCTTCTTGATCCACAAGGCTTTCGGGATCATCCATTCGGCCGAGACCGGCCCCGCCCCCGCGCCATTGATGCGGAGCGCGGCATCCTTCGTCGCCGCCACCTCATCGGCTTCCCTGGCCGAGCGTACATCCATCCAGATCATGCAGGGGCGCAGAGGCTTGCCGTCCGGGCCCAGCGCCACGACCGAACAGCAGGTCGTGTCGACGCTCATGGCGATCACCTCGGCGGGTGAAATGCCTGCCTTGGCCAGCGCGCCCTTGACCGAAGCCCCCATGCCCTGCCACCAGTCCTCGGGGTTCTGTTCCGCCCATGACGGCTGCGGGAACTCGGTCTTGTAGGGCGTCGCATGCGACGCAATGGGATGCCCCTCGAGATCGAACACGAAGGCACGGATGCTTTCGGTTCCTCCGTCAACGCCGATCAGATAGGACATTGCCTCACCACTCCCTAGTTCCATGCCGGTCCAATTTACACCCGTTCCGGAAACGCCTTGGCGATCGCCGCACGGTTGGCGGCAATCACACCGCGCTCGGTGATCAGCCCGGTCACATATTTAGCTGGAGTCACATCAAAAGCATAATTGGCGACCGGCGAACCTGGCGCAACGATCTCGACCGTCTCGATCCTGCCGTCGGCCGTGCGACCCGTCATCTTCGTGACTTCCTCACCGCTCCGCCGTTCAATGGGGATCTCGGCAATTCCATCATGCAGCGAAAAATCGATCGTCGGGGACGGCAGCGCCACATAGAAGGGAACGCCGTTGTCGTGGGCGGCGAGGGCCTTGAGATAGGTGCCGATCTTGTTGCAGACATCGCCCGAGGCCGTGGTGCGGTCGCTGCCGACGATAACCATGTCGACGAGGCCGTGCTGCATGAGATGGCCGCCGGTATTGTCCGCAATCACCGTATGCGGCACGCCGTGATGGCCGAGTTCCCAGGCGGTGAGTGAGGCACCCTGGTTGCGCGGCCGGGTCTCGTCGACCCACACATGAACGGCCATCCCCGCATCATGGGCTAGGTAGATGGGCGCCATGGCTGTTCCCCAGTCGACGGTGGCGAGCCAGCCGGCGTTGCAATGCGTGAGGATGTCGACCCGCTCGCCCGGCTTCTTGCGCGTGGCGATCGGTTTGATGAGCTCCAAGCCGTGGCGGCCGATGGACTTGTTGATCTCCACATCCTCGTCGGCGATCTTCGCCGCCCTCTTGTAGGCCGCGTCAACTCGCGCCGGAGATCCGAGCGGCTTTAGCGCTCTCAGCATCTCGTCCAGCGCCCATTTGAGATTGATCGCCGTGGGTCGTGTCGCATGCAGCATCGCATGGGCCGACGCCAGCGCTGCATCCGAGGCATCCTCGCGCATGGCGAGCGCCATGCCATAGGCGGCTGTAGCGCCGATCAGTGGCGCGCCCCGCACCAGCATGTCCCTGATGGCGCGGGCCGCTTCGCCAGACGTCCGCAGTGTGACCGTTTCGAAGATATGGGGCAATTTGGTCTGGTCGATGATCACGACCGACCACCCATCGGCATCGAGCCGGATGGTGCGGTAATGCTTGCCGCCGACATTCATCAATTGGCGTCCTTGCTTTACGTCCCTCGGGCGGCGATGATGATATCGGATTCGGGCAACAATCAAGGCCGGTAAAGCCATGGGCTACCGTATCGACCCCGAAAAGGACCGTGTCTATATCGAGGAATTCCGGAGCAGCCCCATCGGCCGCCACAGTCCCGGCCTGCGCCGCATCCTCAATACGCTTCGCTACGACCCATCCGGCCGGCAGGTCATTCTCGTCTGCCGCAGGCCCTTCGCCGAATGGGTACTGGGCGAAATGCCCGCCAGACGGGCCGATCCGCTGCACATCGAGACAGGTCCCGTCTTTACCAGCCGCGAGGAAGCCGAATGGGAGGTCTTCCGCCGCCGCTGGAAAGCCCACACCGGTGAAAATATTAATCTGCCTTTCAAGGGAGCCGAGTGATGCTGAAAATTCTCGGCTATCCGGACCGCTACAGCGTGCCGCAGGGCGGCGAAATCAGATTCATGGTGTCGCTGGAAGAGGGCGGGAATTTCGCGGCGCGGCTGGTTCGCGTGGTCAATGGCGACTGCAACCCGGACGGCCCCGGCCTCAAGTTCCGCGAGATTTCCAACCCCGCCAACGGCACCTATGCCGGCAAGCGCCAGACCATCGACGCCGGCTCCCACATGGTGGCGCCGTCCTTGCCACCGCTCAAAAGTTTCACCTTTACCGCCTATGTCTGGCCGACCTTGCCCGATCGCGGCTTCCAGGTCATCGCGGCGCAGGGCGCGCTCAAGATCGCCATCGATGCGGCGGCGCTGACGCTCGTTGCCGGAAATGAGCGCCATTCGGTGAAGGCCCGCATGCTGGTCCGGCAATGGTATGCGATCAAGGTTTCGCTCGATGCCCGGACCCGCAAGTTCAGCCTCGAACAGCGGCCGCTCGAATCCCATCCCTTGATGGACGACGCCGGAAAGGCGGCGGGACGGCTCGTCTCCCTGCCCGTGCCATCCAAGGGATTTTACCTCGCCGGCTGCCCCCAGCAGGACGGCGCCATCGGCGACCATTTCGACGGCAAGATCGAGGCGCCGTCGCTCGGCGCCATCGCCCGCTGGGATTTCTCCAAGGACATCGAAACCACCAAATGCCCCGACATGGGCCGCGGCAAGTACCATGGCCGCCTCGTCAATCTTCCCGCCCGCGCCATGAAGGGTCACAATTGGGACGGTTCCGAGCACCGCTGGACGCTGAAGCCCGAACATTACGGCGCCATTCATTTCCACCATGACGATCTCTACGATGCCGGCTGGGAACCCACCGTCGCGGTGAAAATTCCAGCCGATCTCAAGAGCGGCCCCTACGCGCTGCACGTGCGGTCGGGGCCCAGCGACGAGACGGCGACGCGCGAGGATTACATCCCCTTTTTCGTCGTGCCGCGCCAAGGCGCCAGGCGCCACAAGATCGCCTTCCTGGCACCCACCTGCGCCTACATGGCCTATGCCAACCATGCCGAACATATCACCGCCCGCGAAGCCGAGCGCACCGTCGGGCGGCTCCTGCAATTCGGCCATGCCGATCTTTACATGTACGATCACCCGGAACTCGGCGGCTCGCTTTACGATTGCCATCTCGACGGCTCCGGCGTGTGCCATTCAAGCCGCCTCCGCCCGGTCCTGAATTTTTCCTCGCGCTACCATTCCTGGCTGGGCGGCCATGGTTCGGCGCTGTGGCAATATAATGCCGACACTCATCTCTTCGACTGGCTCGATCGCAACGGCATCGATTACGACGTGATCACCGATGAGGATTTGCATCGCGAGGGCTACGCGCTGCTCAAGGATTATCGGGTGGTGATGACCGGCACCCACCCCGAATATCATTCGACCCGCATGTGGGATGGCATGAAGCGCTGGCTCGACAGGGGTGGCAGGCTCATGTATCTCGGCGCCAATGGCTGGTATTGGCGGATCGCTTTCCACCGGCACCTGCCGGGCGTGATCGAAGTGCGCCGCGCCGAGGATGGCATCCGCACCTGGGCGGCCGAGCCCGGTGAATATTATCATTCCTTCACCCGCGAGATGGGCGGGCTGTGGCGGCGCATCGGCCGTCCGCCCAACATGATCTGCGCCGTCGGTTTCATTGCCCAGGGCTTCGATGTCTGCAGCTATTTCCGCCGCGGCCCCGATTCCCACAACCCGCGCGCCCGGTTCATCTTCGAGGGCGTCGCCGGCGAGGTGATCGGCGATTTCGGCTTGATCGGCGGCGGCGCGGCGGGGCTCGAGCTCGACTGCATCACCACCGCGCTCGGCTCGCCGCCGAATACGCTGCGGCTCGCCTCCTCGGAAAATCATTCGGCGATGGTGCAGCTCGTCAACGAGGAATTCGGCGTCGTCCCCGTCAATCTCGGCGGCGACCAGAACGACCGGGTGCGTGCCGATCTCGCCTTCTGCGAAACCCCGGCGGGCGGCGCCATCTTCTCCGTCTCGTCGATTTCCTGGTGCGGTTCGCTTTCCCACAACAAATACGACAACAGCGTCTCGCGCATCACCCTCAATGTGCTGAAGCGCTTTGCCGATGCCAAACCGTTCGCGGTTTGAACTGTCACAACTCCGCCCTGCTTTCGATCGTCACGACGCCGCCGGCATCGGCAATGGCGCCCGCCGCGGCATCTCCCGCCGCCCGTAAGCTCAGAACCTCGAAGGGCCGCCCGGCTGTCAGCGGCGCGATGCAGCGATAGGAAAACCGGCGCGGCGCGGCGCCGAGCAGCACCGCGGCCTGATTGAGCAGCAGATCGGCCTGCAAGGGTCCATGCACCACGAGGCCCCCGTAGCCTTCGGTTTGGGTTGCGTAAGGGTGGTCGTAGTGGATGCGATGGCCGTTGAAGGTGAGCGCCGAAAAGCGGAACAGCAGGATGGGCGATGGATCGACTTGCCAGACGAGATCGGCCTTGGGCCTGGCGGAAGCCGCTACGGCGGCGCCGCGGCCTGCCTCGCGGAAGACCAGATCGTGCCGCTCGCGCACGGCAATAACGCCATCCGATTCGATCGCATGCCGAATCGTGACGAAACACAGCCTGCCGCTGCGGCCTTGGCGTTCCTGAATGTCGGCGATCGTCGTGGTGCGCCGGATCGCGGCACCGATGCGGATCGGCGCGATCGTCTCCACTTCGCCTCCCGCCCACATGCGGCGCGGCAGCGGCGCCGGCGGGAGAAAACTCCCGCGGGCTTCGCTACCGTCGGGGCCGAGATCGGTTTCGGCCGGCGTGGGAACCGCGAGGCACCAATGAAGTCCCGGCGGCGTCTCATCCCGATTTTCGGGGGTGAACAGGTTCGGCGCCAGAGTTGCCCGATAGGCATCCGCCAGCCGCGCCGTGACGATGTCTTCGCGCACCGCCCGGCGTCCGATCCAGGCTGACAGCGGCTGGGCCTCATTCATCGGCTTTGCACCTGTAGCGGCGCCCACTCGGCCGTATCTTCGTCATAGACATGCAGCTCACCCAGGGAAATATCGAACCATACGCCGTGCAGCGAAAGCTCGCCGCGGTTTTCCTTCAACCGGATCCACGGGAAGGTGCGCAAGTTGGCGAGCGAATGCTCGATCGAGGCGCGTTCGATGTGGCGCTCGTGTTCGCCATCCGTCATGGCGTCATCGCGCGGCACGATGCGGGCCACGTCCTTGACCGCCCGCATCCAGCTGCCGATGAAATCGGTGGAGGTCAGAGGACTACCGGGACGGGTCACGGCGTGGATGCCGCCGCAACGGCCATGCCCCATGATCGCCACATGCCTGACGCCCAGCGAGAGCACCGCGAATTCGAGGGCGGCGCTTGTCGAATGGTGGCCGCCGTCGGGCGTGTAGGGCGGCACCAGATTGGCAACATTGCGGACCACGAAGATTTCTCCCGGCCCGGCGTCGAACACGGTTTCCGGCGCGGCGCGCGAATCGCAACAGGCGATCATCATGATCGACGGTTTCTGCTGCCCTTCGCCCAGCCGGCGATAGCGCTCGGCCTCCGAGGCATAGCGCCCGCTGCGGAATTTCTCGTAACCCTCGATGAGGCGTTTCGGCAAAGGCATCGGCGTCTCCCTAAGCACTGGAAGCTTCGATCAGTGCCAGCAACCCCTTGAGAATGTCGAGTGGCGCCGGCGGACATCCGGGGATGTGAAGATCGACCGGAAGTACGGCCGAAACCGGGCCGACGCAAGCATAACTGCCGGCGAAGACGCCGCAGTTCTTGGCGCAGTCGCCGGCGGCGACGACCCATTTGGGCTCCGGTGTGGCGGCATAGGTCCGCTCAAGCGCCTGCCGCATGTTCCAGGTTACCGGGCCGGTGACCAGCAAGACATCCGCATGACGGGGCGATGCCACGAATTTCAGACCGAAGCGCTCGACGTCATAGACGGGATTGTTGAGGGCATGAATCTCGAGTTCGCAGCCGTTGCACGAACCGGCGTCAACCTCGCGGATGGCCAGCGATCGGCCGAGGCGTTGGCGGGACTTGTTCGCCAAGGCGCGTGCCAGTTCCGCCACCGAAGCGGCATCCGGTTTCGGGCGATCTATTACCGCCGGGCCTTCGACAAGTGCTCGCAGCAAGAGTGAACGCATGATGGACCTACATGTCGTGTCCTGAATAGGAACAATTGAAGGATTTGTTGCATAGCGGGAAATCCGCGACGATGTTGCCCTCGATGGCCGCCTCGAGCAGCGGCCACTGGAACCATGACGGATCGCGCGCATGAAAATGCGCGACGCGGCCCCGCTTGTCGAGACGAAGCCTGATGAGGATGTCGCCGCGAAACCCCTCGATCGTCGCGGCGGCTTCGCCGGCTCTCGGCGCCGGCGCGGGGCCGCGTATGGGTCCGGCTTCGAGAAGCTCCAGCATCTGCCCGATGAGATCGATGCTCGATCTGACTTCGTCCACGCGGATCATGAGCCGCGCATCGACGTCGCCCTCGATGCGGCCCGCCATGGCGAACTTCAACAGGTCATAGGGCGCGTAAGGGAAGGCCGCGCGCGTATCGAATTTCCGCCCGGACGCACGGCCGACATAGCCTCCGGCGGCGAATTGGGCGGCAAGCGCCGGACGCACAATACCCGTCGTCACGGTTCGGTCCTGTAGCGACGGAGCCTCGTCATAGACGTGCACGACGGCCGCGAAATGTTTGGCGCAGTGCTTCAGCAGTTGTTCGATGGCGCCGCGGCCGTCCGCCGTAAGATCGCCGGAAACACCGCCTGGAACGATGCAGTCCATCATCAACCGGTGACCGAAGCAGCCTTTCGATACCTGGAGTATCTGCTCGCGCAAGAGCGCGCATTGGGCATGCAACACCACCACGCTGGCGTCGTTGCAGATGGCGCCGACATCGTTGATGTGATTGGCCAGGCGCTCGAGCTCGGCCATGATGCCACGGAGGATTTCGGCGCGTCGCGGCACCGGCCAGCCGAGCGCCGCCTCGATGGCGCGCGCAAACGCAAAGGAATAGGCCACGGTACTGTCGCCGGAAATACGCGCCGCCACCCGCGCGGCCCGGTCGATGTCGGCACCCTTGCACAGCGCCTCGATTCCCTTGTGGGCATAACCGAGCCGCTCCTCCAGCCGGACGATGGTCTCGCCGTTGGCGGTAAAGCGGAAGTGTCCCGGTTCGATGATCCCTGCATGCACCGGACCGACGGGAATTTGATGCAGCCCGTCACCCTCGGCGGACAGGAACTCATAGGCTCTTGCCGGACCTTTGCCGGGTTTTTGACCGGGCGCTGCCGCGGGCCAGACGCCATGATCGAGCCAGGCGCGCGTGTCGGGCAGCCCCTGCGGATCGGTTCCATGGAGATCGCGCAATGCGCGCTCCAGCCTGATGGCCGGGGCGTGGTGGCGCCCGACCGAAGGGTAAACGCCGGTGCCGGCCGCAAGCGCCACGATGGCCCTTGTCTTTTGTGGCTCGCTGAAGAGTAGCATTTGGATCGCGCCGGAATCGAACCACATGCCGCCAAGATCCTGGTGACCCGCCGCACAGCCGGCCGCCAACCCATGCCAGGTGCGTTCATTGACCTTCAGCCGGTGAAAACCGTCCACCCCGGCCGTCTTGCCGCCGAGAAGCCCAGCGATATCTAACGCGGGTGCCGCCGTCATCTGAGAAGCTCGGCTGCGCGTTGAAGCCAGCCGGCCAGGGTCGGCGGCAAATAGATGCCGGCGATCAGCACCAGCGTCAGATGCATGACCAGTGGCAGGATCGAGGCGTGAACTTTATGAGACGGGCTCGACGGCTCGCCGAACAACACCCCCTGCAACCGCAAGAGCAGGGCGCCGAAGGCGACGAGTAGCCCGAAGGCCGGCAACAACGCCAGCCAGGGCTGGCGCGCGAATGTGGTCGTGAGGATGAGAAACTCGCTCATGAACACCCCGAAGGGCGGCAGGCCGGAAATGGCCAGCACGCCCGCGGCAAGTCCGATGGCCAGGGCGGGATGCGTGACGCTCAGGCCGCGAATGTCGGCAAGCCGCTGACTCTCCTTGGCCTGTGCAATATGACCGACGGCGAAGAAGATGGCCGATTTGGTCAGGCTGTGCATGGCCATGTGCAGCAGGCCGGCAAAATTCGCCAGCGGCCCGCCCATGCCGAAGGCGAAGGTGATAAGCCCCATGTGTTCGATCGAAGAATAGGCGAAAAGCCGTTTGATGTCGCGCCGCTGATAGAGCATGAACGCGGCGAAGATCAGCGAGATAAGGCCCATGACGATCATCACCGGACCCGGATCGATGGCCGCGGGATGGGCCGAAACGATCATCTTGAAGCGGAGCAGCGCATAGAGCGCGACATTGAGAAGCAATCCCGAGAGCACCGCGGAAATGGGTGTGGGGCCCTCGGCGTGCGCGTCGGGCAGCCATGCGTGAAGCGGTGCCAGGCCCACCTTCGTGCCGTAACCGATCAGCAGGAAGATGAAGGCGAGATTCAGCAGCGAGGCATCGAGCTGCGGCGCGGCGGCGAGCAGGAGGCTCCACGTCATGGCTGGAGCACCCTCGCCCAAGGCCTTCTGCCCGGCGAGATAGATGAGAATGGTGCCGAAGAACGCCAGCGAGATACCGACGCTGCCGAGAATGAAATACTTCCACGCCGCCTCGATGGCCGCCGGCGTACGGTAAATGCCGACCATGATGACGGTGATCAGGGTCGCAAGTTCGAGGCCGACCCACAGGAGGCCGATATTATTGGCGGTCAGCGCCAGATTCATGGCACCCATCATGCCCAGGAACATGGCGTGATAGAAGCGCACGAACAGCGGTGTCAGCTTCCCCGTTTCGATTTCATGGCCGATATAGCTGGCGCTGAACGCCGATGTCGTGAAACCGACTAGGGTATTGAGGATAATGAACAGGATGTTCACGTCGTCGACGATGAAGTAGCTGCCGGCCTCGTGCGGGGCGGCGAGCAGCGAAAGTCCCGCGGCGAATGTCGCCAGCATGGCGATGACGGCACCGATCGCCGAAGCCTTGTAGCCCGGCACCAGCACAAGGACGGCCGCCGCGACGAAGGGAATGCCGATGACCAGCGCGACGGACGTCGTCATTTGCGGTCGCCCCTGACGTTTTCGAGGGCCTCGATGTCGACACTGTCGAAACGCTCGCGGATGCGAAACACGAAGACGGCGAAAACGAACAGCGCGATCAACACCGAGAAGGCGACGCTGACCTCGACGACGAGCGGCATGCCGCGCGCCCCCGTGGCGGCGAGGATCAGTCCGTTCTCCAGTGACATGAAGCCGACGATCTGGGTCACCGCGTTGCGCCGCGTGATCATCATCAGGAGGCCGAGCAGGATGATGGCCAGCGCCAGCGCCAGGCCTTCGCGCGTGAAGGATTCCGCCGCCGCCGTGATCTTGAGAACCAGCAGCAGCGACAGCGACGTCAGCGCCAGGCCCAGCAACAGCGTCTTGCCCACGCCCACGACCTGCTCGACATCGCGGTGCACGCCGAGGCGCACGATCATTTTGTGAAGCGCCACTGGGATGACGATGCCCTTGAGGCCGAGCGCCAGTGCCGCCGTGATGAAGAGATGCGGCCGCTGCTGCGCCCAGGCGTCCCAGCCCACCGCCATGGCAAGCAGGATCGCCTGCGCGGCGAAAATATTCAGCACGGCGAAGATGCGGTCCTGGTAGAGCAAGGCGAAGCTGGCGACCAGCATCATGCCGGCGAGAAGATGCGAGACGTCATAGGCTTGGGCCTGGTTCATTTGAGCACCTCGCGCGTCACGAAGGCGAGAAGAATGGCGAGGAAGGCAAAGACGAATGCGCCGCCCAGAAATTCGCCGACCCGGAACACCCGCATCTTGGCGATGCTCACTTCCCATGCGCCAAGCATTACGGCGCCGATCGCAAGCTTCACGAGATAGACCGCGATACCGGCGAGCCACGCGGCCGGACCGGTGTCGGCCGATGCCATGCCGAATGGCAGGAACAGGCAGACGATCAGGGAGATGTAGAGAACCAGCTTCAACTGGGCGGCCACCTCGATCATGGCGAGGTGACGCCCGGAATATTCGAGCACCATGGCCTCGTGGACCATGGTCAACTCGAGATGCGTCGCCGGATTGTCGACCGGGATGCGGGCATTTTCGGCCAGTGCCACGATGACCAGCGCGACCAGCGCGAGCGCCAGCGAGACGCGCACCGTGATCGGCGCCGAGATGAAATGTTCGGCGACCCCGGGCAGGCGCGTCGTGCCCGCCATCAGAGCCATGGTCAGCACCACGAGCAGCATGGCGGGTTCCGCCAGCGTGGCAATCATCATTTCGCGCGACGAACCGATGCCGCCGAAACTGGTTCCGATATCCATGCCCGCCAGGGCCAGCAGTGCCCGCGCCGCGCCCAGCAACGCGACAAGCGCCACGACATCGGCCGCCCAGTTGAACATCAGACCCGAGGCGAAGGTCGGCACCAGCGCCGCCGCGACCCAGGTAAAGGCAAAAATCGCATACGGCGCCGAACGGAAGAACCACGAGGCGTTGTCCGCCATGACGACTTCCTTGCGCATGAGCTTGACGAGATCGCGGTAGGGCTGGATGACCGGCGCTCCTTGCCGGCGCATGAATCGGGCCTTGACCCGCCGCGTCACCCCGGTTGCCGCCGGCGCCACCAAAAGCACCAGGAACATCTGCATCGTCTGTCCGATGAGAAGAATCAGGGTGTCGCGCATCAGAACCACACCGCCGCGATGACCAGAAGCACAAGAAGCGCGGAAAACATCAGGACCAGATAACTCCGGATCGTCAGGAACTGCAGGACGTTCATCCGCTCGGAAAGAGCGATGACGGCCCGCGCCGGGGCCTGATAGAGGAATTCCCAGACATAGTCGTGCACGCGCACCGTGAGGCGCGCCGGGCGAAGATCGCCGGGAGGCGGCATGTCGACCTCTTCGGCGGCTCCGAAGACGGAAGTGCCATAGACACGTCTCAAGGGCTGGCTGAAACTCGACGCCGTGTATTGCGTCATGGGCGATGGGTCGGGGAATCCGCAGTCCCACGCCGCGCCGCGCCGCACCAGCCTGCCCGACAGCCTGTGCACCAGCAGTGTCGTGAGCGTTCCCGAAATCAGCAGGAAAATTGCGATCGTCGGTGCATCGTAGATGCTGCGCGCCGCGTCGAAAGCAACCAGCGAGAACGGCGTTGGTCCGCTGTTCGCGCCTTGCATCGGCGATCCGGTCAGCAGCTGCAGCAGAGGCTGAATGAGCGAGATCGTGACGCCGCCGAACAGCCCGCCCAGCAGGCAGAATGCGGCAAGAACGGCCATGGCGGCCTGCTGCGGCTTCGATGCTTCATGCGCCTGCGTTGCTGCGCTGCTGCGCGGCCGCCCCAGATAGATCATGCCGAAGGCCCTGACGAAACATGCCGCGGCAAGTGCCGCGGCAAGCGCCAGCATCGCGCCGACCGCCGGAGACAGGAAGCGAAGAACCGGCTCCGGGAAGCTCGGTCCGGTCAGCACGGCCTGGAACAATAGCCATTCCGAAACGAAGCCGTTGAAGGGCGGTAGGGCGGAAATGGAGAGCGCGCCGGCCAGCCACAGGGCGGCGGTGACCGGCATGCGATGGATCAGGCCGCCGAGTCCTCCGAAATCCCGCCGGCCGGTTGCATGCAGAACCGCGCCCGCGCCGAGGAACAACAGGGACTTGAACCATGAGTGGTTCAGGACATGCAGCAGCGATGCCGCCATGGCGACGGCGGCGGCGCTGGCCAGACCCGTCGTCTTGAACGCCAACGCAAGCCCCAGCCCGACAAAGATAATGCCGACGTTTTCCACCGTGGAATAGGCCAGCATCCGCTTCACGTCGCTGTCGAACAACGCATAGAGAAGTCCGAGAACCGCGGTAACGGCCCCGAGCAGCAGGAGCGGCAGCGACCACCACCACGCGGGGCTGCCCAACAGGTCGAAGACGATGCGGATGAGTCCATAAATGGCAACCTTCGTCATCACCCCGCTCATCAGAGCCGAGACATGGCTGGGTGCGGCGGGATGCGCCAGCGGCAGCCAGGCGTGAAGCGGCGCAATGCCGGCCTTCGATCCGGTTCCGATCAGCGTCGCCGCAAGCACGAGACCGGAAACGACGGGACCGAGCGCTGTTCCCCTCATCGCCTCGAAGGCATAGTTGCCCGACACCCCCGCCATTCCGCCGAATGCGAAGAGAAGGGAAGCGGTGCCGATTGCCGCCGTGACAAGATAGACGTGCCCCGCCCGGCGGCATTCTTCATCCTGGTGCCTGGCCACCACCAGCGCCCATGACGAAAGCGACATGAGCTCCCAGCTGAACAAGAACGCGAATGCGTCATCGGCGATGAGCACGAGATTCATCGCCGCCGCGAAGGCCGGAATGAAGGGTTCGATGCGGGGGTTCAGATCGTGGCGGCGGTCGAGGCCCGTACCATAAAGCGATGCCGTCAGGATGCCGAGATTGACGACGATGCCGAAAAAAGCCGACAACGGGTCGAGCCTCAAGTGCAATCCGATCGACGGCAAGCCCAGCGGCAATCCGAAATCGGCGCCGATCGAGCCGATGAGCGCCGCGATATCCACAACTGTGGCAACGGCGGCGGCGGCCATGCAAGCCGGGTAGACCGCCGCCAGGCCACGCCGATGGAAGATCGCCGCGCCGATGGCTGCGACGGCGTAGACACCGATGGCCAACAGCAACAATCCCAAATGCAGGCCGGGAAAGGTCGGGGTGGCGGTCATGTGGACGGACTCTTGCGGCGGACGCCTCGCCCGCCGCCGCGGACATTTTGCGGCCTCGCTTCCCCGCGCTGTATGGCTGGCGGCGACGCTCCCACCAGGTCGCCCGCCAGCCTCTGCTGATTGATACCGAGCAATGCGCGCGACGCCCGCGGTTGGGCCGCTGTGATCATGGATGGAAACCGTTCAGTGATTGAGTCGCAATCTATTGTGCCTTTATTCCGATGTCTAGCGCATTGGGACTCACCCGGAACATGGCAGGGTCCCGTCCCGGTCGGTGGTGTGGCCCGAGAGAACGTATGGAGAGTATCGTGCAAGAAGGTGCGGCGCGAGGCTCTGCTTCCCGCGGCCATGGCGGCCGCCGGCCGGGTCCCGGGAACCATTTCGTCAGCTTGGCGGCGATCTCCGCCGCATGCCTGCCTTGGAAGTGGTCTCCGTCCCCTTCACGTGGCTTGTTTGACGAGATCTTCGAGATCGAGCCGCCGCGTCACCATGGCGAAGCCGCCATCGGCATTGCGCGGCCATTGCGCTTGCGGCTTGTCCCAATAGAGTTCGATGCCGTTGTGATCGGGATCGTGCAGATAGAGGGCTTCCGAGACGCCGTGATCCGAAGCCCCGTCGAGCGGGATCTTGGCGGCCGCCAGCCGCCTCAGCGCATCGGCGAGATCGGCCCGGGTGGGGTAGAGAACAGCAACATGATAGAGCCCCGTCGTGCCCGGCGGCGGCGGCGAGCCGCCTTCGCTTTCCCAGCTATTGAGGCCGATGTGGTGGTGATAGCCGCCGGCCGAGATGAAGGCGGCCTGGGCGCCATAGCGCTGCTGCAGTTCGAAGCCGAGCACCCCGCAATAGAAGGCCAGCGCCCGTTCGATATTGGAAACCTTGAGATGGACGTGGCCGATGCGGGTGCCGGCAGGAATGGGATTGGCGGTCTGGGTCATGGCCGAACCTATTTGTAACGATAATTGTTACGATATAAATAATTGCCGCGGCTGGTTCAAGGGCAATATTCAAATCGGTGGATGATTTTCTCCCGGCCTTGAGTTTGCCGCCGGGATCGCGGAAACGACGGAAACCCCAAGGGAGTCCCGCCATGGCCAAGTCCGATTTGCCGAAGAACCTGACGGTCGTCAATCATCCGCTGATCCTGCACAAGCTCACGCTGATGCGCGACAAGCACACGCCGTCCGCCGTCTTCCGCCAGCTTCTGCACGAAATCAGCCTGCTGCTCGCCTATGAGGTGGCGCGCGATCTGCCGATGACGACCCAGACCATCGAAACCCCCTTGGCCGAGATGGAAGCGCCGATCCTCAAGGGCAAGAAGCTGGTCATCGTTTCGATCCTGCGGGCCGGCAACGGGCTGCTGGAAGGCATGCTCGACCTGATGCCCTCGGCCCGGGTTGGCCATATCGGCATCTACCGCGACCCCAAGACGCTGCAGCCGGTCGAATATTACATGACGGTGCCGGAGGATATCGCCGAGCGGCTGGTGATTGTGGTGGATCCCATGTTGGCGACCGGCAATTCGGTTTCGGCCGCCGTGACGCGGCTGAAGCAGAAAGGCGCCAGGGACATCCGCTTCGTCTGCCTGCTCTCGGCCCCCGAAGGCATCCGCCATTTCAATGAGGTTCATCCGGACGTTCCTATCTTTACCGCCGCCATCGACAGCCATCTGAACGATCACGGCTACATCGTTCCGGGCCTCGGCGATGCCGGCGACCGCATGTTCGGCACCAAGTAGGCTTAACCCCCCATTAGTCATTAGCGAAAAGTTTCATCAATCCGGCAACCATTTGCAAACCATAAGCCCCCTAGCGTCGGCATCGGTCAGTTGAGTCGATTCCGGGATAAGACATGGGTTATCGCGCCGCCGCGGGTGCCGCAAAGAACGAGGCCAGGCCGTTGAGCCTGAAGCGGCCGGACGGTAGCCGCCCGAAGCTGTTGCTTGCCGAAGACTCCGTCGCCATGCGGGTCGTCACCTCCGCCATGCTCAAGGCCATGGGCTGCGACGTCGACGCCGTCGAACACGGCGAGGAAGCTCTCAACTGCGCCAGTGCCAAGACTTTCGACCTGATCGTGCTCGACATCGAAATGCCGGTCATGGACGGCATCACCGCGGCCCGTTCGATCCGCAATCTCGGCGGTGCGCCGGGCCGCACGCCGTTGATGGCGCTATCCGCCTTCCTGGCCGATACGACCCAATCGCTCGCCTGGCGCGGAACCTTCGATGTGGCTTTGCCGAAGCCCGCCAACCGCAATGAGTTGCATGCGGCCGTCCAGGCCGCTCTCGCCCGCAAGGCCACGGCCCGGCGGCCCGTCCTGTTCGAAACCCACCCCGACCTGTCGGTAACGGCCATCGCCGGATTGAAGTCGGGACTTCCCGTCGGCGTCTGGGCGGAACTGGTCGGCGTCGCCTGCCGCGACATCGCCGATTGCGTCCGCCATATCGCCCGCATCGTCCGCCATCGGGAAACGGGACCGCTCGCTTTCTATGCCCACAAATTGCGCGGCCTCGCCGTCACCTTTGCGGCGCCCCGGCTCGCCGCATTGGCCGCGCGACTGGACGGGATCGCCGATGTTGAGGAAGCCGAGGCCCTGGTAACAGCAATCGGTCAGGCGGCGGACGCGGCGATATCGGCTCTGGAGGAGAGTATCTAGGGTCTTTCCGTCCGAGATTGAAGCAACCCGCCATTATTCTCTCCATGGCCGGGTTTCGACCCGGTCATCCAGACTCCAGGTCAGGTCGTGTCCCCTGTCGTGGTGTAGCTCGGTAGAGCGAGAAGCTCGCCGAATCGGCTAAGAAATACGAATTCATATTATCGGTTGACAACGGTGGTTTTTATATATAACCACTAAGTTATGGAACTGATTGGTTATACAACAAAATCTCAGAACCTCGACGCGGTCTTTGCCGCGCTCGCCGATCCGACCCGGCGGGCGATCCTGTCGCGGCTGGCGGCCGGCGAGGCATCGGTGAATGAGATTGCGGCACCCTTTGAGATGAGCCAGCCGGCGGTGTCCAAGCATCTGAGAGTGCTGGAACAGGCGGGGTTGATCGAGCGCGATGTCGACAAACAGCGCAGGCCGGCGCGCCTGAAGGCCGAGCCGATGGCGGCGGCGGTGAGTTGGCTCGAAGAGTTCAAACAATTCTGGTCGTCGAGCTTCGATCGACTCGATGGCTTGTTGGAAGAATTGAAAAAGACCGAAGGTGTTGTGAAATCGGCAACTCGCACAAACAGAAGAAGGTGAAATGATGAACGACAAGACCGTTGGCGATGTTCACTGGAGCTTCTGGGCAATTGGCGCGGTTGCTTTGCTCTGGAATGCTGTGGGCGTCATGAATCTGCTTTGGCAGATGAATTCGGATAATCTTGCTGCCATGCCCGAATTACATCGCGCGATTGCCGAAGGTCGGCCAACCTGGGCCACGGCAGCTTTTGCGCTCGCCGTTTTCGGTGGCGCGCTGGGCTGTCTTTTGCTCCTGCTCCGGAAAAGGGCAGCGTCCTATCTGATGATTGCATCGTTCATCGGCATGGTTGTGCACATGTTCTCTTATTTCGGTATGGCCAATTTGCCTGTCAACTTCAGTCCCTCAGATATCGTTCTTATTGTTGTGATGCCCATTGCGGTGGCGGCATTCCTCATCTGGTATGCAAGGCGGGCTGAAAGCAAAGGCTGGATCGGCTAAAAAAGACAATGGGAGTCTAAAGATGACTGACCTGCCGACTTATGTGCTGGAGCGGGTATTCGATGCGCCGCGCGAGCTGGTGTGGAAGACCTGGACCGATCCGAAGCTGTTGCCGCGCTGGTACGGGCCGAATGTGAAGACCATTGTCCATCGCCTTGATCTGAAACCCGGCGGCCTGTGGCTCGTCGAAATGCAATGGGGCGGCAAGTCCATGTATCAACGGGTTGAGTACACCGAGGTGACGCCGCCCGCGCGGCTGGTCTGGTTGCACTCTTCTTCGGATGCGGCCTGGAATATCATTGCCTCTCCCATGATGGCGGACTGGCCGCTTGTGCTGCTGACGACGGTGACATTTGAGGAAGATGGCCGCAAGACCAAGCTGCGCCTGACCTGGGTGCCACATGAGGCGAGCAAGGCTGAGATTGCCTGTTTCGCCGGAGCGATTGCCGGCCTGAACAAGGGCTGGGGCGCCGGCATGGATCTGCTCGAGAAGCTGCTGGCTGAATTGCAGGCCTGAGCTGATTGCCGGACGTCTCTTGCACGTCTATAGGCCATCGATAGGACTTGATTTTGTTGCGCTGGATAGCCTCGGACCGGCCCTCGGTGAAGTGAGCCTTTAGCCGCCTGTAAAGGCGGACTATGCTGCGTTACGGCAGGTTGCTACATCCGCAAATGTCTCATGTGAGTTCGGAGTACGCATCCAGGCCCAGTTCCGCACAACGCATCGACTCAACCATTTATGGGTCCCGAACCCAGATCAGCCCTGCCTGGCGGTCTTAAGCGGTGCGGTGGAAACCTGGTTTTCGAGGGCGTCGAGCATATGCAGCAGTTCGTTGAGTTCGGGACTCAGCCGCGGTGCGCGCGGCTTGGGGTTCATCGGCAATCCGGCCTGACCGTTACTCATCGCACCCGCCTCCATCCTGTTGTCGTTTCCCCGGCTGCGCGAGACTATTTCGCCCAGCCTTAGCAAACCCTAAACCGGACGCTGTGAACTGGAACAAAACGGCGGGTTCATCGGCCGTTCACCGAAAAAATCCGCGTTAGCCTTAATCGCGCCGGGGCCTGTCAAGCCCCGCGATTAGGCTCACGCGACACAAAATTGTGATGGACGCAACGCTAAGATCCCAGCGTAGCATCGATGCGGGGAATTCCCCCGGTCGTTTCACCACACAAACGGAGGAGTTGGCCGATGGTGTCTGGAAAACTGTTCAAGATTGCAATTGCGGGGGCACTTGTTCTGGGGCTCGGCGCAACTCTGGCCTATGCTAGCCCCGACGACGAGATCACGGCGCGGCAGACCCTGATGAAGGCGCGCGGCAAGGCCGTCGGCCCCTTGGTTGCCATCATGAAGGGCGAAGCCCCCTATGATGCCGCCGTCGTCACGGCGAGCCTCGATGCCATGAACGCAGCCTGGGAAACCGCCAAGACCGCCAATCCCTTTGCGCCCGACAGCGCCACGGGCGACAAGGTGGAGACTTGGGCCAAGCCGGAAATCTGGAGCGATCCGGACGGCTTCAAGGCCGCCGGCCAGGCCTTCGGCGCAGCCATTGCCGATCTCGCCGCCACCACCGGCGAAGCCTCCTTCAAGGCCGCCTTCGTGGCTCTCGGCAACTCCTGCAAGGGCTGCCATGAGAAATTCCGCCGGCCGAAGGAGCAGTGATCTCCAGACTCTTCTCGAAACGCAATCTTTCGATCCTGGCGCTGCTCGCGGCGCTGGGACTCGTCGCTTTCTGGCTGTTGAGCGCGCCGCACCCGCTTGATGCTTCGGCGCTGCCGCGGCACACCGCGGACCTCACTAATGGTGAAAGGCTTTACAATGCCGGCGGCTGTTATTCCTGCCACAAGCCTGCGCCGGACCTGAAAGACGTGGACGTGGGCCTGCCCGCCGGCGGCACGCCGCTCAAGACGCCGATCGGCACGCTCTATCCGCCCAACCTGACGCCCGATCCCGAAACCGGCCTTGGCCGCTGGAGCGATATCCAGTTCGTCAATGCCGTGCAGCGCGGCATTTCGCCGGATGGCCGCCATTACATTCCGGCTTTTCCCTACACCTCCTATGCCGCCATGCGCATGGAAGACGTGCTCGACATCAAGGCCTATCTGGCAACCCTTGCACCGGTGAAATCGCCGCGGCGCGAAGCCGGCCTGCCGCTCGCGTTGCTTCCGCGGCGCGGCATCGGCCTGTGGAAGCTGATCGGCCTCGATACCGCCGCCTGGCGGCGCGACCCCACGCAGAGCGAAAGCTGGAATCGCGGCAGCTATCTGGTGAACGGCCCCGGCCATTGCGCCGAATGCCACACGCCACGCAACCTCTTCATGGTCCGCGACAATGCCAGGGCCTTTGCGGGTGGCCCCCACCCGGACGGTTCCGGTGACAAGGTGCCCTCTCAGCGCGATCTCATCGGCCGCGGCCGCTACAAGGATGTGAAGGATCTCGCCACCGCCCTGCAATTCGGCGAGGTCTTCGGCTACAAGAATATCTCCGCCGGCGGCATGGGTCAGGTGCAGACCAACCTATCGAAGCTGCCCGAGGCCGACATCGCGGCCATCGCCGAATATCTCGTAAGCCTCAAATGAGGCCGGTGTCGGCCAGCCAGTTGCGGATCGTGTCGGCGGTTTCATCCGGCGCTTCCAGCGATGGGAAATGCCCGCAGGAGGGCAATTCGGCATAGCGCCCGTGCGGCAGCGCCATCGACAGCCGCAAGCCCTCCTTGGCGGCGACGAATTGATCCTGCGCCCCCCACAGCATCAGCGCCGGACACGATATCTCGCCGAGCCTCGGAGTGAGGTCCTCGCGCCAGGCCAGCGCGTCCGACTGCCGCGCCGCCACTTCCGCCCCCTGCCGGCGCGCCATGGCGATGAAGGCATCGCGCGTTGCCGGTCCATCGGGTCCCGGCGGATGCGCGATCATCGCCGCCATTTCGCCGATCACCGTCTCGAACTCGCCGCCGCGCAGCCGCTCCGAGCGCCTGAGGCCCGCCGCCCGGTCGGGTGTCGCACCCGCGCTCGATCCGATGACGACGAGCCCCTTCACGCGCTCGGGCGCCGCGAGTGCCGCCTCCATCGCCACCCGCCCGCCGAACGATGTACCGAGAATGATGAACTGCTCCGGCGCCTCGGCCAGAACCTGCTCCACGCAGGCGGCCAGGCGGTCCTTGTCCGCCATGATCGTCCGTAGGCTGACGAGATCGCCGAGCCCGGCCGCGATCTTCTCGTAGAGCCTGTCGTCGCAGCCGAGGGCGGGAATGGCGATCAGGGTATGCACTTGTCTCTCCGCGTCCGTCATCCCGGCGAAAGCCGGGACCCATGTCTCACGGCGACGATACTCTCAGCCGATGAACCGGTCCAAGCCCCCGCCGTGGGTTCCGGCTGGAGTTTACCCCGGACACCGATCCGGGGCCGGGATGACGGGGATGCAAACAAAAAAGGCGCGGGAAAAATCCCGCGCCTCATAATCCGTATGGCGTTGCGCTTCAGTCCGCCTGGGCGTCGGCTGGCTGTTCGACCTGGCCTTCTTCGGCCTGTTTCTTCGACAGGTCCTCGCCGGTCGTCTGGTCCACCTGCTTCATCGACAGGCGGACCTTGCCGCGGTTGTCGAAGCCGAGGAGCTTCACCTTGACCGCATCGCCCTCGTTGACCACGTCGGAGACCTTGTTGACCCGGCGCGCCGCCAGTTCCGAGACATGCACGAGGCCGTCCTTGGCGCCGAAGAAATTGACGAAGGCGCCGAAGTCGACGACCTTGACCACCTTGCCGTCATAGATTTCGCCCACTTCCGGTTCCGACACGATGCCCTTGATCCACTTGAGCGCCGCGGCGATCGCCGCACCCGAAGCGGATGCGACCTTGATCGTGCCGTCGTCCTGGATGTCGATCTTGGCGCCGGTTTTTTCGACGATCTCGCGGATCACCTTGCCGCCGGTGCCGATCACTTCGCGGATCTTGTCGGTGGGGATTTTCAAGGTCTCGATGCGCGGCGCATGTTCGCCAAGCCCGGGACGCGCCTTTTCCAGCGCTTCCGCCATCTTGGTCAGAATGTGCATGCGGCCGTCCTTGGCCTGCCACAGCGCCACCTTCATGATCTCCTCGGTGATGCCGGTGATCTTGATGTCCATCTGCAGCGCGG
>CAYOZR010000032.1:0-24884 GCA_964408555.1 uncultured Aestuariivirga sp.
GCTTCATACACATCGTCTCAATCCGCTTGTGGATGAAACAATTTGTCAACACGGCTAGGCACTTCGTTAGTCCGGAGCATCTTGCGGAAATCAAACTTATGTGCATAATATGAACATCATATCCATTATATGGATATTTGGAGACGCATATGGGACTTCGCATTGCAATCGATACCGGTGGCACATTTACCGATGTCGTGGCCATCGATGATGAAACCGGTGAGATCACCGCGGTAAAGACGCCATCGACGCCAACCGATCCAAGTATCGGTTTGCTGAATGGCGTCGAGAAGGTTCTCCGCGTTGTGGGCCGCAAGACCGAAGACGTGAGCATGCTGCTGCATGGTTCGACGGTGGCCACCAATGCGGTCCTCGAACACAAGTTCGACGGCTTGGGTCTCATCGTCACGCGCGGCTTCCGTCACATGATCGAAATTGCGCGACAGTCGGTGCCGGATGGTTATGGCAATTCCTTCTTCTGGGTGAAGCCGCCGCGGCTCGTTCCGTTGCATCTTGTGCGCGAGGTTCCGGGCAGGATGAAGTTCGATGGTTCCGAGCTTGAACCCATCGACGAGAAAACGACGCTTGCCGCTGTCAAGGAACTCGTGGAAGACGGCGTCAAATGCATTGCCGTCTGTCTGCTCCATTCCTACGCGAACGGAACTCACGAGCAGCAGATCGGCGAACTTATCCGTAAGAAATTCCCTCACGTCTTCGTGTCGCTGTCGTCGGTCGTTCTCCCCGAATATCGAGAATACGAGCGAGCGATGACGACGCTGATCGATGTGCTGGTGAAACCCTACTGCAAGACATACCTGCAGAGTGCGGCCGACAAGATCCGGGAAAAATCAGGACCGATCCCTTTTCTCATCATGCAGTCTAATGGCGGCGTGGTGAAGCATTCAACTGCGGGCGAGCGGCCGGTGACGATGTTGCTCTCGGGCCCCGCCGCAGGACTTCTCGGCTCAATCCACATGGCGCAACTCGCGGGCTACAAGGACATACTGACGATCGATGTTGGCGGAACGTCGACAGACGTTGCGATCATCGAGAATTACAAGCCGATGTATACCTCGTCGTCTTCGGTGGAGAGCTATCCGGTCAAGACACCCATGCTCGATATCGTTACCGTAGGGTCGGGCGGCGGATCAATCGCATGGACTGATCCCTATGGCAGCCTCAAGGTAGGGCCCAAGAGTGCGGGGGCAGATCCGGGACCAATTTGCTATCGCAAAGGCGGCACCAAGCCGACGGTGACTGACGCCGCGATCGTTCTGGGTCGCCTTCCGGCAAGCCTCATCGGTGGCGAAATCAAGCTCGATCTCGCATCCGCAAGGACTGCCTACGAAGAACTCGGGCGCCAGTTCGGCATTTCTGCGGAAGAGGTTGCCGCCGGCGCTCTGGAAATTGCCGCCGTGAACCAGGTCTTCGGTATCCGGCAGGTGACGACCTCGCGCGGGCGTGAACCCGGCAATTATGCGATGGTGGCGTTCGGCGGTGCGGGCGGGCTTTTCGCCAGTGAAGTTGCAGATTTTCTCGGAATCAAGACCATCATCTCGCCGCCGAACCCTGGAAACCTTTGCGCCTTTGGCTTGCATGTCTCGGACGTGCGGCGCGACTACATCAAGACAATGGTACGGCAGCAGTCGAAGGCCGATGTGGACGAGATCGTCACGGTCTGGGAAGAACTCGCGCGCGCCGGCGTCGAAGACATCCGCGCCGAGGGTATTCCGGAGAAAAAGGTCGCCGTCCACCTGGCTGCGGATGTGCGCTACTTCGGCGAGGGGCATGAAGTTCAGGTCGATATCCCCATGAATCTATCTGGGGCAGAGGCCGTCGCTTACATGTGGAAGCAGTTCCACGCTGTGCATGACCAAACCTTCGGTTTCAACTACGAAGGCCAGCAAGACGTCGAACTCGTCAACCTGCGTGTCCAGGCCGTCGGCATGCAACACCGACCGAAGCTGAAACAAAACGAGTCGCAGCGCAATGCGACCGAAGCTTTCGGAATGCGGGAAGTCTATTGGCGCAAGACCGGATGGGTGACTTGTCCGCTCTACAATCGTACGGAGCTGGCTGTAGGACAAATGATCAAGGGCCCCGCGATCATTGAGGAATATGGTTCGACGGTTGTGGTTCCAGGGTCATGGATCGTTAGACCCGACGCTTACGAAAATCTAATTCTTGAAAAGACGGATTGAGGAGATCGCCAACATGCTGGACAAGCCTGGGAGCACGAAGCTCGGTCCGATTGAGATCGAAGTGATCCACGGAACAATCAGGGCCGCGGAGCTCGAAATCGAAGCGGCGGTGGAGCGCACGGCGCGTTCGCCGATGATCCGCGATCAGCACGACTATCGGGTAGCCCTCTTCGACGCCAAGGGCCGCAAGCTGACGGGGCGGTCCTATTCTGCGATCGTTGAGCCAGTCTTCGTGTATTTCGGCGAGGGCGACATTCATCCCGGCGACGTATTCTTCTGGAACGATCCCTACAATTCCTGCGGTGCGATAGGTCATGTGCCCGATCTCTGCACCACTGTTCCGATTTTCCATGGAGAACGGCTGATCGGTTTCAGCCAGGTGTTCGGTCATCATGACGATGTGGGGGGCTCGGTGCCCGGGAGCCTTCCCGTGCATGCCACGGACAGCTGGATGGAAGGCGTACTCATTCCGCCGATCAAGCTCTATGAACAGGGCAAACTCAACAAAGCTGCGTTCAGAATTATCACGCGCAATTCTCGGCTTTCAGAACATCTTGCAGGTGATCTCGATGCTGAGATAGGCGCGGCACGTCTCGGCTCACGGCGAATCGTGGCGTTGGCGGAACGTTATGGGATCGACACGCTAGAGGCTGCGTTTGATCAGATACTGAAGAACACCGCAGAAATATTCCGGCGAGAAATCCTGCCAAAGATCAAGGATGGAGAGTATCATTTCGAGGACTATATCGAGGCCGATGGCGTGGATGCTCCTCGTCTTCATGCGCTTCGTCTGAAGATGACCAAGACGCCTGACAAGATCATTCTCGATTTTAACGGTACAGATCCGGAAGCGAAGGGACCCATCAATTGGGCACTCGACGAAGCCGAAGGCCGGTATTTCCGTAAGTGGCTCGCGCCGGCACTTCGGTCGCTTGCAAGCTCACCAGAGCGTGCCGCAGAAATCGATTCGAACGAGGGTGTTCTCGATGTGATTGACGTCATCTTCCCGAAGAAGGGCACACTCATCACGCCGAACCAGGGCAAGCCGACGGGCATGCGCTTCTTCCTGATGTTGCGCTCACTCGGTGTCTTTGCTGCTTGCCTTTCGAAGGCAACTGGCGGCCGGATGCCCGCGGACCACGAGACAATCCGTATATGGGGGCTAACAGGCGGGCGCACGCGACATGACTTCTATTTGTTCCGCGAGGTTTTGGGCGGTGGCAGCCCGGGGCGTCCGTGGGCGGATGGATCGGATGTCGTGCACATCGTTCCGAACTCGAAGAATCTTCCGGCCGAGTTCTCGGAAACCCGCTATCCGATCATGGTGGAACAGCTGGCCCTGCGCGAGGATTCTGGCGGCGCCGGCCTGAGGCGCGGCGGCCTCGGCTATGACAAGAAGATCCGAGCACTTGAAGAATGCCGCCTGATCTCTAATGCGGATCGTTCGCTTCTTGGGTGTTATGGTGTGAACGGTGGCAAGGCTGGCATGAACTACAGCGTTTCGGTTATCGACAAGAAGGGCAAGGAAACCATCTACGCTGGAATGTGCGATACTGTCACGGTCAAGGCCGGATCGATCGTGCGCATCGTCACGACCGGCGGCGGCGGCTGGGGTGATCCGTTGAAGCGGGAAGTCGAAGGGGTCGCCTATGATGTCCAATGCGGCAACGTTTCGCGCAAGCAGGCAAGAGATCGCTATGGTGTCGTGTTGAAGAAGTCGGGCCGAAAGTGGCAAGTCGACTCCAAGTCGACGAAATCTCTACGGCAGCAACTTGCCAAGAAGCGAGGTGTGCCGCCAATGTTTGATCGCGGGGAATATTTCGCCCGCTTGAAGAAGAAGGGCTTGGTGAAATATCCCGAGAACTGGAGCGATCCAGATCATGGTTGGCATGCACTACCCGCCGAATAGCTATCTGCGGAGGTGAGTGTGGCTAGAGGCGAAGAATGAAGATCAGTCAGTCTTTCAGCGTATCCAAGCCTCTACCAGCCGTCTGGGAGCTTTTCCAGGATATTCCCCAGGTCGCAACCTGCATGCCGGGTGCGGAGCTAACGGAAAACAAGGGCGGTGGCATCTATGCCGGCCGATTGGGGATCAAACTCGGCCCTTTCAACGCCTTTTTTGACGGCGAAGCAACAGTTACACCGAAACCCGAGGACCACTCGGGCCATGTCGAAGGCAAGGGTGTCGACAAGCGCGGCGGCAGCCGCTCGAAGTTGCTGCTCGATTACCGGCTGGCTGAAACCAATGGCGTCACGACCGTTGTGATCGATGCGGATCTTCAGCTTTCTGGGCCGATCGCACAGTTCGGCAGGACTGGTGTCATCAACGAGACGGCTGCAATCCTGATCGGCCAATTCGTCAAGAACGTGGAGGCGCGACTGGCCTCGGTCGAGAGTACAGTCGGCAATCCCGTTCCCGAAAGGCCTTTGGCGTCGCAATCGACGCAGCCGCAAAGCATCAATGCCGGAACAATGTTGTGGCTCTTGCTCAAGTCTTATTTTGGGAAGCTGTTCGGAAAAGCCTAGCTGTAGAGCGTGGCATAGGTTTCGCGCAGGACCTTCTTCTGCACCTTTCCCATCGCGTTGCGCGGCAGGCTTTCCACTGCGATCACGCGTTTCGGTAGCTTGAACTTGGCGAGCCGCAACTCGAGGGCTTGCACGATGTCCCGCTCGGTGGGGTGCGATCCATTTGCATCGAGCACTACCACGGCGGTGACCCCTTCGCCAAAATTCGGATGAGGAATGCCGATCACGGCCGACTCGACCACGCCCTCAATGGCATCGATTTCACCTTCCACTTCCTTGGGGTAGACGTTGAAGCCCCCGGTGATGATGAGGTCCTTGCCGCGTCCGACGATGGACACATAGCCATCTGCATCGACGCGGCCAAGATCGCCGGTGATGAAGTAGCCGTACGGCTTGAACTCCTCGGCGGTTTTTTCCGGCATCCGCCAGTAGCCCTTGAAGACATTTGGACCGCGGATCTCAATCATGCCGGTTTCCCCCTGTGGGAGGGGTGTACCTGTCGCGGGATCGGTGATGCGCAAATCCACGCCAGGCAGGGGAAGTCCGACGGTGCCCGCGCGCCGTTCTCCGGCATAGGGATTGGACGTATTCATGTTGGCTTCGGTCATGCCGTAGCGTTCAAGAATCGCATGACCAGTGCGCTCGTAGAATTGCCGGTGCGTTTCGGCGAGGAGTGGTGCCGAGCCGGAAACGAATAGACGCATGTGAGCCGTCAATTCTCTGGTGAAACCGGGGTGTTGAAGCAGGCGCGAATAGAAGGTCGGCACGCCCATCATCGTAGTCGCCTGCGGCATTCGCGCGATGATGTCGTTTGCATCGAATTTCGCGCGGAAGATCATGGTCCCGCTCGACATCAGAACAGTGTTCGAAGCCGTGAAAAGCCCGTGCGTGTGATAGATAGGCAGCGCGTGGAGCAGTACATCCTGTTCAGTGAACCGCCAGATTTCAGCGAGCGTCAGTGCGTTCGAGGCGAGGTTGCCATGGGTGAGCATGGCACCCTTGGATCGGCCTGTGGTCCCGGAGGTGTAGAGGATGGCGATGAGATCGTCCCAATCGGTCAGGGCATCCATGAAGGTTCGTGGCTGGCTACTCGCAGCCTGCATGAGGCTGCCACGACCTTCAGCGTCGAGAGTGAGAAGGGCATGGCATCCATGTTTCTTCGCGATCGCGTCGATCGCTTCGGTCCGCGTAGGCGAGCAGACGACCATGGCGGGCTCTGCGTCACTAATGAAATAGTCGAGTTCCGAAACCGTATATGCCGTGTTGAGCGGAAGAAACACGGCCCCGAGCCTGGCGCAGGCAAGAAAAAGGACCAATGCCTCGATACTCTTTTCCACCTGCACCGCGACACGGTCTCCGCGCCGGATACTTTGCTTCGCGAGTACATTTGCCATTTGGCCCGCAAGACTCCAGTAATCGGCATAGGAGAAATTCCGCCCTTCTCCATCGCGGATGAATATCTTTGAGGGCGCCGTCATCCGCTTCTGCACGAGCCTTGGAAAATTGCGGATTGAGACGTCGGGTGCGTAGAACCAGGACGTCACTTCTGGAATTCCTTCTTCTGCTGCGGCCGCTGTGGCGATAGCAGGGCCTGGATGTTGCGGGTGATCGATGCCGGAGCATCGGCTGCGAGCAGCTTTCTCACGCTGGCAGAAGCGACGACTTCGCCAGCATTGGCATAGAGCTCGTGATTGTTTTCAATCGTGCCGGGATTATAAAGATAGTTGACCATGATGCCGTGAGCCTGCTTCAGACCCTTGAGCGAAATATCGCCGCAGAAATTGATGCGTTCGAGCCGCGCGCCGTTGTTCAGGTGAAAGCGAGCGACTGGGTCAACCGGCTTGCCGTTTTCAGCCTTTTCGTCGAGCAAGTAGAAAGCCGCCGCCTGCTCGAGAGACAGCTGAATCGCAGTTCTGGTTTGCTCGTGCAGATGCCACTTGTCTTCATCCATGTGGGTAAACAAGATCTCGTTGACTTTGCCGAGCTCACCCGCCGCCAGCCGCGTCCTCTCCTTGGCAAGCCAGGCCGCAAATCCAGGCACTGGCGAGAGCGTGACGAAGGTCTTCAGGCCGGGCAATTCGCGCAGGAGTTCCTCAACTACCTGCTTGATGAGGAAATTGCCAAATGAGATACCCCTGAGGCCCGTCTGTGTATTGGAGATGGAGTAGAAGACGGCGGTATCGGCTTCGGCGTCTCGGATAGGTTTCCGATCTTCTGCGATAAGACCACCAATCTCCGAGGGAATGCCCCTGGTGAGAGCGACTTCGACGAAGACGAGGGGATCGTCATGCATCTGCGGGTGGAAGAATGCGAAGCAGCGACGATCTGCGGGCTTCAACCTGCCGCGCAGATCGTTCCAGTTCTTGATTTCGTGCACAGCCTCGTAGCGAATGATTTTTTCGAGAATGTCGGCAGGCGAAGACCAATCGATACGGCGCAGCAGCAGGAAGCCGCGATTGAACCAGGACCCGAAGAGGTGCGCGAAATCGGCATCGACCGTCGCAAGATCGGGGTCAGTTTTGATCTCCTGCAGAAGCGCTTCCCGCATCTTCACCAGCGTGGCCGTGCCGCCTGGTGCCAGATTGATGCGGCGAAGTAACTCTTGGCGCCGTGGCTCGGCGGCTGCGTGGAGCCTGCTCGCGGTCACGGGGGATCGTGCCTTGGTCCAGGCCGCGACGGCCGATTCCAGTTCGTCAGTGTTGGGTCCGAATTCATCCGCCAGCATGGCAAACCATGCACGGCGTTCTTCGGCTCCCATCCGATTCCAGCGATCCAGAATGGCCCTGGCCAAGGCAACCCCGGATGCTTCGCCACGGGTCGAGAGCAGCGCTTCGGCGAGGGATTTCGCGGAGACTTCGCCACCGGCCACCCCGTCACCATTGCGTCCGAAGAGTCGGCGGCTCCGGTCTGCGATCGCCTGAAGGAGGTCGGTCAGAAAAGCATTCTCACGCTCGGCCATCGCGGTTTCCTGCCTCGGGCGCCCGGCCATGACGGGCTCTTGCATCTCTCAGCATATCGTGTTCAATTAATAGATACTATATCCACATTGTGACTATGAATACAACCACCTCGGTCGAGGGGAAACATCAAGAGGAGAGCCCTATGGAATGCCGCATTTCATACATGACACAGATGGAAGTCGGCGAAGCGATTGCCGCCAAGCGTGCCGCGATCATTCCGACAGGCGCCACCGAAGCGCACGGGCCGCACATGCCGACCGATACCGATACGCATCAGGTCGAGCATATCGCTTGGCTTCTGGCGCAGCGGATCAACGCACTCGTGGCCCCGCCGCTCGCCTACGGCATTTCCAAGACGTTCGAGTATTTCCCGGGCACGATCTCACTCTCGATCCCCACTTACCAGACGATGTTGTTTGAGATCGGATCCGCATTGGTCAAGCAGGGCTTCGAGCATCTCATCATCCTGAACGGCAACCGCCCCAACGGAACCGCAAATGACGCGGTGGCGCGCCACATCGTCGATGAACTCGACAGCGCCTACACCTTCAAGGTCTCGGCGGTGAGCTACTGGGAGCCGGGAGCGGCGAAGGTCAACGCCATGCGGAAGTCGGTTGTCGGCGGCATGGGCCACGGCTGCGAGTTCGAAACGGCGTTCCAGCTCGCGACGCGCCCGAACCTCGTCAAGATGGACCGGCTGGCAGGTGCCAAATACGGACCCGTGGGCTGGGACCTTGTGGCGCCGACCAACCCCACCCGCACCTATATGCGGCGGCCGCGGCCGCAGGCGGGCCATGCCGCAATTTTCGGCGATCCGACCTATGCAACAGCGGAGGCCGGTGCCGCTTTCATCGCGACGGTTGTTGACGCGCTGGTCGAAACCTTCAGCAATCTCCAAGGCTCCTACGAGGAGAAGAAGAAGTGATCTGACGATCTCGGCTTTGGCCCGGTCGCCAGCCGAGATCGAAGGAAATGGAGTGAGCAGTGTGAATAATGCGGTCCTGCAATTCCTCCAGCCGTTTCTCGTTGCGGGCGAGAGACTTCCGGAAGACATAGCAAAGGCTTGCAATAACTTTCCCGGAAGCCTCGCGAATGGGTGCGGCCATAGAGCCCGTAAAGGGTTGCACGTCGCCGATGGTCAGAGACATGCCCTTCTTTCGGATGTCTTCGAGGATCAGGCGCAACTGTGCAGGGTCGGTCACCGTTTCGTTGGTGAGCTTCTCCAGCTTTCTCTTGAGATAGACGTCGATGAACTCCGGCGTTTCGTAGGCCAGAAGCACCTGGCCCTTCGAGCCGCAATGGAGCGGAAAGTGAAAGCCGAGATGTGCCTTGGTGATGTCCTCGGCAAGTCTCTGGGCCGAATAGATGGCAACGGATTGGAACCCGATGCGCTCGACGATCTGAACTGCGATCCCTTCGATATTCTGGGACTGGCTCAGATAGGACATGGCCGCGTTGAGGACGCGGTGGTTGGAAAGATAGGCGGAACCAATATGCCAGAGCCGGGGTCCGATCTCGAAGCGGTTGGTCTCGGGGTCTTTCCTGAGGAACTTGGCTTTCTCGAGTTGCGTCATGGTCCGGTGAACGGTGGCCCAAGGCAGGCCCAGGACCTTGGTCACGTCGACGACGCGGCTCGGCTGCGAGGCAATGTGTTCGAGGACGGCAAATGACCGGTCCATGCCGCGCAGCTGATCGTTCGGATCGTCGGCGGTGTCCGGTACGTGCTCCGTTGCCTTCGGCTTCGATGCCATGCTGCTTCCACTCCTTCGGTTCACGCCTGTTGCGAACCCCACGGCCGGCCTGCTTTATTCGCGATGCCGTTCGGTTCGTCCATTCATATGTCATAAATGGTATCCAGTAAATGGATACAGAGACGAAGTCTGGGAGGTCTTCGATGGAAAAGCCGATCTGGGCCCAGCCGGGTTATGCTGTCGTCGATCTGCTCGCGCGTGGCGTGATGTCACCGTTCGATGTGCTCGCCTCGATAGAGGACCGCGTCACGGAGATCAACCCACGGGTCAATGCTCTGCCGACGCTCTGCTTCCCGCGGGCGAGGGCAGCTGCACGCGCGCTTGAAGCGAAGCCAATGCGCGAGCGCGGTCCACTTGCCGGGTTGCCGGTTCCAATCAAGGATTCCTATGAGGTCGACGGTGTGCGGACCACATGGGGATCGCTCGCCTATGCCGACCATATTGCAAGGAGATAAGACTATCTCGTTGAAGCGATTGAAGACCATGGCGGCATCGTCTATGCGAAGTCGAATACGCCGGAGTTCGAGGCGGGCGCCAACACCTTCAACGAAGTCTTTGGCCGCACGCTGAACCCATGGAATACGTCGCTGTCCGCGGGCGGGTCATCGGGAGGTGCTGCTGTCGCCGTCGCCACAGGGATGGCCTTCGTCGCCCAAGGGTCGGACTTTGCCTGTTCGCTGCGCTATCCGGCGGCATTTTGTGGCATCGTCGGATTGCGGCCGAGCCCCGGCATTATCCCCCAGGGACCGTCGCGCTTGCCGCATCAGGTTCTTTCGGTCATCGGCCCCCTGGGACGGAGCGTGGAAGATGCAGCTCTCGGGCTTGACGGAATGGCGGCTTTCGATGCGCGCGATCCGCTTACAAGGCCACTGTCCGGAGACAGCTACCGGCAGTCGGCGCGGTGGCCGCAGCGGCCAGCCAAGGTTGCGTTCAGCATGGACCTGGGATTCGCAAGTGTTTCGCAGGTGATTGACCGCACAGTATGTAAGGCTCTTGAGCGACTTGTAAATGCCGGCCTCGGCATCGAACAGCCTGCACTCGACTTGCGTGGGTCGGATCCCTGCTTCCGCACGTTGCGGGCATTCCAGTTTGCGGCACTCAGACGCGACGCACTCATCAATCACCGCGACAAGCTGAAGCCGGAAGTCGTCTGGAATATCGAAGAGGGGCTCAAGCTGAATGCGTTGCAGATCGCGGACGCAGAACTCGAACGCGCGATGCTTCACCAAACGCTGCTGACACTGCTCGATGAACACGACTTCCTGATAGCACCTACAGCCCCGGTGGAACCATTTCCGGTGGCCGAACGATTTATAAACCGCATCGATGGCGTCGAACTGCAGACCTATCTCGATTGGCTTGCACTTGGCTTTGCCATCACGGTTTGTGGCTGTCCTGCCATTTCGATTCCCTGTGGACTGACGGAGAATGGACTGCCCGCGGCGATCCGGATCGTCGGCAAACCCTACGGCGAGCGTGAACTCCTGCGCTTTGCGGCATGGTGCGAATCCGTCCTGCGATCGACACTGGACCTTCCCATAGATCCCTGGGGGCAAGGATGAACGGTGGAACCGGTTGGCGGCGCTTTGAACCTGCAATGCTGTTGTTCGCGGCCGGAGGCTTCGTCGGATTGATCTTCCCGCTTGCGAAGCTGGCGGGCAACCACGGTATCTCGCCCATCGTCTATGCCGGCATTTCCGCAGCCGGCGCGAGCCTTGTTCTGTTCATCATCTTGAGTGCAAAAGGCGAGGCGATCCCGATGCAAGGATCGGAGCTGCGCTACGCTCTGATTGCAGGACAACTCACGTTCTCCATTCCCTTCGGCACGCTCGTCGCCATCATTCCGCAGACCGGCTCTGGCGTGCCGGCGATCCTGCAATCCCTCGCACCCGTCATCACGCTGGCAATCGTCTATGCCATCGGCCTTGAAAGGCCGAGTCTGGTGCGAGGCGCGGGACTGGCGGTCGGCTTCGCCGGAGTGCTCCTTATCCTGTTTTCACGCAATGCAGGACCTACGGCTGCTTCCGGCGCGTGGGGTTGGTATCTCCTGGCACTTGTCACCCCCTTGTCGCTGGCCTTCGGAAACGTCTACCGCACAACAGGTTGGCCAAAGGGCAGCCGATCGCTTCCGCTTGCGACACTCACGCTTGCATCTGCCGCGGCCGGCCTTTTCCTGCTGACGATCCTGTTCAAGTCTGTTGGAATTGTTGGCAATATCTGGGGCGGATTGTCGGTCGGCTGGTATCTTCCCGTGTTGCAAAGCCTGTTCACCGGTGTCGGCTACGCGTTCTTCTTCCGGCTGCAACAGGTCGGCGGGCCGGTCTATCTGAGCCAGATCAGCTACGTAAATACCGGCGTCGGCGTGGCCTTCGCGGTCGCGGTCTTCGGTGAGCGTCTTCCTTTGGCGATCTGGATTGCTGTTGCGTGCATCTTTGCAGGCATTGCGCTGGTGACACTAACCAGCAAGCCGAAAAATAAATGAGTGGAAGGTGCCAAAACCGTTGCGCATATTGACAGCCGCTTGAATTGCTCTGTATCATCATATGCAATATGATATCCACAATATGGATATGGGATCAGCGGATATCCGCTGGAATGACCGGGGAGAAATGCCAGTGACGCAAACTCTTGTCGGGATCCTGCAGTCAAGCGGCGCCGTTCACGCGGTACTGCGTGGGGCGGCACGATGAAGCCACCACTTTTCGATTATCGTTTGCCCAGCAGCCTCGATGAAGCAATTGCCTTTCTCGAGGAAGACGAGGGCGCAATGGTTCTGGCCGGCGGCCAGAGTCTTGTGCCGGCGATGAACATGCGCCTGTCGAGCCCGACACGGCTTGTCGATATCCAGCGCATTCCCGGACTTTCATGTATCGCGATCGAAGACGGTGTTATCAAGGTCGGCGCGATGACGCGGCATCGCGAACTGGAACTCGATGACAGCGTGTACAAGGCCAATCCGCTGATCCGTGATGCCTTGGGCCATGTCGCCCACGTTCCAATCCGAAATCGCGGAACGGTTGTCGGCAGCTTGTGCCATGCCGATGCGGCGGCGGAAATGCCGATGCTGCTGCTTCTGACCGGCGGAAGCGTTGTTGCGAAGGGCAAGTCCGGCGCGCGCACCATTGCCGCGAAGGACTTCTTCGAGTTCCATATGACGACGACGCGCCGACCTGGCGAAATCATCGTCGAAGCGCAATTCCCGGTGCTGCCCCAGAGGGCGGGATATGCCTTCGAGGAATTTACCCGGCGCCACGGCGACTATGCCATTGCCGCAGTAGGCGCGGTCGTTCGCATGGGCAAGGGCGGAACGGCCGAAGACGTTTCGCTTGCGGCCTGCGGAATTTCATCGCGCCCGCTGAGATTGGAAAAAGCCGAGGCCGTTCTGGCGGGGTCTAAACTTTCGAAATCCGATCTGGACGCGGCCGGAGGGATAGCGGGGGCGGCCGTTACCGCCGCCGACGACATGCACGCAACGACGGCCTACCGGCAGCACCTCGTCGGCGTGCTGTTGCGCAAGGCGGTCGAAAAAGCAGTCTCGCGGGCGTCATAGGAGTAGCAGCATGAAACCCGGTCAGATCAGCATGTCTCTCCCTTTCGCCAGCAGCGATCCTAAGGCGATGGTGAAGCTGACGGTCAATGGCGTCGAGGTCTCGCGCGAGGTCAGCGTGCGCATGCTGCTCTCTGACTTTCTCCGCCATGAACTCGGATTGAAGGGCACCCATGTGGGCTGCGAACATGGTGTGTGCGGTGCCTGCACCGTCCTGATTGACGGCAAGTCAGCACGTTCCTGCCTCACCTTCGCGGTTCAGGTCGCGGGATGCGATATCCGTACGGTTGAATCCCTGGCAGGCGCGGACGGCAAATTGCATCCGCTGCAGCAGGCGTTTCAGGAATGCCACGCGCTGCAATGTGGCTACTGCACGCCCGGCATGATGATGAACATCCTGTCGCATTTCGAGTCCGGACAGAAGCTCGACCTGAGCGATAGAGGTATACGGGAAATCCTGTCTGGAAACCTGTGCCGCTGCACCGGCTATCACAACATCATCACGGCCGTGCGGCGTGCCGCAGAGACGATGGCCAAGGAATAGGGGCGGGGAGAACTCTCATGTCGACGCGCGCATTCGGAGCGAGGGTCCAGCGAAATATCGATCCGCAGCTGCTCAAGGGCGAGGGCGCCTTCGTCGATGACATACCGCTCTTGGGTTCGCTTCATGTCGCCTTCGTGCGTAGTCCATTTGCTCGGGCACGTATCAATTCAATAGATGTCTCGGCAGCCCGCAGCCATCCCGGTGTCGCCGCGGTTTACACCTGCGATGACATCGGCGCACTCGACCGCGAGATGCCGCTGCTCATTCCGCATTCCTCGATGAAGGATGCGCGCACACAACGGCCCCTGGCACGGGGCGATGTCTATTATGCAGGTCAGACGGTTGCCATGATCGTGGCCGTCGACCGTTACACCGCCGAAGACGCCGCAGCCCTCGTCGATATCGACTATGAACCCTTCGATGTCGAGATTGATCTCGAAGAGGCCATCAAGGACGACGCGCCGCTGGTGCATGCGACTCATCCCAACAACATCGCGGCTCACTTCGTCCAGGTTTCCGGTGACCCCGATTCAGCCATCGCCAAGGCTGAGCACGTCACGCGCATCCGGGTACAGGTCGACCGGTCCACGGCGGCACCGATGGAGTGCCGGGCGGTCGCTGCAACTTTTGACCGCGTGACAGGTGAACTCACAGTATGGGATGGGACGCAGGCGCCGATCTCGGTGCGCGGCGGCCTTGCCTCTATCCTGCGACTCGATGAAGATAAGGTACGGGTGATCGCCCCTCACGTGGGCGGTGGCTTTGGCCAGAAGGTTTTGCTGTTCTACCCAGACGAATTGTTGGTTCCGATGGCGGCGATGCAACTCGACCGCCCCGTAAAATATATCGAAGACCGACGCGAGAATTTCGTGGGCTCCACGCAGGAGCGTACGCAGATTCACAATATCGAACTCTATGCGAAGAAGACCGGCGAGGTCGTGGCACTTCGCGATAGCTTCCTCCATGATACGGGCGCATTTATTCCCTATGGCATCGCGATTGCGCAGGTGGCCTCGACATCGATTGCCGGTCCCTATCGCGTTCCAAACATTTGGGTTGAGTTCAAGGCGGTCTACACGCCGACTGTTCCGGTGACGCCTTATCGCGGATGCGGGCGTCCGCAAGCCTGTTTCGCCATCGAGCGCGCCATGGATCAGTTGGCAGAGGATCTCGGACTTGACCGGTTCGAAATCCGCCGCCGCAATCTCATTGGCGACGAGCAGTTCCCCTATACGCGCAGCGGCCTCCTGTTTGCCGATGGTCTCGGGGTCAGCCTCGACAGCGGCCAGTACCAGAAGGTACTGGCGATGATGGAGGAGAAGCTCGACGTCAAATCCTTCACACGGGAGCAAGAGGAGGCCCGGAAGAAGGGACGCTATCTCGGCCTCGGGCTCGGCTTCTATGTGGAGGGAACGGGGCTTGGTCCCTACGAGGGGGGTCATATTAAGGTCCATCCCATCACCGGCAAGGTCTACGTCAATACAGGCCTGACTTCACAGGGGCAGGGGCATGACACGGTGTTCGCTCAGATTGTTGCGGACCAGCTCGGGGTAGCAGTCAACGACGTTATTCTCGTTGAAGGCGATACTAAGGCTTTCGACTGGGGCATCGCGACCTTCGCCAGCCGTGCCGCTGTTGTGTCGGGCAACGCCATTCACAAGTCCGCACTTATCGTCCGCAAGAAGATACTTGAGGCCGCCGCCAACATGCTGGAAGCCCAGGTCGATGACGTCGAGCTGCGCGACGGTGCCGCGTGGATCAAGGGAACCGACCGCAAGGTGCCGCTCGCGGCGATTGCCACGGCAACCAATCCACTTCGCTATGCTTTCAACGAGGCGGCAAAAGCTGCGACGCAGTTTGCGCCTGCCAGCAAGCACGATGGGCCGTCGCTGGCGGAAGGACAGCATCCAGGACTTGAGGCAACTGACTATTATAGCCCACCCTGCGCTACCTGGGCCTATGGGGTCCACGGGGCGATTATCGAGGTCGACCGCGACCTGTGCGAAGTAAAGGTTCGAAAGTATGTGTGCATTCACGACTGTGGAAACATGATCAATCCGATGATTGTCGAGGGCCAGGTCATGGGCGGCATCGCCCAGGGTTTCGGCGGTGCCCTCTACGAGCGGATCGAGTTCGATGCTTCTGGCAATCTGGTCAACGCCAACTTCGTGGATTTCCTCATGCCCTACGCGACCGAGATTCCCAATATCGAGATCCTGCATCTGGAAACGCCGTCGCCGCTCAATCCGCTCGGTGTTAAGGGCGTGGGCGAGGCGGGCTGCATCGCTGTGGGATCGGTTGTAGCATCGGGCGTTGAAGACGCCTTGTCGGTGCTCAATGCAGGAAAGTTCCATCATACGCCGATCACACCAAGCATGATCCACGCAGCGCTGAACGCAGCATAGAAGTCCTACCAGTGCCGCACCAGAACGGCACGAGCAAAAGAATGTTGATGGAGATCACCGGCTCAGAAAGGCCGGGGCAATGGGAAACAAACAGAAAGGGTCACTCGATGATGAAAAGGCTGTTGGGACTAATCGCTGCAGGAGCCATGGCGGCTGGCCTGATGTCGCTTCCTGCCGCCGCCGAGTTCAAGTTGAAAGGCGATCCGAAGATCGCAATGATCATCTTTTCGCAAAAGAATGACGGGGGCTGGTCGCAGGCTCTCGACGAGGCGCGTCAGCGTCTTGAGAAGTCGCTGGGAACCAAGATCCCGGTTGTCGAAAACGTGCCAGAGAATGCAACGGCGATCAGGCCGGCGGTCGAACTCTTCATCGGCAAGGGCTTCAATGTTATCATCGGGTCGGCCTTCGGCTATTCCGACACGTTCAAGGAACTCTCCGAAAAATATCCGGATGTCGCATTCCTCAATCCCGCCGGCATCACCAATGGACCGAATCTCGAATCCTTCTATGGCCGTACCTACGAGAGCCAATATCTCTGCGGCATGGCGGCGGGTGCTGCTTCGAAAAGCGGCAAGCTGGGCTTCGTGGCGGCCAATCCCTTCGGTCTCGTGAACTGGACGGTGAACGCTTATGCGCTTGGCGCCCAGCAGATGAATCCCAACGCGACCGTGACCGTAATCTATACCGGCGCCTGGAATGACCCGATTAAAGAACGTGCTGCTGCAGAAGCACTCGTCGAACAGGGCATCGACGTCATCGGCCAGCATGTGGATACGCCGACGCCGCAGATCGTGGCGCAGGAAAAGGGCATCTACGGAACTGGTCATCATCGCGATCTCAGCGAATTCGCCCCCAAGGCGACACAGTGCTCGTCGGTGTGGGTCTGGGACCGCTTCCTTGAACCCGAGATCAAGAAGATCACGTCCGGGCAATGGGCCCCGAGTCCCTATGGCGCGTTCCTTTCGATCAAAGAAGGCGGCACAGACATCGCCTGCTGTGGCAGCGCGGTTCCACAGGAGGCGGCGGACAAGATCAAGGCGGAGCGCGAGGCGATCATCGGCGGCAAGCAGGTTTTCGCAGGCCCGCTCAATGACCGTGACGGCAAGGAGCGGGTTACGGCCGGGGCGGTTCTTGGCGATGCCGATCTGTGGAAGATGGATTGGTACGTGAAGGGCGTGATCAGCCAGCAATAAACATGTGGGGGCCGCGCGGAAAAGTCGCCGCGTGGCCCTTGCCTTATCTGAAAGCGTGTCAATGGTCCCGGCGCTCGAGCTCAAGGGAATTTCGAAGTCATTCGATGGCTTCAAGGCGATTGCCGGAGCGGATTTTTCGGTGGTGAGCGGCGAGGTCCATGCTTTGCTCGGCGAAAACGGAGCCGGCAAGTCCTCGCTGATGAATGTGGCGGCCGGCCTCTACGCGCCTGATGAGGGATACATCCTGGTCGATGGAGCGGAAGTCCGAATAGACGGACCGCTCGATGCCAAGCACCTCGGCATCGGCATGGTGCACCAGCATTATAAGCTGGTGAAGGCATTCAACGCACTCGAGAACATTCTGCTGACACAGAATGGCAGGAGCTTCAGGCAGCTGTCGGCGTCTGTCGAAGAAGCGGTACGGCGCCAGTGTGAAACCATGCATTTCGACATCGACCTGAAGCGTCCGGTTGGACTGCTCTCGGTTGCCGAACAGCAGCGGATCGAAATTTTGAAGGTTCTGGTGGGTGGTACCCGAATCCTGATCTTGGACGAACCTACGGCCGTGCTCACCGATAAGGAAGCAGACAACCTGTTGAAAACGGTGCGTGGGCTTGCTGCGAAAGGAACGGCGGTAGTGCTGGTGACCCACAAGCTGGGTGAGGTGCGGAACTTCGCGGACAATGTCACCGTGATGCGGGGTGGGAGGACCATTGCCACGGTGAAAGCGGCAACCAAGTCCTCGCAGGAGCTTACGGTGCTGATTGTCGGTGAGTCACTGTTGGAGAAACCGGTACCTTCAAAATTGATCGGGGACGACATGCTTTCGTTGCTAAACGTGTCAGCGGCGCGCGATGATGGTCACCGGACGCTGAACAAAGTCAGCTTTGCGGTGAAGTCAGGTGAAATCTATGGCATCGCTGGCGTGGGCGGAAATGGCCAGACCGAGCTGGCAGAAGTCCTTATGGGCGTAAATACCGTATTGGACGGCTCGATCGAGATTGCGGACTCCGGCGACGTGACCCATGCGCCGGCGATGCTGCGGCGTGCCCTCGGCGTGGTATCCATTCCGGCTGATCGCCACTCCTATGGTCTTGCCGGGGAATTGTCGATTGCCGACAACTACGCGGTTGGCGGTGTCGTTGTGGGCAGGTTCGGCAGCTGGTTTCGGGTAGATAGGACGGCCATTCGCCAGGCGACGCGCGAGGCGGTTGCCGCCTATGATGTGCAGGGCGTGCGCAGTATGCGGCAGCGCACAGCGCTCTTGTCCGGAGGAAATGCACAGAAGCTTGTGATCGCCAGGGAGTTTGCCGCTACTCCGAGGGTCGTCCTTGCCCACAGCCCCAGCCGCGGGCTCGACGTCCGGGCCACCGCAGCCGTGCATGAATCGCTGCGCAAGGCGCGCGATGCGGGTGCGGCGGTGCTGCTCATCAGCGAAGATCTCGATGAGATACTCCTTCTGTCCGATAGGATCGGTGTGATGAGGCGCGGAGAAATTTCGGCGGAATTCACCTGCCCTGTTGACCGACACACAGTGGGCGAAGCTATGGTTAGCCATGACTGATCAGAACACGATCGGAGCGAAACTCGATGCGAAAGCAGTGCGTCCTGCAGCTGGGTGGGGACGCATCAGCCTGGAAGTTCGCCAGGACATGCCACAATGGCATCGTTTCTTGCTGACAGCCGGAGGATTCGTCCTAGGCTTGATTGTAGCAGCGACAATCCTGAATGTCTCGGGTGTGGGCCTATCCGATCTTTACGATGAATTCGTCGTATCGATCTTCACCAATGCGCAGAACCTCAGCGCGGTCTTGGTCCAGGCCGCACCACTGCTAATCGCCGGACTCGCCGCCGCCATTGCGTTCCGCGTCCGCTTCTGGAACATCGGTATCGAAGGGCAGATGATTTTCGGCTCCATTGCCTGCACCCTCGTCGCCAAGAACGACTTTGGACCGGAAGGATTGCGTCTTCTCACGATGATGCTGGCCGCGGCCGCAGGAGGCATGTTCTGGATTGCCGTTCCGGGCTTTCTCAGGCTGCGCCTTGGATTGAACGAAATCATATCAACGCTTCTGCTGAACTACGTGGCGCTGAACTTTCTGCTGCACCTCCTCTATGGTTCATGGCAAGATCCAAAGAGCAATTTCCCTCATTCCGAACAGTATGACTTGGTCGAACGCCTGCCATTGCTCGGCTGGGAGAATCTCACGCTGGCCCTCCCATTGGCAATTCTGCTCGCGATAATCCTGTGGTGGTTGATGGAGGTGAGCCGCTTCGGATTTTTCAGCCGATTTGCCCAAGCCAACCCGAAAATGGCGCGGGCCGTCGGGATACCACTTGTGTCAGTAACGCTTGCGGCGATCCTTGCATCGGGCGCATTGGCTGGAATCGCGGGCTTTGCGATCAGTGCTGGTATTGAATACCGGATGACACAGTCATTCTTCACTGGTTACGGTTTTTCTGGCATCCTCATTGCATTCTTGGCGCGCAACAATCCGATTATTGCCGTGCCCGTCGCGCTTCTGCTGGCGGTGCTGTTCGTAACCGGGCAAAGCCTTCAGGTGTTTTACCAAATCCCCGGAGCAATGGTTCAGCTGATCCAGGCGATCATCGTGATGTGCGTCGCGGCTGCAGACTTTTTCATCAGGCACCGGATACGGTTTATCAGGTAGAGCCACATGATGGAATTTCTCATTAACTGGCTCGCCAACACACCCGCATTCGCTGTTCCCTTTGCGCTGGCGGCGCTTGGCCTCATCATCACGGAGAAGTCGGGTGTGCTGTCGCTTGGCGCCGAGGGCTTCATGCTTGTCGGAGCATTGGCCGGCGTCGGCTCCGCGATCATCTTCGGGGCGCATCCGGTGCTGGCGCTACTCGTGGCCGCCCTGTCTGCCGCAGTCGTATCGCTGCTCTTTGCATTCCTCGTGATTGCATTGAGAATCAATCAGGTGATTGCCGGACTGAGCATGGTGTTCTTCTGTCAGGGACTCACCAGCCTCATATCGGCGCAACAGGGCTGGACCAACAAGATGATCGAAGGTCTCAAGCCCGTGGCACTTTGGCCACTTTCCGAAATTCCGGTCGTGGGCCGCATCGTCTTCACGCAGGATCTTGTTGTCTATTTGACCGTGCCAATCTTCCTGGCCGTTTCTGTCATTCTCAACCGCACGATGTTCGGTCTTCGCCTGAAGGCGGTTGGAGAGAATCCTGAAGCCGCCGACGCTGCGGGAATCAGTGTTGGCCTATACCGGTTGATTGCCGTCGCCGCGGGCGCAGCACTGGTTGGCCTTGCGGGCGGCTATCTTTCCGTCGCTGTTGCGAAGATCTGGGTGGATGGGCTGTCCGGCGGACGCGGCTGGATTGCGGTAGCCCTGGTCATATTCTCCAGGTGGAGCCCGTGGCGCGCGCTAGCGGGAGGAGTATTGTTCGGATGTATAGAGGCGGTCATTCCGCGGATAGCAGCGGTTGGGCTGCAGGTTCCGCAGTATTTCGTGCTGATGACGCCGTACCTCGCAACGCTCGCGGTGATGATATGGACAAGTCGCGCTCGGTCGCACCTGAATACGCAACCAGCGGCCCTTGGCGTACCCCATGTCCGTGAGGAACGCAGATAGAACGAAATGGCCTAACCCGCTGCTGGGTGTGGCCATAGCGTTTTTTGGGGGTAATGGGCAAGCTGAATTGCGGCTCTAGTCTTGCCGCCAAACTTGTGTCTGGCTAGGCTCCCGACATGGATGACCTAATGCCATTCGGCCTTTTCGCGGTAACGGCCAACCAAGATCCGACGACGCAAGCGATCTCAAGGGCCACGGTCTTTTTGCACGCAATACTCGGACATTGAACGGGTGAGGCAGGACCGCGGTCCAGTATTCCCTGATCGCACGCAGATTTTCGCTGTTCCGCTCTGAAAATTCCCTGTTCCGATAGGTAGTCAACTCTCCTCTAACCGGCTGATAAATCGCGGAAATTCTGGAAGGTATCGGCGACAATTACCGGTATTCGCGGAATTTCCCTGCAAATTTCCCTGTTACCAGGGAATTGGCAGAGACAAGTTCGCAGCTGACTACGCGCACCGCCACTTAACTCTTTAATATTGCTAAGTAATTCTCGATTTTAGGTGTGATTCGAACTTGCCCCGCAATATCCGGCGGTTAGGCCTTCGGCAAATCTTCAACCTGTACACTGATGTTTGCGAGCCTCTTGACCCTGTCGGGGATGCGCCTGCCGCAACTGGCGCCGGTCTGGGCGATGGGTTTGACCCGCCGCCGCCTCGCGTGGCTGGAGCTTTGGCGCAGCTTGCTGTTGGCGGCCTTGACCATGCTGGCTGCTCTGCCGGTGGGTATTGGGATGGCCTGGATTCTGCTGGCGGTGGTGAATGTCGAGGCTTTTGGCTGGCGTCTGCCGATGCACCTCTTCCCCGGTGACTGGGTGAGGCTGGGGGCGCTTGCGCTACTGGCGGCCGGACTCGCGGCCGCCATGCCTGCCTGGCGGCTGGCGCGTCTTTCGTCGTCGGATTTGCTGAAGGTATTTGCGAATGAGCGTTAAGTCACTGCTGATCTACCTGTGCTTGGCCGCACCTGCCTTCGGGCAGGGTTTTGCCGGGCTGGGCACAGAGGTTGACGGGTTTTCGGTGCCGCAGCCGGGGACTGCGTTCAACTTTCCCGCAGACCACGGCCCGCACCCCGATTACCGGATCGAATGGTGGTATCTGACCGCCAACCTGCAAGCTGCTGATGGAACGGACTATGGTGTGCAATGGACCCTGTTCCGATCCGCCCTGGCGCCAGAGGAGCGGTCAGGCTGGTCCAGTCCGCAGCTTTGGATGGGCCATGCGGGGCTGACGACGCGAACGCAGCAATTCGTGGCCGAACGGCTGGCGCGCGGCGGCATCGGCCAGGCGGGGGTTACGGTTGCACCTTTTGCGGCCTGGATCGACAACTGGCAGATGGCAGACCGGGCCGCGCCAGAAGCGGATGCGCTGTCGCCGCTCGATCTGCGCGCGGCTGGGCAGGCGTTCTCCTACGAACTGGCGCTGGGCGCCAAAGGCCCGCTGGTGCCACAGGGGATGCAGGGCTATTCGGTGAAATCCGAGAAGGGGCAGGCGAGCTATTACTATTCGCAGCCATTCTACCACGTGACCGGCACGCTAACGCTTCCAGATGGCGCGATTGCCGTGACCGGCCAGGCGTGGCTGGACCACGAATGGTCCTCGCAACCGCTGGCCGAGGATCAGACCGGGTGGGACTGGTATTTCGACAGCGGCGAAAAGATGATAGGTTTTCGGCTGCGCGACGGAGGCGCGGGCTTTACGTCAGCCGCATGGATCAGCGCCGACGGCACGCCGCAGCCGCAGGCCTCCGGCGCGCTCAGGGTGACGCCGCTCGAGACGGCGATTGTCGCGGGTCGCAGCGTGCCGATCCGCTGGCGGGTGGAATTGCCCGAAAAAGGGGTGGATGTGACCACGCGGGTGCTGAACCCGAAAACCTGGATGGACACTCGCTTTCCCTGCTGGGAAGGTCCGATCCGATTTGAGGGCAGCCATGCCGGGCGCGGCTATCTCGAGATGACCGGTTATAAGTGACTGGTGGACGTCCCTGTCCTCGGCGCGAATTTGCGTGAATGAGCGTGCGAAACGTTCATAACCAGAAACGAGCGACTGATCGAGATCGAACACATCCATTCAAGCATTCCTTCAAAGTGTGCGTTGCTCCAGTGACAAAAGAGAGGCGTTCGCGCTCACTGATTCCGCCATAAAGTCAGTAATATAACTGCAACGCCAACCCACAAATTTCAGGCGGCTCAAATGCCGACGAGCCACCCCGGTTGACGGGCTTCAAGCGCCGTTCTACCTACACGGTTTGTCGCGCAGGCATTGGCGCAGTACTTTGTCCGACTATAAGTTCGACTGGCAAGATTTCTGATGGAGGATCAGCTTCACCACGGATCATGTCGAACAGACGCACGGCCGCGACGTGCCCCATACGATCACCTGGCACATGGATTGTTGTAAGTTTCGGATAGGTGAACTCGGCGACCGGAAGATCATCAAAGCCAATGATCGAGATATCCCCCGGAACATCGATCCCCGCCTCCCGGCATTGGGCGATGGCTCCGATGGCCTGGATATCGTTGGCTGCGAAGACCGCCGTCGGCGGATCAGGGTGCATCAGTATCCTACGCATCGCCGTCTGGCCTTCGATAAATTCGAAGTCGCGCTCGAATATCAGCGAGCCGGCGACCTCGACGCCTATGTCGGTCAGGGCGTCTTCATAGGCTTTTCGCCGCTCCAGCGCCCGGTCATTGACATCGGTGCGCCCGCAAATGAGCCCAATGCGGCGATGGCCGAGTTCGATCAGATGATTCATCGCGAGGCGACCGGCACCATAGTTGTCAAACGCGATGCAGGGACAGTTATACGCCAGGTGTCGGTCATGTGGTCCGTCGGCTCATTGATCACCCCGAGGAGCTGAGCGAACAGACGACGAAGGACAACATGGTGGCGCTCGTCACCGACGGGACGGCTGTATTAGGCTTTGGCAATGTCGGGCCGCGCGCCGGAATACCTGTGATGGAAGGCAAGGCCGTTATGTTTAAGGCGCTCGCCGGCATCGACTGCATGCCCCTGTGTCTGGACGTATCTTCCCCTGAACAGTTTTGTGACATCGTCGCCGCACTTGAACCTAGTTTTGGCGGCATAAATATTGAGGACGTTGCCGCTCCGCACTGCTTTTCGATCCTGGAGACGCTGGAACGCCGGTTAAAAATTCCGGTCATTCACGATGATCAATTCGGGACAGCAACGGTTGCTATGGCGGGACTACTGAATGCCCTGCAGCTGACAAACAGGCGCCCGAGCGATATACGCGTTGTTGTGAATGGCGTCGGCGCGGCAGGCGCTGCGACCGTGGTATTGCTGGAAGCTCTCGGTGTGGGCGACATTACCGCCGTCGATCGCCACGGAATCCTCTCAAACTCACAGAGTTATCCGCATGCACATTGGCGTGATATCGCATCCCGCACCAACCGGGCCGGGCTTAGGGGCGGTCTAGCCGAGGCAGTAAGGGGAGCCGATGTGTTCATTGGATTATCTGTGGGCGGCATCCTGTCGGAGGATATGGTCCGTTCGATGGCTGTTGATCCGATCGTGTTTGCTTTGGCGAACCCTGAGCCGGAAATTGCGCCGGATCGCGCGTTGGCAGCAGGAGCGGCTGTTGCCGCGAGCGGGCGCTTCGACTTTCCGAACCATAGCAACAATGTGCTTGCATTTCCCGGCCTTATGCGTGGCGCATTGGACACGAAAGCCATTCGGGTTTCGACCGGCATGCAGCTGGCGGCTTCGCGTGCGTTGGCCAGTCTTGTCACAGGGGACGCGTTGCACAGGGGCAGAATCCTTCCTTCGCCGCTCGATCCGCAAGTTCACGCCGCGGTCGCCGAGGCGACGGCCATGGCGGCGGTCGACGAAGGCCTGGCCCGCGTGAAGGTCGCCAGCGGTGCCGTCCGTGCCCGCACTCTGGAGCTTGTCGATTTGGTACGCCGCCGCCAATCCAGCCTGTCATAACCGGGATTGACCGCGCGATGCGGTACGAGATTGGGCGCGAGGTCAGATTAAAGGAGCACACTTAGCAAGGCTGAACCGATCGATCTGGCCAGGGAGAAATCGTGCGTTCTCGGCGGCGCGTTTACCGGTGAGCGAGAAAACGTCCGACCTCGCGGGCAAAGACCTCGGGCGTGTCATGCGGTATCCAGTGCGAGGCGTT
>CAYOZR010000033.1:0-24586 GCA_964408555.1 uncultured Aestuariivirga sp.
ACTTCGACGCCGTCGATCTCCAGCATCACCATGCGGCCGGATTTGACTTCGGGCGTACCGTAGTCGGTTTCCTTGATCAACGTCGCGGGCTTCATGGGGTTGCCTCATGGGTGATTTTCTTCTCCCAGGGGGAGAAGAAGGGCCCCATCGCCAGAGGCGATGGGAAGATGAGGGGATGCGGCGATGCAAACGCGGCACCGTAACCCCTCACCCTCCCATTGCTTCGCAATGGGCCCCTCCCTCTCCCTTTGGGAGAGGTAAAGTTGGAGTTGTGCCGGTCAATCGACACCGCTCACTCCGCCGCTTGCATTTTGGCAGGCCGGTCGAAATCCTCTGGGAAATACTTGACGGCGCTTTGCACCGGCATGGGAGTGAGACCGCCCATGGCGCACAGCGAGCCGTCGATCATGGTCTGGCAGAGATCGTCGAGCACTTCGAGATTGGCGTCGCGGTCGATGCCGGCGGCGATCTTGTCGATCGTCTCGACGCCGCGGATCGAACCGATGCGGCAGGGCGTGCACTTGCCGCAGGATTCGATGGCGCAGAACTCCATGGCGAAACGCGCCTGTTGAGCCATATCCACGCTGTCGTCGAACACCACGATGCCGCCATGGCCGACCATGGCGCTCTCGGCGGCGAAGGCTTCATAGTCCATCGGCAGATCGAGCTTGGCGGCCGGAAGATAGGAGCCGAGCGGTCCGCCAACCTGCACGGCGCGCACCGGCTTGCCCGTGCAGGTGCCGCCGCCGAAACCCTCGTTCAGCTGGCGTAGTGTCATGCCGAAGGCCTTCTCGACCAGGCCGCCCTGCTTGATGTTGCCGGCCAGCTGGAAGGGCTGCGTGCCGCGCGACCGGCCGATGCCGTAATTCTTGTAGGCCGCCCCGCCATGGGCGAGGATGAAGGGGCAGGCGGCGAAGGTCAGCACGTTGTTGATGACGGTGGGCTTGCCAAAGAGGCCCACCAGCGCCGGGATCGGCGGCTTCGGCCTGACCATGCCGCGCTTGCCTTCGAGGCTTTCGAGCATCGCCGTTTCCTCGCCGCAGATATAGGCGCCAGCGCCGCGGCGGACTTCGATGGCGAAGCTTTTGTCCGTACCCTGAATATTGGCGCCGAGCCACTTCGCTTCGGTGGCGATGCGGATCGCATCCTTCATCACGTTGATGGCGTCTGGATATTCCGAGCGGATATAGACGAAGCCGTGGCTGGCCCCGGTGGCGATGCCGGCGATGGTCATGCCCTCGATCAGCATGAAGGGATCGCCCTCCATCACCATGCGGTCGGCGAAGGTGCCACTGTCGCCCTCGTCGGCATTGCAGCAGACATATTTCTGCGAAGCCTTGGCGTCGAGCACCGCCTTCCACTTGATGCCGGCGGGAAAGCCGGCCCCGCCGCGCCCGCGCAAGCCCGATTCGGCGACCTCGGCCACCACCTCGGCACCGCTCATGGCCAGTGCCTTCCGCAATCCCGCCAAGCCGCCATGGGCCATGTAGTCGGCAATCGACAAAGGATCGGTGATGCCGCAGCGCGCGAAGGTGAGCCGCTCCTGATTCTTGAGGTAGGGATGATCCTCGATCCGGCCGAGCGCCAGCTTGTGCTTGGCCCCCTCGTGGAATTTCGCCTTGAACAGGGAGGCAACGTCGGAGGGCTGTACCGGGCCGTAGGCCAGGCGGCCCTGGGCGGTTTCGACTTCGACCAGCGGCTCCAGCCAGAACAGGCCGCGCGAGCCGTTGCGGACGATCTGTACACTGAATTTTTGCGCTTTGGCCTCCACCGCGATGGCGTCGGCGACCTCGTCGGCTCCGACGGAGCGGGCGGCGGAATCGCGGGGCACATAGATCCTGATCATCCGGCGAGCTCCGCGGCGATCTTCTTGAAGGCCTTGGCGTCGACGCGGCCCTTGAGCCGGCCATCGACCATGACGGCGGGCGACAGGGCGCAATTGCCAAGACAGTATACGGCCTCCAGCGTCACCGAGCCATCGGGCGCCGTCTCGCCGAACTTGATCTTGAGGATCTTCTGCGCCGCCGCGGCCAGCTCGTTGCCCCGCATCGACTGGCAGGATTCAGCCCGGCAGACCTTGACCACATGGCGCCCGGCGGGAGCGCGGCGGAAGTCGTGATAGAAGGTCACGACGCCATGCACTTCGGCCCGCGACAGGTTCAGTGCCTTGGCCAGCGCCGGCAGGGCGGCCTCCGGCACATGGCCCAGCTCATGCTGCAGGTCGTGGAGGATTTCCAGCAGGGCGTCGGGCTTGTTGCCGTAACGGGCGGCAATGGCTTTCGCTAGGTCAAGCTCGCGCGGCAAGGCGTTTATGAGACTGTGCTTTCCAGACATGCGGCATTATGGCGGAACTGCCGGGCAAACGCCAATTGCCGCCTTCTATGGGATCATAGAGACGGCTGATGAATAACTACAGAAGCCGTTAACCCCGCGGCTTTGTCCACAAACTGCCGATGCCGGCGCCAAAAGCCGCGAGAGAGCGGACGAACCGGTCGTCCCGGAACTCACGTTCCAGCGGGCAGGCGCCCGGCCCGCAATCGTGCCGGGCCCGGCACTGGCCTTCCGACTGGTCCAGCGAAACGGCGTACTTCGCTTTGGTGCAATACATAAAATCGGGGTTGATATCCTGGGTCATGGCTGTCGCTCCTCCGATGCCATATGAGGCCACCGGAGGCGGAGCCGCCTTGATCCCGGTCAATCCTGTGCCCGCGAGCGGCGGGTCGTCGCCCAATCTAAGGCCTATCCGCTTCGCGCCGTCACCTTGTCCCGGTTCGCTTTCACCAGGGCAATGAATGAGCCTTTGACTTTCTCATAGAGATTGTACGGAAGCAGTCCGTAGGCAAAGGCGCCCGACGGCGTTGGCCGGAGATCAGGGCCCGGCCATCTGAAGCGGTTGGCTTCGGTCAGTACGATCCACGAGGACTGATCGTCAAGCTGCAGGCGCCGCTTGGTATCGGGTGGAATTTCGATGGCCGAGCCCGGCATGGCCGGGGGTGCATGGCTGATGGGCAGGACGGTGACGATGATCTCGCCGTCTACCTGCGCGGCCGCGAGGATAATGGCGCAGGGCCTGTCCTTTTGGCCTTCCTCGCGGCCCTCGAGAAACTCGTCGCGCCAAAGATAGCTGAAGCGGATGACGAGGCCGGGGACCGGTTCTGGCAGCGCCAAGACTCAGGTCTTCACTTCGGAGTCGAAGGCCTTGGCCTCTTCCGGGGCCCGGGATTTTTCGAGGAGGGCAATGTCGGCTTCGGAGAAATCTTCGAGCCCCATGACCTGCCGGTCGTAGCGTTTGAGGCGGCGGTACTCCGCGGTGGAAATCAGTACCGTGCGCTCCCGGCCATTGCGGGTGACGAGCACCGGCTCGCGCAGGGCTTCGTCCTGATAGCGCCCGATATTGCGCTGAAATTCGGCGGCGGAGACGCGGATCATCGTTCATGTTCCTTATGCGTTTTCCATATATTGCATAAAACGCATAGATTTTCAACGCCGATCAAGTCTTGAACCGCTTGGCGGCGGCGAAGAGGGCCGAGATCAACGGCGACAGCGGCTCGCGATTGACGGCGACCAGGCCGACCGAATGCTCGACCTTGGGTTCCGCCAGGGGCACCGCCTTGATCCCCTGCATGGGGCCGAGGATGTTGAGGAAATATTCCGGCATGATCGAGGCCAGCCCCATGGCGCGCACCGAGGCGAAGAGATTCATGATCGAATTGGTCTCGAGCCGCGGCGAGGGATGGGCATTGGCGGCGAGGAAGGCGCGGTCGACGATGCGGCGGTTCTGCATGTTGGGGGTGAGGAGGCACAAGGGCTCCTGGGCGGCCTCGAACCAGGTGACGGATTCGCGCCCCGCCAGGGCATGGCTCTCGGCGACGAACAGGCAATAGCGTTCCGTGTAGAGCGGCACCTGCAACAGGCCTTCGACCGGCTCGTTGTCGAGATAGGTGACGCCGCCGTCGATCGAGAAATCCGTCAGTGCACGGAGGATTTCCTCGGAGCTGTGCGACAGCACGGTGAATTCGACCGAAGCGTGCCCGGCCTGCATCGCCTTGGTGAGCAGCGACACCATGGGCAGCGCCGAGGGGATGACGCCGAGGACCAGGCGGCCGACCAACTCGCCCGTCTTGTTCCGGATCTGGCCGAGCTCCTGCTGCAGCGACTGCCAGTTGTCGAGAATGAGCTGGGCCCATTTGAGAACCCGCTCGCCCTCCGGCGTGAGCCCGATATAGCGCTGGCCGCGCTCGACGATGGGAACCCCCAGCTCCTGTTCGAGCTGGCGGATACGGCCCGACAGCGTCGGCTGGGTGACGTTGCAAGCCTGGGCGGCGCGGGTGAAATGTTTCTCGCGGGCGAGCGCGGCCAGATATTGCAATTGGCGAATGTCCATGGCCGACAATAGCTTGGCGGCGGCCGCGGCGGCACGCCAAAAAGAAAAAGCATAAGAAGTGAAAATAGTCCTTGACAGCGCTCGGTCTCTGGGCTAGACATGGGCACACTCCACACATGGGCGAAAAGACATGACGGACGGCGGCGATGAACCGGCGGCCGCACCCGATTGGGTGAGGCTGCGGCAGGATTATGAAACGGCGGCGCGGCCGATTGCCGAGATTGCCGTGGAAGCCGGTGTGAACCGCAGCGCCCTGGTGGCGCGGGCCCGGCGCGAGGGCTGGAAACTGCGGGGCCGGCGCAAATCGGCCAGTACGCGGCAGACCATCGTCCGTCTCAAGGACCTGCTGCAGAAGCGGCTCGGCGAACTCGAAGGCGAGCTTGGCGAGATCGGCGCGGAAGTGACCGCCGCCACCAGCGAACGCGACATACGCTCGATGAACACATTGGTGCGGACTTTGGAAAAGGTGCTCGAACTTGAACGCAAGGACCGCGCCCACCGCAGCCGCAAGCGCCGCGAGCAGCGGCAGTTCGATGACGCCGAGCGAGATGCACTTGCGGAGAAGCTGGAGGCTCTTCACCGGGAGTGGCGCGGCGAGATGGCTGAGCCGCAAGCTGCCGATCCGGGAAGTGGTGAAGGGAAACCGAGATTGGAAGAGCTGGGGCCGCCCGGATCAACTTCCGCCTGACGGCGGCTGGAACACCTGGCTCATTCTCGGCGGCCGCGGCTCCGGCAAAACGCGGGCCGGCGCCGAATGGGTGAGAGCCCGGGCGCTGGGACTGTGGCCGGAGACGGGGCCGCGTTCGCAGCGCATCGCCATCGTGGCGCCGAATTTCGACGAGGCGCGCCTCGTGATGATCGAGGGCAAGTCCGGCCTGCTGGCGGTTCATGCCGACGACGAGCGGCCCGCCTATGAACCCTCGAAGCGGCAAGTGACTTGGGACAACGGCTCGATCGCCCAAGTGTTCTCGGCCGAAGAGCCGGAAGGATTGCGCGGGCCCCAGTTCGATGCCGCCTGGTGCGACGAGCTGGCGAAATGGAAATACGCCGCGAGCGTCTGGGACATGCTGGCCTTTGCGCTCAGGCTCGGAGCCCATCCGCGTGTCGCGGTGACGACGACGCCGCGGCCCATTCCGCTGTTGAAGCGGCTGCTGGCCGATGCGGCAACCGCCGTGTCGCGCTCGCGCACCGCCGACAACCGCGCCTTTCTGGCGCCGCGCTTCTGGAAGGAAGTCTGGACCCGCTATGGCGGCACCCAGCTCGGCCGCCAGGAACTGGACGGCGAGCTGATCGAGGACGATCCCAACGCGCTGTTTCGCCGCGAGACATTCGAGGTCTTGCGGGTGACGGCGGCGCCGGAGCTGCGAAGGATCGTGGTGGCGGTCGATCCGCCGGCGGGGCATGGCAGGAGATCGAATGCCTGCGGCATCGTCTGCGCCGGTCTGGGCGAAGACGGCCGCGCCTATGTGCTGGACGATTGCTCCGTCCACGGAGCGCGCCCCGCCCAATGGGCCAGGCGCGTGGTGGCGCTCTATCACGCGCGCGCGGCCTGCCGGGTGGTGGCGGAAGTGAACCAGGGCGGCGCCATGGTGGAACAGGTGCTGCGCGAGATCGATCCGGATGTTTCGTTCCGCGCCGTGCATGCAACTCGCGGCAAGCAGGCGAGAGCCGAGCCGGTGGCCGCCCTCTATGAACAGGGCCGCGTCTCCCATGTCGGGGCGTTTCCCGAACTCGAAGACGAGATGTGTTCGGCGATCGGCGAGGGGGGCAAGAGCCCCGACCGGCTCGATGCGCTGGTCTGGGCGATTGCCGACCTGATGCTCAGGCGGGGGGCGGAGCCGCGGGTGAGGGTGGTTTGAGAAGCGAATGGCGAATGGCGAATGGCGAATAGGGAGAAGCGAAATGGAATCCCCATTCGCCATTCACCATTCGCTATTCGCCCCTTTGGAAACATCATGCTGCAAAAACTGAAACAGTTCTTCTCCCCCGAGCGGAAACGCTCGGCCGCCGCACCGCTGATTGCGTTGCATTCGATGGGACGGCCGGTGTGGACGCCGCGCAATTATGCCGCCCTGGCGAAGGAAGGCTTCGCCGGCAATCCGGTGGGCTATCGCGCCGTGCGGATGATCTCCGAGGCGGCGGCCTCGATTCCCTGGCTTGCCTATGCGGGGCAGAAGGAAGTGACGGAACATCCGCTGCTCACGCTTCTCGCCAGGCCCAATCCAGGCCAGTCGGGGCGCGAGCTCTTCGAGAGCCTCTATGGCTTCCTGCTGGTGGCCGGCAATGCCTATGTGGAGAAGGCCGAAGTCGAGGGCGCCCCGCGCGAGCTCTTCGCGCTCCGCCCCGACCGCATGAAGGCGGTGGCCTCGGCGAGCGGCTGGCCGGAGGCCTACGAATATTCCGTCAACGGACAATCGGTCAGGCTCGCCCGCGAGGCGGTGCTGCATGTCAAGCTGTTCAATCCGCTCAACGACCATTACGGCATGTCGCCGCTCGAGGCGGCCCAGCGCCCGATCGACACCCATAATGCGGCGGCCGCCTGGAACAAGGCCATGCTCGACAATTCGGCCAGGCCCTCGGGCGCGCTGGTCTATGCCGCGGCCGACGGGCAACTGACCGCCGACCAGTTCGAGCGCCTCAAGCGCGAATTGGAACAAAGCTATCAGGGTGCCAGCAATGCCGGGCGGCCCATGGTGCTCGAAGGCGGGCTCGACTGGAAGGAAATGGGTTTCAGCCCCAAGGAGATGGAATTCATCGAGGCGAAGAACGCCGCGGCGCGCGACATCGCGCTCGCTTTCGGCGTGCCGCCCATGCTGCTCGGCATTCCCGGCGACAATACTTTCGCCAATTACGCCGAAGCCAACCGGACTTTCTGGAGGCAGACCATCGTGCCGCTGGCCGGCCGCCTGGCCGAGGCGCTGACCTCCTGGCTCGGCGGCGATCTGCGCCTGGCCCACGATCTCGACCAGGTTGAAGCGCTTGCCTTCGACCGCGAGGCGCTGTGGGCGCGCATCGACAAGGCGAGCTTCCTGACCGAGGACGAGAAGCGGGAAGCGGTGGGGTATGGGAAGAAGAAAGCGAATAGCGAATAGGGAGTAGCGAATAGGGAAGGAAGAATGGCGAACCCTATTCGCTACTCCCTATTCGCTATTCGCTTCCAAAGGACATTTCAAACATGCAAACCCGCCGGGAAAAGAGCCGGCTGGGGCGGCCGCTTTCGGCCTGCTCCGGCACGGGCGTGTTCGTGGGCTATGCCTCGCTCTTCGGAGTGCGCGACGCGATGGGCGATGTGGTCATGCCCGGCGCTTTCGCAACCAGCCTCAAGCGCAAGGGACCCGACCAGGTCCGCATGCTGTTCCAGCACGATCCGGCCGAACCCGTCGGCACCTGGCTGGAGATGCGAGAGAACGAGCGCGGCCTGCATGTGATGGGCCGTCTCGACTGCAATGTGCAGCGCGGGCATGAATTGCTGTCGCTGCTTGAAAGCCGCGGCCTCGAGGGGCTGTCGATCGGCTTCAAGACGGTGACGGCGGCGCGCGACAAGACGGCCGGCACGCGCCGGCTGCTGCAGGTCGACCTGTGGGAGATTTCTCTCGTCACCTTTCCGATGCTGCCGGGCGCGCGGGTTTCGGAAATCAAGCTGCGCGCCAGAGACGCCGCGGAGCGGTTCTTCGTCAACCGCGCCGCGCCAGTGCCCCGTCCGGGAGACCCGGTGCCCGCCTCCCTCGCCGGCCTGTTCCGCGACGGGGCACGCATTTTTCAACAAGGAGTGAACTGAGACATGGATACCGGACTTGAGACCAAGGTCGCCTTCGGCGACTTCATGCAGGCCTTCGAGGCGTTCAAGGACGCCAATGACGAGCGCCTTGCCGACATCGAAAAGCGCATGAGCGCCGATGTGCTGACCGTCGAGAAGGTCGAGCGCATCGACAAGGCGTTGGATCGCACCAAGGCGCGGCTCGACGAGCTGACGCTGAAGGCCAAGCGGCCGAAGCTTTCGGGCGACGACGAAGCCGCGCCGCAAGCGCGCGAGCACAAACAGGCCTTCGAAGCCTATGTGCGCAAGGGCGAAACCCAGGGCCTGTTCGACATCGAGGCGAAGGCCATGTCGATCGGCTCCAATCCCGACGGCGGCTATCTGGTGCCGAGCGAGACCGAGACCGAGATTGGCCGCAAGCTTGCCGCCGCCTCGCCGATTCGGGCCATTGCCGGCGTCCGCCAGGTGTCGTCTTCCGTCTACAAGAAGCCCTTCGCCATCAGCGGCGCGGCGGCCGGTTGGGTTGGTGAAACGGCGGTCAGGCCCGAGACCGCGGCCCCGACGCTGGCCGAGCTGCAGTTTCCGGCCATGGAGCTTTACGCCATGCCGGCGGCGACGCAGGCGCTGCTCGACGATGCCGCGGTCAATCTCGATCAGTGGATCGCCGAGGAAGTACAGCAGGCTTTCGCCGATCAGGAGAGCACCGCCTTCGTCACCGGCAACGGTGTCAACAGGCCGAAGGGTTTCCTCGACTATATCAAGGTGGCCGATGCGTCGTGGAGCTGGGGCAATCTCGGCTATGTGGCGACCGGCGTTGCCGGTGGATTTCCGATTTCGAACCCGTCCGACAAGCTGGTCGATCTCGCCTATGCGCCGAAGAGCGGCTACCGCCAGAATGCCCATTGGGTGATGAACCGCAAGACCCAGAGCGCCATCCGCAAGTTCAAGGATGTGGACGGCAATTATATCTGGCAGCCGGCGGCCACCGCCGACGGCAAGGCGACGCTGATGAATTTCGCCATCGCCGAGTCGGAGGACATGCCGGACATCGCCGCCGACAGCTATGCGCTGGCCTTCGGCGATTTCAACCGCGGCTATCTGATCGTCGACCGCATCGGCGTGCGGGTGCTGCGCGATCCCTATTCCTCCAAGCCCTATGTGCTGTTCTACACCACCAAGCGGGTGGGCGGCGGCGTGCAGGACTTCGAGGCGATCAAGCTGATGAAGTTCGGTCTGACGTAGGAAGACCAGTCGCGACGAGCGCGTCGCGTCTCGGCGGGAGCGAATAGCGAATAGCGAATAGCGAATGGGGAATGGCGAGCGGTGATTGGTGAATGGAACTCCATTCGCCATTCGCCATTCGCCATTCGCCCCCCAAGGATTTCCCATGCCCTCAATTCTCACCACCCCGCCGGCGCTGGAGCCTGTCTCGCTGGCCGAGGCCAAGGCGCATCTGCGCATAAGCCATGCCGATGAGGACGCCACGATCGGCAAGCTGATCGTGGCGGCGCGGCGCCAGGCCGAGGCCCAGACCGGGCTTCTGCTCATCGCCCAGGGCTGGTCGCATTTCCGCGACGACTGGCCGGATGACGGCGAGGTCGCGCTACCGCTGGCGCCGGTGATCGGGCTCGGCAACATCAAGGTCTACGGCGAGGACGATATCGCCGCCACGATCGACCCCGCGCATTATTACGTGGACCGCCTGTCGCGGCCGGCCCGCCTCCTCTTGCGCGGCTCGCGCGTCTGGGCGAGGCCGGGGCGCATCGGCAACGGCATCGAGATCGCGCTGACCGCCGGTTTCGGTACGGCCGCCACCGATGTGCCGGAGCAACTGCGCCAGGCGATCCTGCAGCTCGCCGCTCACTGGTATGAGCACCGCGGCAACGGCGAGGATGCGGCGGCCCCGCTGGCCGTGGCCCACCTCTTCGCCGCCTTCCGCGAGAGGCGCCTGTGAGCAATCCGGCTTTCGCCCTGCAGGAAGCGATGCGCGGCAAGCTTCTCGCCCACGCGCCGCTCGTCCTGCTGCTGCAGGGGAGCCACGTCTTCGACGAAGTGCCGCGCGGCGCGCGCACGCCCCATGTGACTTTCGGCGCCATCGAAACCCGCGACTGGAGTGTCGCCGACGCCAAGGCGCACGAGCATTTCGTCACCCTGCAAGTCGCCACCAATTCGCGCAGCCGCAAGCTGACGCAGGACCTGTTGGCCGAGATCGAAGCGGCGCTTGACGGCGCCGCCCTGACGCTCGCCGGCCATGCGCTGGTCAATCTGCGGCTGGTGTTCTGGGCCGTGGCGCGCGACCGGAATGGCGAGACATTTGGCGCGACCTTGCGATTCCGCGCCGCCACCGAACCGCTGAACTAGGAGTCCGACATGACCGCACAAAAGGGCCGCGATCTTCTACTGAAGATCGATTCGACCGGCACCGGGATTTTTCAAACGGTGGCGGGCCTGCGCAGCCATGCGCTTGCCTTCAATGCCGAGGCCGTCGACGTGAGCCACCAGGAATCGGTGGGGCAGTGGCGCGAGCTCCTGGCCGGCGCCGGCCTCAAATCCGCCGCCATCCGCGGCTCCGGCGTTTTCAAGGATGCCGCCTCCGATGCAACGATCCGCAGCGCTTTCTTCGACGGCACGATCCGCGACTGGCAGGTGATCATCCCCAGTTTCGGAACCATCCAGGGGCCGTTCCAGATCGCCTCCCTCGAGGTGGGCGGCAGCCATGACGGCGAAGTGACGTTCGAATTGTCGCTCGCCTCGGCCGGCCTGCTCACCTTTACAATACTGTGAGGCGCATCATGGCGAACCGGCATCGTGGCGAAATCGACGCCGAGATCGGCGGCAAGACCTATACGCTGTGCCTGACGCTCGGCGCCTTGGCCGAGATCGAGAATGCCTATGGCGGCGAGGATCTGATCGCCATCGCCGAGCGGTTTTCCAAGGGCCGCATCGGTGCCGCCGATGCCATCCGCCTGATCGGGGCGGGATTGCGCGGCGCCGGCAACGCCGTCAGCAATGACGAAGTGGCCGCCATGACGGCAGCGGGCGCGGCCGCCGGCTATCTCAATATCGTGGCCCGGCTGCTCACCGCCACCTTCGCGCCGCCGGAGACGCACCCGGGAAACGGATGAGCGCCGCGGGGGAGAGTTTCCCCTGGCGGCGCCTGATGCAATTGGGGTTGGGCGTGCTGCGCCTGCCGCCTGAAGATTTCTGGCGGGCCAGCCCCCGCGAAATCGCCGCCGCCTTTGCGGGTGAAGCAAGGACGCCGATGCCGCGCGGCGCGTTTGACGAACTGAGCGCACGTTTTCCGGACCAGTCATGACCGATAACATCGAAACCCTGAATCTCGAAACCGAGCGGCTCAAGGCCGAGCTGGCGGATTTGAGCCGGCTGGCCGACAGCTTCGGCAATGCCATCGTCAGATCGTTCGCCGATGCCGTCATTCATGGCGAAAAGCTGTCGGACGTATTGCGAGAGCTTGCCCTGTCGCTGGCGCAGATGGCGCTGACATCGGCATTGCGGCCGCTCGGCGATCTTCTGGGCGGCGTGTTAGCCAGTCCGATGCTTTCTCCGGCGGCGCCACCGCAGACCGCGGCCGCGCCGGTCAGCGTCACCGTCAATATCCAAACGCCCGATGCGCAGAGCTTCCGGCAATCGCAGTCGCAGGTGGCGGCATTGATGGCCCGCGCCGTGGCGCGCGGACAGAGGAACCTCTAGCCATGGCCTTCGACAATATCCGATTCCCGACGACGATTTCGCGCGGTGCCTCCGGCGGACCGGAACGGCGCACCGAGATCGTCACCACCGCTTCGGGCCGCGAGGAACGCAATTCCCGCTGGGCCGATTCGCGGCGCCGCTACAATGCCGGCTTCGGGGTAAAATCGTTGAACAACGTCCACGACGTTCTGCGCTTCTTCGAGGAACGGCGCGGCCGGCTGCACGGCTTCCGCTGGAAGGATCATGCCGACTGGAAATCCTGCCCGCCGCAGAATACCGTCGCGCCGCTCGATCAGACGATCGGCATCGGCACCGGCACCATCGCGAGTTTTCAACTGGTCAAGCGCTATGGCTCGGGCCTGCGCGACTACGCGCGGAGCATTACCCGGCCGGTGGCGGGAACCGTCCGCGTCGCGGTGAACGGCATCGAGACGGCGCAATTCACCGCCGACGCGGCAACCGGCATCGTCACCTTCAATACCGGGAACATTCCGGCACCGGGTGCCGCGGTGACCGCCGGATTTGAATTCGACGTGCCGGTGCGCTTCGACACCGACAGCCTTGCCATCAATCTTGCGAGCTTCGCGGCGGGCGACATTCCGGAAATTCCGGTGGTGGAGATCCGCCCGTGAGGACACTGCCCGCCGGCCTTCGCGCCCATCTCGATACCGGCACGACGACGCTTTGCCATTGCTGGAAGTTGACGCCGCAGGCGGGTTCGCCCCTGGGCTTCACCGACCACGACCGCGATCTCGTCTTCGACGGCGTCACGTTCGAGGCTCAGGCCGGTTTTACCGCCAGCGACATCGACTCGTCGCTGGGACTGGCGGTGGACAATCTCGAGGCCTCCGGCGCGCTCAGTTCCGCGCGCCTGAGCGAAGTCAAGCTCAAGGCCGGCGATTTCGATAATGCCGAAATCGAAATCTGGCGGGTCAACTGGCAGGACGTGAGCCAGCGGCTCTTGCTGCGCAAGGGCCATCTCGGCGAAGTCTCGCACGGCGATCTCGGTTTTACGGCGGAAGTGCGCGGCCTCTCCCATCTCCTCGACCAGCCGCAGGGGCGCCTGTTTCAATTCGGTTGCGACGCGGTGCTGGGCGATCAACGCTGCGGCGTCAATCTCGAAGCCGCGGCCTATCGCGGCGCCGGTTATGTGCAGACCGCGGAGGAGAACCGCCGCCTCATCGTCCAGGGCCTCGATGCCTTCGCCAATGAATGGTTTGCCCGCGGCAGGCTCGAATGGACGAGCGGCGCCAATGCCGGACGCCTGGCGGAAGTGAAGTTCCATCGCAAGGGGGCGAGCCAAACCATGATCGAGCTGTGGCAGGCGGCGGGCGCGCCGGTTGCGCCCCTCGATGCCTTCATCGCGCGGGCGGGTTGCGACAAGCAGTTCGCCACCTGCAAGGCGAAATTCGCCAATGGCATCAATTTCCGCGGTTTTCCGCACATGCCGGGCGACGACTTCGTGCTGACCTATGCGACGCGGGACGATCCGGCCAATGACGGCGGGAGCAGGCAGTAAGAGAGCGAATAGGGAGTAGCGAATAGCGAATGGGGAGTCGTGAGTAGACCATATTTTCCTTCTCCCCTTGGGGGAGAAGGAGGGGCCCACACCGAAGGCGTGGGAGGATGAGGGGGACCAGGTGCATCAATTGCGAAACCTGATCCCCCTCACCCTCCCATTGCTGCGCAACGGGCCCCGCCCTCGCCCCCATGGGGCGAGGGAAAGTTTTCGCAATCCGCCTTGAGTGAATCAAAGCTCCTTGATCCCTAGGATCTCGACATAGGACCGGCCTGCGGCGGACAAGCCAAGGTAATCGGGGCTTGCCTGCATACCGCTTATCGTCACTCGACCTGGCGCTCGCGAAATTGAGACGAATCCAGACTCGAGAATGCGCTTGATCAGCAAGTTCATGAATGGCGGCCACTGCAAGCTGCTGCCACTCGGCGCATTGTACAGTTCAAATAGTATGTCCATCTCAAGCTGGGAGAATTTGTCATGAAGGAAGCGAATGTTGAACTTGTAGAGCCGCAAACTTTTACGATCAATCTCCCCTCGGTCGGCGCGCCGATGGCAATTCGGACAGAGAGCGATGAGATTTTCGTACTCGTGCGCCTGCGTTTGCGCCTACGGGATAATGTGATGGATGTCGACCTCGATGTGTCGACACGTGGGGATGGCGCAACGGTGACCAGCCTCGACGAGGATACGCCTGCGGAGGTCGGCCGATAGAGGGTCTCTTCCTCTCTGATCATCGAAGGTCATTGCCGGCTCCGAATGGTGAATGAACGAAAGATATAGCATGAAGCGCTCTTCGCGAAATGCCGCCATTTCGGTACCTTCTCCGTGCTGATCCGCGCATTCTTGTGCGATTGAGCCAAAGCGCTCCTGCACGCGATGGCGAGTAGTCTTTCGAAAGCCCCCATCCGGCGCCACGCGCCACCCTCCCCGCTTCGCGGGGCAGGGAGGAAACACCTTCCAAGCGACGCACATCCATGATCCACCGTTCCGACATCGTCCGCGCGGCGCGCGGCTGGCTGGGCACGCCCTATGTGCACCAGGCAAGCCTCAAGGCCGTGGGCTGCGATTGCCTGGGACTGGTGCGCGGCGTCTGGCGCGAGGCGGTGGGCGAGGAGCCCGAGGACGTACCGGCCTATGGGCCGGGCTGGGCCGAAGCCGGCGGCGGCGAATTGCTGGCCGAAGCGGGACGCCGCCATCTACGGGAAATTCCGTGTGCTGAGTATGAGGCGGGCGACGTGCTGCTGTTCCGCTGGAATCCGCATCTGCCCGCCAAGCATGCCGGGATTGCCACGGGACCGGACCGCATGATCCATGCCCAGGACGGCGCCTGCGTTACCGAAATCGCGCTCACCGGCTGGTGGCGGCGGCGGCTTGCCCATGCCTTCCGCTTTCCCGGAGTGACCGGCTGATGGCGACCGTTGTTCTGCAATATGTGGGGGCCGCCGTCGGCACCTTCCTCGGCGGTCCGATCGGCGGCATTCTCGGCCGTGCCATCGGCGCGGTGGCCGGCAATATCTTCGACCAGACGCTGTTCGGACCGGGCACCAGACGCATCCAGGGCCCGCGGCTCACCGATACCCGCGTCATGGCCTCTTCGGAAGGCTCCGCCATCCCGCGGCTGTGGGGCCGCATGCGGATTTCCGGCCAGGTGATCTGGGCCACCAATCTGGAAGAGGTGGTGACCACCGACACCGACAAGGGTTCTGGGAAGGGCGGGAGCAAGACCAAGACCACCACATACACCTACTTCGCCAATTGCGCGGTCGCCCTGTGCGAGGGCGACATCGGCCGCATCGGGCGCGTCTGGGCCGACGGCAAGCCCTTCGATATCTCCGGCCTGACCTGGCGCCTCTATCGCGGTACCGAGACGCAAGCGCCCGACAGCCTGATCGTCGCCAAGGAAGGCGCGGGCAATGCCCCCGCCTACCGCGGCACCGCCTATATCGTCTTCGAGCGCCTGCCCCTGGAAAATTTCGGCAACCGCCTGCCGCAGCTTTCCTTCGAAGTGTTCCGCGGCGCCGGCGGCGCCGAAGGCAAGGTCAGGGCCGTCAATATCATCCCCGGCAGCACCGAATTCGGCTACGACACCAAGATCATCACCCGCAAGCCGGCGGAAGGCGAGACCGACAGCGAGAACGCCCATGCCGCCGCCGAGACCAGCGACTGGAGCGTGTCGATCGGCGAGTTGACCGCGACCTGCCGAAATCTCGAGGCGGCATCGCTGGTGGTCGCCTGGTTCGGCGACGATCTGCGTTGCGGCAACCTGCAGCTCAGGCCTGGAGTCGAGAACACCACCAAGCTGACCGAGCCCGATGCCTGGTGGGTGGCGGGACTGGCGCGAAGCGCGGCCCATGTGGTCTCGACCAGCGACGGCAAGCCCGCCTATGGCGGAACGCCGTCGGATGCTTCGGTCATAAGGGCGCTGCAAGACCTGAAAGCGCGCGGCCTTGCCACCGTCTTCTATCCATTCATCCTGATGGATATTCCGCTGGGCAATATTTTGCCCGATCCCTACGGTGGCAGCCGCCAGGCGGCCTATCCCTGGCGCGGCCGCATTACCTGCGATCCGGCTCCGGGACGGCCGGGAAGCGCCGACAAGACCGGGACTTGCGCCACGCAAGTGCAGAACCTCGTCGGCACGGCGCAGCCCGCCGACTTCGGCGGCGCGGGAACCACCGTCACCTACTCGGGCCCCGCCGAATGGAGCTACCGGCGCATGGTGCTGCATTACGCCAAGCTCTGCGCCCTGGCGGGTGGCGTCGATGCCTTCCTGATCGGCAGCGAATTGCGCGGGCTGACAACGCTGCGTTCAGGGCCAAGCGCCTATCCGTTCGTGGCCGCGCTGGCCGCACTCGCCGCCGCCGTCAAATCCATATTGCCCAATGCCAAAGTGTCCTATGCGGCGGATTGGTCGGAATATTCCGGCCACCGGCCGGCCGATGGATCGAATGATGTGCATTTCCATCTCGATCCCCTGTGGTCCTCGGCCGATATCGGCTTCATCGGCATCGACAATTACGTGCCGCTGAGCGACTGGCGTGACGGCAATCGGCATACGGATCGTCTGGCCGGCACGCGTTCGATCTACGACCTCGGCTATCTGAAGACGGGGATCGGCGGCGGTGAAGGCTTCGACTGGTATTATGCCAGCGATGCGGCGCGCGAGGCCCAGACCCGCACGACGATCGGCGACGGCGCCTATGGCAAGCCCTGGGTGTTCCGCTACAAGGACCTGAAGTCCTGGTGGCTCAATGCGCATTACGACCGGCCGGGCGGCGTGGAAGCGGCAACGCCAACCGGCTGGGTGCCACAATCGAAACCCTTCTGGTTCACCGAGGTGGGCTGCGCCGCCATCGACAAGGGCACCAATCAGCCCAACGCCTTCGTCGATCCCAGGTCGTCGGAAAGCCTGCTTCCCTATTTCTCCTCCGGCCACCGCGACGATTTCCTGCAAAATCGCTTCGTCACCGCGATCGACGATTATTGGAGCGTGACGGGCGCCGGCAATCCGGTGTCCGCCGTCTATGGCGCCCCGATGCTCGATTCCTCGCGCCTGTTTTTCTGGGAGTGGGACGCGCGGCCGTTCCCGTATTTCCCGGCCCTCGACAAGGTCTGGGCCGATGGCGCCAATTACAACACCGGCCATTGGCTTAACGGCCGCGTCGGCGCGGTGCCGCTGGCGCGGCTCATCGCCGAAATCTGCAAGGCCTATGGGTTCACCGCCTACGACGTGAATGAAGTCGAGGGGCTGGCCGACGGCTTCATCATCGATCGCCCGATGGCGGCGCGCGACGCGCTCGAAGGATTGCTTTCGGCCTTCGCCATCGATGCGGTCGAAAGCGCCGGCAAACTCAAATTCCGCATGCGCAAGAACGATGCGGCGGCGGCCATCGCCCATGCCGAGCTGGCCGAGATCGAGGCGCAGGCGCCGCTCTTCGCGCTCACCCGGGCTCAGGAGACGGAACTGCCGGCGGCGATCAAGCTGGTCTATGTGGAATCGGGCGCCGAATACCGGCTTGCCTCCGTCGAGGCGCGGCGGTTGCGCGGATCGAGTGCCCGCGAGACCGGCCTGCAACTGCCCTGTGTCATCGGCCAGGCGGTGGCGCAAGCCCGTGCCGATGTGGTGCTGCAGGAAAGCTGGTCGGGGCGCGAGACGATCGATTTCGCACTGGCACCCGGCCGGATCGATCTCGAGCCCGGCGATGTGGTGGAGATCGAACTCGGATCGGCGATGAGGCTGGTTCGCATCGAGCAGGTGACCGACAGCGCCTTACGCAAGATCCGCGCCCGCAGCTACGAGGCGGCGGTATTCGAGCCGGCCGACGCGCCGCCGCGTGGTTTCACGCTGCGCGAGGCCACCGTGCTCGGCAAGCCGGACGTGGCGATCCTCGATATTCCGGTGATCGTTCCGGGCCGGCCATCGCATGCGCCGTGGTTTGCCGCGAGCGCCAAGCCCTGGCCGGGACGGCTCGCCGCCTACAAGCAACGCGCCTCGACGTCCTATGTCTTTAACCGGATGATCGAGTCCCAGGCGACCAAGGGGCTGCTGCTCGAGGCTTTGCCCGCCGGACCGCTTTTTGTGTTCGATCGTTCCGCATCGGTAAGCGTCAAGCTGGATGCGGGCGCGCTGAGCTCGGTGAGCGAGATGGAACTGCTGGGCGGCGCCAATGCCGCCGCCATCGGCGACACTGTCACGGGCTGGGAGATCGTGCAGTTCGCCACGGCCGGTCTCATCGACACCAAGACTTACCGGATCGGCTCGCTGCTGCGCGGCCAATCGGGCTCGGAACCGGAGCTACTGGCGGCAAGGCCGGCGGGCAGCCGCTTCGTGCTTCTCAACGCCGCCGTGGTGCAACAGGAATTGCTGCCGGCCCAGGCGGGCCTGGAACTCACCTGGCGCATCGGTCCGGCGGCTCACGATTACGGCCATCCATCCTACGTGCAACTGACCCATCAGGGCAGGATGATCGCATTGCGCCCTTTGTCGCCATGCCAGCTGCGTGGCCTCCGCGATGGCGGCGACGTCGTTTTCACCTGGATCCGCCGGACCCGCATCGACGGCGACGGCTGGGAACTCGCCGAGGTGCCGCTCGGCGAGGACAGCGAATCCTATGTCGCCGAAGTTCTCGACGGCGCCATGGTGAAGCGGACGGTTCAAACGGCGGTGCCGTCGTTCCGCTACGCCGCCGCCGACATCGCCGCCGATTTCGGCACCAGCCCCACTGCATTCACGCTCCGCATCGCGCAGTTGAGCGCCACCTACGGGCGCGGCGCCAATCACCAGAGGACCATCAATGTCTGAGACGCCACTCCTCGCCTTGCCGCTCATCGAGGCGGCCCAGGCGCAGAAGCACATTACCCACAACGAGGCGCTGCTGATACTCGACGCCGCCATCCATCTGGCGGTGATCACCCGCAGCCTGGCGGCGCCGCCCGCGACGCCCGCCGACGGCGACCGCTATCTGGTTGCGGCAGGCGCTGCCGGTGCCTGGGCGGGCCATGCGGGTCAGCTTGCCTTCCGCGAGGCGGGGGCCTGGCGCTTCGCCGCGCCCCGTAACGGCTGGCGCCTGTGGGCGATCGACGAGCAGAAGTTCCTGCTCTTCGACGGCGCCGCCTGGCGCAATGTCGCCAACTTCGACGTGATACAGAATGTATCGCTGCTCGGCGTCAATACCGCGGCCAATGCCGGCAACCGGCTGTCGGTATCCTCGCCCGCGACATTGCTTACTCATGAAGGCGCGGGTCATCAACTCAAGATCAACAAGCAGGCGGCAGTCAATACGGCCTCGCTGCTGTTTCAGACGAATTTTTCCGGCCGTGCCGAAATGGGCCTCGCCGGCGACGACAATTTCCATTTCAAGGTCAGCCCCGACGGCGCCGCCTGGAATGAGGCGATCCAGATCGACAAGGCGAGCGGCCTCGTAACACTTACCGGCAATTCGGTGGCCAATGCGGCGCTTGCCGACATGGCGGCGGCACGGATCAAGGGCAGGGCCACGGCGGGGGCGGGCGATCCGGAGGACCTGACCGGCACGCAGGCGACGGCACTGCTCGACACCTTCACCGGCACCGCCAAGGGTCTGGCTCCGGCTTCGAGCGGCGGCACGGCGAATTTCCTGCGCGCCGACGGCATATTCGCAACACCTTCCGGCAGCGGTGGCACGCCTTCGGTCGCCTCGGTTGCAGCCCTGCGGCTGCTCACCGCGGCATCCTATTCCAGCGCCACGGTGTATCTTGAATCCTGGTATGCCGGCTTGAATCGCGGCGGCGGGCATTTCTATTACAATAGTACCTCTTCGGTGGCGGACGACGGCGGCCTCACGATCGTCGATGCCTCGGGCAGGCGCTGGCTGCGTCAGCTTGAAGGCGGCGGCCTCTCGCCCACCATGTTCGGCGCCAAGGCCGACGGCACCACCAACGACGCCGCGGCATTGCAGGCCGCACTCAACGCGGTCGCGGCGTCCTACAACCCGGGACAGGGATTCTACGACAAATACGTCGATCTCGAAGGCCTGCAATACCAGACCACCGTCAGCCTCGACTGCGCCAAAATCCGCTCCGGCCGGGAATGGTCGGTCGTCAATGGAACCATCATCGGCGCCTGCCTGAACCGCGCCGTATTCGATTGCACCGGATCGCAATTCCTCAATTTCGAGAATGTCTATGTGAACGGCTCGTTGACATCCATGCCGATGGCGGCCTGGCAGTTCGCCCGCCACGATGCCGGAGGCGGGGCCTATCCCGAGGCGTCAGTGAATACGCTGCGGGGCTGCGCAGCGGCCGGGCATTTCGCCAAGGCCGCCATCATGGGCTACGGATCGGAAATCTTCCGCATCGACCGCGGTAATTTCTCCAACAGCGCCATGTCGCAAACCGCCGCGGTGGCCGTCGTTTCGGGTTCCCGCCAGACCTTTCTCAACACCGTCGGCGATCTCGTCTCCGACTACGCGATCCTGGCGGCCGGTAACCTTAGCAATTCGGCGCAATCCTTCGAAGCCTGGAACTGCCGGCGTTCGGCCGCCGTGGCGTTGACGATGGCATCGGTGACACGGGCCAATCCGGCGGTGGTCGCCGTGTCCGACCTGGCGGCACTCAATACCGCGATCGCCAGTTTCGGTTTCGGCAACGGTACCGCCGTGACCTTCACGCAGGTCGCCGGCATGACCCAGCTCAACGGCAACGTCTACACCGTCGCCAATCTCAACGCCGTCGCCGGCACTTTCGAACTGTTCGGTTGCGACTCGACGGCATTCGGAATCTTTACCGGCGGCACCTGCTACAACCAGACCGGTCCCAATCTCGTTCTCGGCCACGTCAAGGGCGTGACGATCGAAAACTCGTATTTCCAGACCTATGGGCGTCCGGGCCTGAAGCTCTACATCGATCAGGGTACGGATGAAAACTGGGATATCGATATCCATGCCCGTTTCGAGACCGGAAACCAGCGCGATATCGAGATCGTTGGCGATACGACGACGCGATATATCCGGGGCTTCCGCTACCGCATCGATTCGAGCGGTGCGCGCGCCGCGCCGATCTTTTCGTCCGGCGTATCGGGAGCCGGACAGATCGTCATCGACGACATCGAGGTCCATATCGGCAACGCCGCGCAGACGCCGAGCGCCGGCCTGTTCGAGAATCCGGCAACCTTCAATCTTAGGTCCGGCTTCATCGCGGTGCCGACCGGATCGTTCGTCAACACCGGCTTTATCGGCAACCACGCGGAATGGGCGGCGGCCGGCGACAGCTACAAGCATCAATATTACGGAAACCGGCGCTTCTTCGACAACCCCAACTTCTACAGATCGGCCGCAATCCAAGTTGTAGCCACATTCGAAACGGATGACGCCGCATTAAATCAAGGCCCCTTGGTCGACATCAAACGCAGCTCCGCAAGCCCAGCCGCCAGCGACTATCTCGGGCATCTCAGGTTTATCGGAAAGGACAGCGCGGCAACGGATACAGAATATGCCGGACTTCGCGCGCAGATTACCGACCCAACGGATACTTCCGAAGATGGCACGATAGACATACTAACTACTGTTGCCGGAACTCTCACATCCACGGCGCGGTTCGGCGGCGGCGCCATGCTTCCTGCTTCCGTCGCCGGCGGCGACGTGGGATTGGGAACAATCAACATCAATGGTGGCTATTATATTGGCGGTGCCTTGATTGCCGACGCCACTCACATCCCCGTCATCGGCCCGGCATCCGCCACCGATAATGCCATCGCCCGTTTTGATCTGGCGACCGGCAAGCTGATCCAGAATTCCAATGTCATCCTTGCCGACGACGGCTCCCTGCAGTTGCCCGAAGTGGCCGCGCCCGCCGCCCCTGCCGCCGACAAGGTGAATGTCTTCGCTTATGACGTCGGCGCCCGGTCCATGCCGGCCTGGATGGCGTCGAGCGGCAGCCCATACGTCACGCAGCCGTTTCTCGGGCTTAACAAGATCGGTTGCTGGAATGCCGGCGGCGGCACGAGCGGCGTCCCGGGCGCTTTTGGGTTCAACGGATTTTCCACGCTCGGAACGGCGACAAACCGAACCCCGGCGACAACCGGCTATTTCACCCGGGTGAGGCGGCTCGGTTTTCTATCGGGAGCGACAGCCGGGTCGTTCGCGGGTGTCTATAATGCAGCAAGGATTTGCACCATCGGCGACGGCACGTCGCTGGGCGGGTTCCATTACATCTGCAGGTTCGGGGTTTCCGATCCGGCCACGGTGGCCGGCGCCAGAATGTTCGTCGGGCTGACGACCGAAACGGTCGCGCCCACCAATATCGAGCCGAATACCCTGGCCAACTGCGTGGGCGCCGCGCAGCTTTCGACCTCCGGCAACCTGCACATCGTCTATGGCGGATCGGCGGCGCAGACGGCCATCGACTTGGGCGCGAACTTTCCGGCGAACACGCTCTCGGTGGATATGTATGAATTGTCGCTGTTCGCTCCGGTGAACTCGCAAGTCATCCACTACCGGGTGGTCAGGCTCAATACCGGTCAAGTTGCCACGGGAACCCTAAGCGGCACGGTCGGCACGGTTATCCCGGCCGCCACCACGAGATTGGCGCCCTACGCCTGGCGCTGCAACAACACCACCGCGCTGGATGCCGGACTCGATTTGAGCACGATCTACCTTGAGACGTGGGAATGAGGGGCGGATTGCAGCCATGTCCATCGAACGCGAAGTGGGCGCGCTGCAGGCGCGCATGGAAGCGGTTGAAAGCGAGATGCAGGCGATGCGTGCCGACGTGCGCGAAATCCGCGACGCGCTGGTGACCGCCCGCGGCGGCTGGAAAATACTGACCCTCGTCATCGGCTTTTCGGTGTCCCTCGGCGCCATGATCGGCAAGCTGCTGCCGGCGCTGACGCTGCCGCGGCCCTGAACCTTCAAACCCAACAGGAGTAACCCATGGCAATTTTCCGCTGCCTGGCGGGCGCGCTGGCGCTCTGCCTTTCACTCATTGCGTCCGATGCGCAAGCGGCCTGCGCCAGCCGTGCCGAGCTGACACTTCTCATCGCCCAGCGCCTGCCGCAGGCCAAGGTCATCGTGCTCGGTGAAGCGGACGCCAAGCTCTTCCTCGCCGCCTTCAACCGCATGCCGCCGCCCACCGAACTTGCCGCCGATGAGATCGTCATCGTGGATCCCGCTCCCGGTGCGCCCGCGCTTCGCATCGTGCTGTTCGAGCGCGGCTGCATGACCCGCATGGGGGCGGTGCCGCGGCCCGTGCTGCGCGCCCTTCTCAATGACATCGCCCGCGGCGGAGCCTGACAGCCATGCAGATGACCAGAGAAGGACTGGCGCTGATCAAGCGCTTCGAGGGATACAGGGGCAAAGCCTATCGCGATCCGGTGGGCGTGTGGACGATTGGCTACGGCCACACCTCCATGGCCGGGCCGCCCTCGGTTTCGGAAGGGCTCGAAGTCTCGCGCGTCGAGGCCGATGCGATTTTGCGCCGCGATGTGGGGCAATTCGCCCGCGATGTGGCGGCGTGTTTGCGGGTGGCGTTGAGCCCTGCGCAATTCTCCGCACTCGTCTCCTTCGCCTATAATGTCGGCATCGGCAATTTCCGCGGCTCATCGGTGTTGAAGGCGGTGAATGGCGGAGATTTCGCCGCCGTGCCGCGCAGGCTGCAATTGTGGACCAAGGCGGGCGGCCGCGTCCTGCCGGGCCTCATCAAGCGCCGGGCCGCCGAGGCCGAACTGTTTCTCGGCCCCGCGGCGGATGAAGCGGTGGCGCCGGGCGCAGCCGTCGAGGCGATCGAGGGCAAGCCCGCCCATCGCAGCACCACCAATCTCGCCGCGATCCTTTCGGCTTTGGCCGGCATCGCCTCGACTTTGCTGGCGAGCGCGCGCGAGGCGGTGGATGTGCTGGGCGGGCCATTGCCGGGCCTTCTGATCATGGCGGTGATGATCGGCAGCGCTTTGTGGATCCTGCGCGAACGCCGGCGCAAGGCGAAAGAGGAGGGCATCTGATGCTGCCGCTTCTGCCCATCGCCGCGACGATCTTCGGCCTGCTCAAGGGTCCGCTCGCCCGGGTGCTGGAGAGTTACGTCTCCGATCTCGAACTGCGCCGCCGGCTGCAGGCGGAACTGGAAACCCAGTTCCTCGCCACACTCGGCAAGAGCCAGGAACTCGCCGCCGGCATCGTCATGGCCGAGGTCAGTTCCGAACACTGGCTGACAAGGAGCTGGCGGCCATTGCTGATGCTCCTGCTCATGGGCTTTTTGGTGCTGGTGGGCGCGGTGCTGCCCCTAGCCGATTTGATCGCCGGCCATGCGATCCGCTTCGAACCCCGCTGGACCGCACTGCCGCCGGAATTCTGGAATTTCCTGGTGATCGGCATGGGCGGCTATGTCGGGGGAAGGTCGCTGGAGAAAGTGGCGGGGGTGGTAATGGGGGGAGGTTCCGCCCGGAGTGGATTGTCGAAGTGGGAGAAGGAATCAGGCAGTAGGTAACAGGCGCGGCGGTACGGCACATTTCCTAACCGGAAAACTGCAAGAATTACTTTGTCAAGCCGAGTTTTTTGTGATTCAACAAACCGCCCCAATTCTGGGAGATACGGTCCGCCATGAGCACCAGTTGGTTCAATGCCAGAAAAGCGGCACAAGTTGCTGCTTTCTTTGCAAATAGACAGGGTAACCAGATCGAAGTATTGAAGCTCACTAGGCCGTGTTGACAAATTGTTTCATCCACAAGCGGATTGAGACGATGTGTATG
>CAYOZR010000034.1:0-24562 GCA_964408555.1 uncultured Aestuariivirga sp.
AACCGTGGGCGTTAAAAAAAACCGATCCGGCCCGCATGGCGACGGTTCTGCATGTGACGGCGGAAGTGCTGCGCGTCATCGGCATTCTGGTGCAGCCCTATATGCCGGGCGCGGCGGCGAAGCTGCTCGATTTGCTGGCGGTGCCGGCCGGGCGGCGGATGTTCGCCCATCTCGGCGACCGGCTGGCGGCCGGTACGCCGCTGCCCGCACCGCAGGCGATTTTCCCGCGCTATGTGGAGGAGGGGGAGACCCCGAAGGCCCGATGATTGCGATCGTCGACAGCCATTGCCACCTCGACTACGAGGGGCTTGCCGAGCGGCTGCCGGAGGTTCTGGCCCGTGCGGAAGAGGCCGGCGTCGGCCTCATGGTGTCGATTGGCACCCGGGTGCGGCAGTTCGAGCGGCTCTTGAAGATCGCCGAGGCCCATGAAAATGTTTTCTGTACCGTGGGCACCCATCCGCATAACGCCCATGAGGAGCTGGACGTGACGGTCGAGCAGCTGGTGGAGCTTGCCCGCCACCCCAAGGTCGCCGGCATCGGCGAGGCGGGCCTCGACTATCATTACGATTTTAGCCCGAAGCCGGCGCAGGCGCAGGGCTTCCGGGCCCATATCGCGGCGGCGCGCGAAACCGACCTGCCGCTCGTCATCCACAGCCGTCAGGCGGATGCCGACATGGCGGCGATCCTGGAAGAGGAAATGACCAAGGGCGCGTTCAAGCCGCTGCTCCACTGTTTCACCTCCGGCGCGGAGCTCGCCCGGCGCGGCCTGGCGCTGGGCGCCTATGTCTCGTTCTCCGGCATACTCACCTACAAGAATGCCGAAGACCTGCGCGCCGTCGCGGCGACGGTGCCGATGGACCGGCTGCTGGTCGAAACCGATTCACCCTATCTGGCGCCGGTACCCTATCGCGGCGGAACTAACGAGCCGGCCTTCGTGGTGAAGACGCTGGAGCAACTGGCGGGCGTCAAGGGCGTCGATGCGGCGGCGATGGCGGCGGCGACGAATGAAAACTTCTTCCGGCTGTTTTCCAAGATACCGCGGCCCGCCCGCTTTGCCGGTGCCGCATGAGTCTCAATCTCACCATTCTCGGCTGCGGCTCTTCCGGCGGCGTGCCGCGCATCGGCGGCGACTGGGGGCGCTGCGATCCCAATAACCCGAAAAACCGCCGCCGCCGCTGCTCGGTTCTGCTGACCAGGACCGGCGGCGCCGGCATCACCCAGGTTCTGATCGACACCTCGCCGGACATGCGCGAACAGATGCTCGACGCCGAGGTGCGCCATCTCGACGGCGTTCTTTTCACCCACGAGCATGCCGACCACACCCACGGTATCGATGAGCTCCGCGCCTTCTTTCTCATGGGCCGCAAGAAAGTACCGGTGTGGGCCGATGAAATGACCGGCCAGATGCTGATGGTCCGCTTCCCCTATTGTTTCTACACGTCGCCCGGCAGCGATTATCCCTCGATCCTTACACTCCATCGTCTGGTTCCCGGCACGGCGGTGAGCATCGATGGGGCAGGGGGCGCCATTGAAGCCCTGCCCTTCAGGCTGCGGCACGGCAATATCGACGCCCTCGGCTTCCGCATCGGAACGACCGCCTATGCGCCCGACCTCAACGGCATTCCGGACGAGAGCCTCGAGGCCTTAAGCGGTCTCGATCTGTGGATCGTCGATGCGTTGAAGCGCACGCCGCATTCGAGCCATTTCAGTCTCGCCGAGACGCTCGCCGCGATCGATCGGCTCAAGCCGAAGCGAGCGATCATCACCAACATGCATGTCGATCTCGATTACGCCACACTGGCCCGCGAACTTCCGCCCCATGTCGAGGCGGCCCATGACGGGCTGCAAATCGCCATCTGACCGTCCAAGGAGTAACTACCCATGCTGAAACGCTTCGCCGCCGGCATTCTGGCGCTGGCCCTGGTCAATGCGCCAGCCATCGCCCAATCGGCCTGCGAGCCGGCCAAGCTGGCGGCGGCAGTGGACGCTTACGCGGCCGATCCCTTCGGCGCGCGGAGCTGGCGGGTGCTCAAAGGCCTGGGCGACCCGATGATCGAGCCCACCACCCATGACGGCGATTATTGGGCGAACCAGGAACGCTGGCGCAAGCTCGCCGCCGATATCGCGCCGGAAGGCAAATATTTGCAGCAATTCGGCTATGACTGCCGCATCTCCTATCCGCTCGAGACGCTGGAAAGCCGTATCGCCACGTTCGGATCGCAGAGCAAATACGTCAAGCAGTGGCTGCGCGTACAGGATACCGTGCTGCAGGCCTGCAGCGAACCCGGTGCGGGGGAGGCGGCTCTGCCCGCTGCCCTCGACATTCATCCGGAACTGGCGTGGATGCAGGCCGAGGACCGCGCCTATCAGGAGGCCGCGATCGCCTTTTACCGCGACAAGGCGAAGGCCGTCGAATTGTTCCGGGCGATCGCCAATTCCGATTCACCGCACCGGGGAGCCGCCCGCTACAACATCGCCAATCTGTTGGCCAACGGCAAGCAGCTTGCCGAAGCCCGCGCCGAAGCCAAGGCTATTCTCGCCGATCCGGGGCTCGCCAATGTGCATGCAATCACCAAGGAACTCGTCGGTTATATCGCCAACCTCGAGGATACGGCGGAAGGCTGGTCGGCGCTGATCGAAGACGCGATTGCAATTCTCGAGACGCCGGCGGCGGGGATTGCCGCTTCGCCACAGCGCCAGGCGGAATATGCCCACGCGCTTTACGACATCGGGTACGCCGGAATCCGCGGCAAGAGCGACGACTGGTGGCTCGACGGCAAGCTGCCGGAAAATCCGACCATCTCCAAGGCCATCGTCGATGCCTCGCGCAACCATGCGATGGCCTTGTGGATGCTGGCCGGCCAATCGGCGGATGAGGCCTATCGCACCGCGCCCTGGAGCCTCATCGGGACAAAGTGGCAGGCGCGCATGACAGGCTATGTCGACAAGGCGCTTGCTATTGCGCCCGCCGGCGCCAGCCTGACAGGCGAAGCGCGCGCCATGCTGGAAGCCCAGAAGGCCATGCCGGACGAAGCGGGGCGCAAGGCCCTGTGGGATGCGGCGCTGGCGGCGACAGCGGCCGCCGAAGAGAGCTGCGGCGAGGCGCCGGCGACGGCGGCGACGGGCTATCTTCTGGCCCATGCCACGCGGCTTTCGGCCTTGGCGGGCGATTTCGAACAGGCCTATGCCGGGCTCGACAAGGTGCCGTTCAAGGGGGCTCAAGCCTATTACGAGCGCAGTGTACTCAAGCTCGGCGAATATCTCCTGGGCGAGGGCAATCTTGGCGAGGCGCGGCGCTATCGCGACCGGCTGCTTAACCCCGCCTTCTTCGCCGCCATTCCGGAAAATGCGCGCGGCGACCTCGGCGACCGTTTCGCCGAACTGCTCGGCTGGATCGCCGAAGACGAGGCGCACTGGAAAGCGGCACTGGCGATGTCCTCGCGCAAGACATCGAACCTGATGCTCAATTTCCTGCCGTCCCGCACGCTCCTGGCCTATGCGGAGGACCCGATGTTCTCGGGTGCCCAGCGCGGCCTTCTGGCGCGGGCCGCCTGGACGCGCGATTTCGCCCGGGGGGCCACGCCATCGCAGGCCGAGACCGAAAAGCTCATGGCGCTCAATCCCAGACTCAAAGAGACGGCGGAGAAGGTTGCCGCCGATTATCCCAAGACCGGGCCGGAGCGGCGGCGCCTCTTAACCATGCTGCGCAGCCCGCGTTACGGCATTCTCGTTTCCTCGCCCGATTCCTGGGATGCAATCGAGATGGACCGCGGCGATTTCAATGAAATCGACAGCTCCGATGCCAACGACAAGAACTGGTGGTGTCCGTTCGAGCCCGACCGGCAGCTCTTGGGTCTGCGCAATCAGTTCGACGCGGCGGCGGGTCTTGCCTGGTTCGACGATTATTGGGGCCGCCGCCTGGCGGCGGTCGTCGATCCGGCGGAGCGAGACGGCGCGCGTGCGGCGCGCGAGGCGATGCTCAAGCGGCATCCGATGATCGAGGCGGTGGACTGGCAGGAACTCGCCGCCTTGGCGAAGGCGGCCAGCGGACCCCGGAAACTGTCCGAGGCGGCGATCGGCTGGGGCAAGGCGAGCTCCGGCGATGACGGCGCGCCGGAAGCCCTGGCGCTGGCGGTGCGGTCGACCCGTTACGGCTGCCGCTGGCATGGCGGCCATGGCAGCTATTCACGGGCCGCCCAGAAATTGCTGCAGACGCGTTTCAAGGACACGGTGTGGGCGGCGCGGACGCCTTACTGGTTCGATTGCCTGTGGCGGGACTGGGACAAGCCGCAAGCCAAGGGCGCGGTTTGTGAAGCGAGGAGCTGGCCGAAGCAACCGCTGCCTAAGTAAAGCGGCAAGTGCAGACCGGCTCGCATGCCATTGACGGGGGGCCAGTTTTGCCTGCAATCGGGGTGGATAAAAATATTCCATAATATATATTATGCGAATGAACGGATGAAGGAGTGAGGCGTCTTCCCATGTATGTGCTTGATGCCGGTGTGACACAGTGGATCAACGGTTGGGCGGGCTTTGTGCCCGCGATCGATCGCCTGTGGATGTGGATTTCAGCCGCCGGCGTGCCACTGCTGATCGTCGCGGTCGCCGGCCAGTGGTGGTTGCGCCAAGACCGGCGGCACACGCGTCACATCTTGGTGTCGGCAGGTCTTTCGTTTGTATTGGGCCTAGCCCTCAATCAAGTCATTCTGCTTTTCATCCATCGGGTGCGGCCCTACGACGCCGGCATCACCAGGCTGCTGGTCGAACGCAGCAACGATCCATCGTTTCCTTCCGATCATGCGACGGCGGCGTTTGCAATCGCGGCGGCCTTCCTGTTTCATGACCTGCCCCGCCGCGGCATCGCTTTGCTGATCGGGGCGGTTCTTGTGACCTTCTCGCGGGTCTATGTCGGAACCCATTATCTGTCGGATGTCGTTGCTGGCGCCATGACCGGCATCATCGCCGCGGCAACGGTGGCCGCCATGTACCGGGAAGGCACGCGGATCGATCGCTTCCTGACCAAATTACTGTAGGACCGCATGGTTCGATTTTTTGCAACCAAAATCAACGCAAGACTTTCGTCATGACCTCCAACCCTGCCGAAATGGACCCGCGCCGGATCGAGACCCTGCGGGCCATCATGAAGGCCCTGCGCACGCCGCTGACCGGCTGTCCGTGGGATGTCGAACAGAATTTTGCGACGATTGCGCCTTACACGATCGAGGAAGCCTACGAGGTCGCCGATGCGATCGCCCGCGAATCGCGGGCCGATCTGTGCGAGGAGCTGGGCGACCTGCTCCTCCAGACCGTCTATCACGCCCAGATGGCGGAAGAGGAAAAGGCCTTCAGCTTCGACGACGTGGTGGAAGCGATCTGCCGCAAGATGGTGCGCCGCCATCCCCATGTCTTCGGCGACCAGAAGGCCCGCTCGGCCAAGCTTGCCAAGGGCTTCTGGGAGGAGATGAAGGCGCGCGAGCGCAAGGATGACAGGACGGGTGTGCTGGCCGGGATTCCGGTGGCCCTTCCCGGCCTGACGCGGGCCGTCAAGCTGCAGGCCAAAGCGGCAAAAGTCGGGTTCGACTGGCCCTCGGTCGACGATGTCTATGACAAGATCGCCGAGGAGGTGGCCGAGTTGCGCGCCGCTTCGGCCGAAGAGAAGGCGGAGGAATATGGCGATCTGCTGTTCGCCATGGCCAATGCGGCGCGCCATCTCGGCATCGATCCGGAGGCGGCGCTACGCGATGCCAATGCCAAGTTCGAGCGCCGCTTCCGCCATATCGAAGCGCGGCTGGCGGAACGGGGCAAGGAGCCTGGGCAATCCGATCTCGCCGAAATGGATGCCCTATGGGACGAGGCCAAGGGCGAGGGGAAATAGGCCGCCCTATTCCGCCGCCGCTTGCCGGCTCTGGCGCGACCGCATGGATTTGCCGAAGCGGGCCTGGGCCTGGCCCGCCGTGTCACCCGACAAGCGCACCGTGAGGCATTGACGGCCATCGGGAAATCCCTGGCGGGCCAGCACTTCGCCGCGCTCGTGCAGCCAGGCGAGGCCCTTGCCGTCACCCGCGTCGAGAAAGACTTCATAGATGCGGTCTTCGCCGCCGAGACGCGCCTCGACGAGCTCAAGCAGCCGGCCGAGCCCCTCGCCCGTCACCGCGGAAGCCAGGACACATCCCGGATTGCGCTCCGCCTGCGCCACGCGCTGCTGGCGGGTTTCGGCATCGAGCAAATCGAGTTTGTTCCACACCTCGATCATCCGGCCGCGGCGGATTTCGTCGATACCGAGTTCGTCGAGCACGCGGGCCACATCGGCCGCCTGAGCTTCGGTCTCGGCATGGCTCACATCGCGCACATGCAGGATGATGCCGGCGGCCAGCACCTCCTCCAGCGTGGCGCGGAAGGCGGCGATCAGTGTCGTCGGAAGATCGGAAATGAAGCCCACCGTATCGGAAAGGATCACCTTGCGGCCATGCGGCAGGGCGATCACCCGCATGGTGGGATCGAGAGTGGCGAAGAGCAGATCCTTGGCCACGACCTCGGCCCCGCTCAGGCGGTTGAACAGGGTCGATTTGCCGGCATTGGTGTAGCCGACGAGGGCGACGAGGGGATAGGGAATCCGCGCCCTGCCCTGGCGATGCAGCGCCCGCGTTTTCACCACCGAGGCCAGCTGCTTTTCGATCTTGCCGATGCGTTCCTGAATGAGCCGCCGGTCGGCCTCAAGCTGGCTTTCGCCGGGGCCGCCCAGGAAACCGAAGCCGCCGCGCTGGCGTTCCAGATGGGTCCAGGAGCGGACCAGCCGGCTCTTCTGGTATTGCAGATGGGCGAGCTCGACCTGCAGGATGCCTTCGCGGGTCGAGGCGCGGCGGCCGAAGATTTCGAGAATCAGGCCGGTGCGGTCGAGCACCTTGGCCTTCCACGCCTTTTCCAGATTGCGCTGCTGGATGGGCGAGAGCTGGGCATTGACGCAGACCAGCTCCGCTTCGGTTTCTTCCACGAGCCTGGCGATCTCTTCAACCTTGCCGGATCCAATGAGAGTGGCGGGCCGCGCGGCGGTGAGGGGTGCAATGATTGCCGCGGCGATTTCGAGATCGATGGCGCGGGCCAGCCCCACGGCTTCCTCGAGGCGGGCGCTTGCGTCGCGATCCGGAGCGGCGGGCGCACCGCGGCCGCGGCGTTCGACATGGAGAACGATGGCCCGGGCCGCCGCGGGGCCTTCCCGGCGCAGGTCGAGGCCCGAGCCCGCCCGCAAGCGCTTGCGCGTTGTCACCCGGCGGTCGACCCCTCTTCGAACAGACTGATGGGTCCGCCCGGCATGATGGTGGAGATGGCGTGCTTGTAGACCAACTGCGACATGCCATCGCGGCGCAGGAGGACGCAGAAATTGTCGAACCAGGTGATGACGCCCTGCAGCTTGACGCCGTTCACGAGAAACACGGTGACCGGAACCTTCTGCTTGCGGACATGATTGAGAAATGTGTCTTGCAGATTCTGGGGTTTTTCTTGGGCCATTACCGTTCTCTTCTTACTTGCGTGCGGGCTTGTTGTGCCAGCGAGGTTGACGTTACCACAATTCCAGCGGGTGCAAAATTGCCTCTATCCCGCCGCTTCCTCACCGCGGGAGGCGAGGCCCAGGAGCTTGATCTTGCGGTGCAGGGCCGAGCGTTCCATGCCGATGAAGCCGGAGGTGCGCGAGATATTGCCGCCGAAGCGCGACAACTGCGCGGCGATGTAGTCGCGCTCGAAGGCCTCCCGGGCCTCGCGGAGCGGCAGGGCGAGAAGCTGTTCGCCGCCGATCGCGGAGGCGGTGGAATTGCCACCGGCGGTGTCGGAGGGTAGTGCTGCGGCGGTGATGTCACTTGCCGGATCGCCACCCGCCAGGATCAAGATGCGCTCCACATTGTTCTTCAGCTCGCGGACGTTTCCGGTCCAGTCGCGGGTCTGCAGCACGGCAACGGCATCTGGCGCGATGCGGCGGAGCGGCTGGCCCGCCGCCAGCGAGTAGTTGCGGGCAAAATGCCCGATCAGTTCCGGAATATCCTCGCGCCGCTCGGCAAGGGCCGGCACCTGCACCGGCACCACCCCCAGGCGGTGGTAGAGATCCTCGCGGAAACGGCCGCCGGCGATGAGACCCGACAGATCGCGGCTGGTGGAAGAGACGATCCGCACATCGACCTTGACCTTCTTGGCACCGCCGACGCGCTGGAATGTCTGGTCCACGAGAACGCGCAGCACCCTGCCCTGGGTTTCCAGCGGCATGTCGGCCAGCTCGTCGATATAGAGGGTTCCGCCATGGGCCTCTTCAAGCGCACCGACGCGCCGCGCGGCGCCGGAATCGTCCTCGACGCCGAAAAGTTCTTCTTCCATGCGGTCCGGCGCCATGGTGGCGGCACTCAGCGTGACGAAGGGGCCGGCAGCGCGGTTCGACAGGGCATGCAGGGTGCGTGCGGCCAGTTCCTTGCCGGAGCCCATGGGGCCGGTGATCAGCACCCGGCTGTTGCCGGGGGCGACCTTCTTGAGCAATTGCCGGAGCTGGCGCATGGCGGCGGAAGAGCCGAAAAGCTCACCGTCGGTTCCGGCCTTGCCCTTCAGCTCCTCGTTTTCGCGCTTGAGCCGCGAGGCTTCCAGCGCCCGGCCGACGACGAGGATGAGCCGGTCGGCCTTGAACGGCTTCTCGATATATTCATAGGCGCCGCGCTTGATGGCGGCGACGGCGGTTTCGATGTTGCCGTGGCCGGAGATGATGATCACCGGCACCTCGGGGTGTTTTTCCTTGATGACGTTGAGCAGGTCGAGGCCGTCGATTTTCGAACCCTGCAGCCAGATGTCGAGGATGATCAGCGATGGGCGGCGCTGGTCCACTTCGCCCAGTGCCGCGTCGCTGTTATGGGCCAGGCGCGTGTCATAGCCCTCGTCCTGCAGAATGCCGGCGATCAGTTCGCGGATATCGGCTTCGTCGTCGACGATCAGGATGTCTGCGGCCATTATTCTTGCTCACTCATGCGGTCACGGAAACGGATTCTGGGATGGCGGCGAAGCTGAGCGTCACCCGGGCGCCGGCCCCGCCGGCGAAATCGGCCGGCGCATCCTCGAGCAGCAACCGGCCGCCATGCTCCTCCATGATACGCTTGACGATGGCAAGACCAAGACCGGTGCCCTTGTCGCGCGTCGTCATGTAGGGTTCGGCCAAGCGGCCGCGGTTCTCTTTCGGCAGGCCCACGCCATTGTCGGTGACGCGGATCACCGGGTGGACGCCGGTTCTGCCCGCCTCGACCAGAATGCGGCCGCGCGGCCGGCCGCTATTCTGGGCCCTGCCCTCGATCGCCTCATGGGCGTTCTTCACCAGATTGGTGACCGCCTGGGTGACCAGCCGCCGGTCGAAGGGGAAGGTGAAATCGCCCTCACCGAGATGGAGCTCGATATCGACATCGCTCGCCGAAACGCGCTGCAAGACGGTTGCTTCGCGCACCACGTCCGCCAGGTTCTGCGGTTCGGGCGTCGCCTTCGGCATGCGGGCGAAGGAGGAGAATTCGTCCACCATGCGGCCGATATCGCCCACCTGACGGATGATGGTGTCGGTGCACTGCTCGAACACTTGCTTGTCGGTGGTGATTTCCTTGCCGTATTTCCGTTTCAGCCGCTCGGCCGAGAGCTGGATCGGGGTCAGCGGATTCTTGATCTCATGGGCGATGCGCTGCGCGATATCGGCCCAGGCCGAATTGCGTTGGGCCGACATCAGATCGGTGATGTCGTCGATGGTGAGCACATGGCCATGCGCTTCGCCGGCGCTACTCTCGGTGGTGATGCGGGCGAAGAAGCTGCGTTCGCCGCCGCGCAACTGCATGTCGATCTGACCTTCGGCGGACCCGGCGGGGCGCGACTGCGCGGCGGCGAAGAGCGGCTGGAATTGCGGCAGGGCGGCGGCGAGCGGCCGGCCGACCAAGTCGCTCTCGCTCGTTCCGAGCAATGTCACGGCCGAGCGGTTGACCAAGGAAATGTGGCCCATGGCATCGATGCCGATCACCCCGGCGCTGACTCCGGCCAGCATGGCTTCGGTGAAGCGGCGTCTTGTATCGATCTTTTCGTTGGCGGCGACGAGTTCGTCGCGCTGGTCCTTGATGTGACCGGTCATCAGGTTGAAGGTACGCGACAGGGTGGCGAGATCGTCGGGGCCGTCGATGGTTTCGACCTTGGCGTCGAGATCGCCGCGCGAAACCCGGCGCGCGGCATCGAGCAGCCGGACGACGGGTGCCACCAACCGGTCGGAGAACCACAGCCCACTCCACACGGCGGCAAGCAGGAAGACGAAGGCGACCACCGCATACATCATGGCGAAGGTGAGCTGCACGCCGAGGCGCTGCTGCATCAGCTTGTCGTATTCCGCCTTGGCGTCGCGGGTCTTGGCGAGCTGATCGAGCACCGAGGCATTGATGACGCGGTAGACATAGAGATAGTGGTCGGGAAAATTCTGCAATTTGATCAGTGCACGGACGACATTGCCGCCCTGCCCCGGCGGTATGAGCACGAGTTCGCCCTTGGCGGCGCGGGCCAGCGCGTCGGCCGGGGGAGCGCGGAATTCGATCTTGTCGTTGGCGGTAATCTTGGCGTCGATACGCTTCTGGCCCTGATCGAAGACGAAAACGGCAGCCAGCCCGCGCAGCGCCGCATGGCGCGCCACCCGGCGCACGAAGCCGACGCGATCCGAATCATAGAGCGCCTTCTGCTGGGCAAGATCGGCGGAAATGCCGGCGACATCGCCGCGCGTCGCCTCGGCATGGTCGCGCAAATAGGCTTCGGCGACGGTGACGGCGGAATCGACGATGGCGCGGGTCCGTTCGGAAAACCAGGTATCGAGGCCGCGGTTCAGGGTGACGGTGGCAAAGGCGGCGACGACGATGGCCGGCACCACGGCAACCAAGCTGAACAGGGTTACCAGCCGCAGATGCAAGCCGGCGCCCGCCGTGCCACGGCGTTTTTCGACCAGGAGAAACAGCAACTGGCCGCCCACCATGACTGCCATCAGCAGAACCAGGGCGGCGTTCACGAACAGGAACAGCAAGGTGATTTCCCGGGTGGGCTTGAGCGGCGTCAGACCCGTGAGAATGGCGAAAGTCGCGAGACCGGTGGCGATTCCGAGCATGACCAGGCCAACGCCCGCCCAGCCGGTGAGACGGCGCAGCCTTTGCGTAAGCCGGTTGTCGCTGCGATCTGGCATTTGTCCCCGTTCGAACCCACCTGTTGCATGAAATCAACAGTAAACGTGGCAAATTTGCGACAACCGGGCAAGAGGAGCTAAAGGCCTTTCAGGGGCCGCACATTTCGCTCACGCAGTTTCACCCGCAAGGTGTTGCGGTTGATCCCGAGAAGCTCGGCGGCGCGCAGCTGATTGCCGCTTGTGGCAGCCAGGCAGGCGCGCAGCAATGGCGGCTCGATTTCGGCGAGGATGCGCTCGTAGAGGCCGGAGGGCGGCAGGCCCTGGCCGAAGCCCGCGAAATACCGCGACAGATAGGCCTCGGTGTGTCCGGCAAGATCGCCTCCGGCATGGGCCGGCACTTCGGTTTCGGGCGGCGGCGGAATGGCGGTCAGCTCGCGGGCCACGGCGGCGGCCGAAATCGTGTCGTCGATGTCGATCGCCAGCAGCCGCCGCACCAAGTTTTCGAGTTCGCGCACATTACCGGGCCAGCGATAGTGCTTGAGCCGCTCGACCGCATCGGCAGCCATCGCCTTGCGCGGCAGACCCTCAACGGCGGCGCGATTCAGGAAATGGCGGACCAGATCGGCAATGTCCTCGCTGTGCTCGCGCAAGGGTGGCAGGCGCAGCGGCACGACATTGAGGCGGAAGAACAGGTCCTCGCGGAATTGGCCCTGCCCGATCAGGCGGCGCAGGTCGCGATGGGTGGCGGCGATGATGCGGACATCGGTCTTGATCGGGCTGTTGCCGCCCACCGAAGTGAATTCGCCCTGCTGGAGGACGCGCAACAGGCGTGTCTGGGCCTCCAGCGGCATGTCGCCGATCTCGTCGAGGAACAAAGTGCCGCCATCGGCCTGCTCGAACCGCCCGGCCAGGCGCGCCATGGCGCCGGTGAAGGCGCCCTTCTCGTGGCCGAAGAGCTCCGACTCGATCAACTCGCGCGGAATCGCCGCCATGTTGACGGCAACGAAGGGACCCTTGCGGCGGCGGCCGTAGTCGTGCAGCGCCCTGGCCACCAGTTCCTTGCCGGTGCCGGATTCGCCGACGATCATCACGGTGAGATCGGTCTGGGTGAGCCTGGCGATGATGCGGTAGATTTCCTGCATGGCGGGCGAACGGCCAACAATCGGGAGGCTTTCGCCCTGGGCGGCGGGCGCCGTAGGCAGTGGGCGCGCCGATTGTTCCACTGCCGCTCCCACCGTCCCAACCGGGGGGTTGAGGTCGAAGGGCTTGGGCAGATAGCCGTAGGCGCCGCGCTCGGTCGCGGTGATGGCCGTCAGGATGGTGTTCTTGGCGCTCATGACGATCACCGGCAGATTGGGCCGGAGCTTCTTGATGCGCGGAATGACGTCAAAGGCGTTTTCATCGGGCAGCACCACGTCGGTGACGATGGCATCGCCCTGGCCTTCCACCACCCAGCGCCACAGCGCCGCGGCGGTGGCGGTCGAGCGCACGTTGTGGCCCGCCCGGCTCAAGGCCTGGGTGAGCACGGTGCGGATGGCGCTGTCGTCGTCGGCGATGAGAACGGTCTTGGCGCTCATGGAACTTGCTCTCCGCCGCGCAGCATCGGCAGCAGCACCCGGAAGGTGGTGCCGCGTTCGCGAGCCGTGTGCTCGACGACGCCGCCATGGTCGCGCACGATCTTGGCAACGAGGGCCAGCCCCAGTCCGCGGCCGCCGGGCTTGGTGGTAACGAAAGGATCGAAAATATTCTGGCGCAACTCTTCCGGAATTCCCGGCCCGGTGTCGTGGACGCAGACCTCCAGGGGAAGAGTCATGCGCTCGCCGGAGCCCTGCACGGTGAGCCGGATGCCCGGCCGGAAAGCCGTGGTGAGCGCGATTTCGCCGGGCTGTCCGGTTGAGGCGACCGCCTCGGCGGCATTCTTGGCGAGATTGAGAAAGACTTGCACCAGCTGGTCTTTGTTGCCGAGCACCGGCGGCAGCGACGGATCGTAATCCTCGCGCACGGCGATCCCGGCCGGCATTCCGGCCAGCGTCAGTTGCTTCACCCGTTCGAGCACGGCATGGATATTGACCGCGGCGCGATCAAGCGGACGCTCGTCGGTGAAGACTTCCATCTGGTCGACGAGATCGCGGATACGGTCGGTCTCCTCGCAGATGAGGCGGGAAAGCGCGCGGTCCTCGGGGCCGAGCGCGGGTTCCAGCAGTTGTGCGGCGCCGCGGATGCCGGCCAGCGGGTTCTTGATTTCATGGGCGAGCATGGCGGCCATGCCGGAGACCGAGCGGGCGGCACCGCGCGACGTCAATTGCCGGTCGATCTTGTGCGCCATGGAACGCTCGAGCAGCATCACCACGACGAAGCGCGGATCGTCCGCCATGGGGGCGGCCTGCAGATCGACGATGCGCTCGCCGCCGAGCCGCGGCGTTCCAGCGCCCACCGCATATTCATTGACGACGCCGCCGGTCTCGCGGGCCTGCGCCACGGCGTGGAGAACCGGACTCGAGAAGGGCACCAGATCGGTCAGGCGCTGGCGCAGCAGCATGGCGCTGCCCGCCTGGAAGAAATGCTCGGCGGCGGCATTGGCGAGACGGATGCGGTCGTCCTCGGCAACGACGATCAGCGGATTGGGCAGCGCGTCGATGACGGCGCGGGCGAGCGGCGGAGCCGGCGGCGGATCGTTGAGCGTCAGGTTCATGCCGCCGCCCTGGTCTCGCCAAGCGTGTCGTAGAGCGCCGCCAGCCCGCGGCTCGCCGCACGATTATCGGAGGTGCGCAAGAGGCGGGCGCGCCAGCCGGTTGCGGCCGCGGCATCGATATGGCGGCGTTGCAGCAGCCGGTCGATGGTCCAGCCGATATGCTTGCGGGCGATGCGGTTGCCATGCTCCTCGCCGTAGTATTCGAGGATGGCGGCATGATGTGAACCGACGATCGCGGCTTCCTCGCGCAGGCTGGGCTCGGCAATGCCGCTGCCGGGATCGAGGCGCCCGGCGATGACGCCGGGCCACCACGGCCTGCCATAGGCGCCACGGCCGATCATGATGCCGTCGGCGCCGGAGGCGGCGAGCATGGCGGCGGCATCCTCGGCTGTTGCGCCGTCGCCATTGGCGATCAGCGGAATGGAGATCGCTTCGCGCACGCGGCGGATGGCCGACCAGTCGGCGCGGCCGCCATAGAATTGGCAGCGGGTGCGGCCGTGGACGGTCACCATTTGCACGCCCGCCAGCTCGGCGCGACGGGCCAATTCCGGCGCATTGACGCTGCCACGATCCCAGCCCAGGCGCATCTTGAGCGTCACGGGAACGCGCGCCGCGCAGACCGTTGCTTCTATGAGGCTTAGCGCGTGATCGAGATCGCGCATCAAGGCCGAGCCGGAAAGCCCGCCGGTCACCTGGCGGGCCGGGCAGCCCATGTTGATGTCGATAATTTGGGCGCCGAGATCCTGGGCGGCGCGGACTCCTTCCGCCATCCATCGGGCTTCGCGTCCGGCCAGCTGGATGACGAAGGGATCGAGTTTCGCCGCGCCCTTGGCACGGCGCACCATGTCGGGTCTCGCCTGCACCAGCTCCTCGCTCGCCACCATTTCCGATACGACCAGGCCTGCGCCGTGGCGATGGGCGAGCGCGCGGAATGGCTCGTCGGTCACCCCCGACATGGGGGCGAGGAAGACGCGGTTGCGCGTCTCGATCGGACCGATTCTGATGCCCATTTTTTGTGCGAGGTACCCTATTGCGCAATTCGGCGGCAAGATAGGCATATGGTGCAGTGCGTCAAGCACCTTTGTTGCGGCCCGCGGGCACGGCTGCTAGACGGGCGTCATGAAGGTGGCAGCAGTGATCGTGGCCGGCGGGTCGGGCCTTCGGGCGGGCGGCGAAAAGCCGAAGCAGTACCAGCCGATCGGTGGCAAACCGGTGATCTGGTGGACGCTCAAGGCCTTCACCGACCATCCGGGTATCAGCCATGTCCAGCCGGTGATCGCTCCAGGCCACGAAGCGATGTTCGCCGCGGCCAGCTCCGGCCTGTCGCTGGAAGCTCCGGTCATTGGTGGTGCAACCCGGCAAGAATCCTGCCACATCGGCCTCGAGGCCGTTGCCAGGCGTGGTCCCAGTAAGGTGCTGATCCACGATGCCGCCCGGCCCTTCGCCTCGCGCGACCTGATCAGCCACGTGATTGCCTGGCTCGACCGTCACCCTGGCGTCTTGCCGGGGCTCCCGGTGGCGGATACGCTGAAATACGCGCCGGGCGGGTTGATCCAGCGCACCGTCGACCGGGCCGGCCTGTGGAGCGTCCAGACGCCCCAGGGCTTCGATTTCAAGGCGATCCTGGCCGCCCACCGCGCGGCGGCCGCCGAGGGTGCCACCGACCTGACCGATGACGCCGCCGTGGCCGAGCGCGCCGGCATCGAGGTTGCCGTCATCCCCGGCCGCGGCGAAAACCGCAAGATCACCACCGCCGAGGATATGGAAAGGGCCGACCGGTTTCTGATGGAACAAAATTTCGCCAGGCTGCCCGATGTTCGCGTCGGTCAGGGCATCGATATCCATCCCTTCGGGCCCGGCGATTGCGTGACACTGTGCGGCGTGCGCATCCCGCACAGCCACAGGCTCAAGGGCCATTCCGACGCCGATGCGGCGTTGCATGCGCTGACCGACGCCATTCTCGGCGCCCTCGGCGAGGCCGATATCGGCACGCATTTCCCGCCTTCTGATCCGCGGTGGAAGGATGCCGCTTCGGCGCGGTTTCTCGAATTCGCCGTGCGCGAGGTCGAGCGCCGCGGCGGCCGCATCGCCAATGTGGATGTGACCATTCTCGCGGAAGCCCCGCGCATCGCGCCCCATGTAGCGGCGATGAAGGCCGCGCTCGCGCCGCTCCTCGGGCTTACGCCCGATCGCATCGCCATCAAGGCGACGACCACGGAAAAGCTCGGCTTCATCGGCCGCGGCGAAGGCATCGCCGCTTTCGCCACCGCAACCCTGCGGCTGCCCTGAGCCATGTTCGCCCCCGCTCTCACCCGGCTTGCCGAAGATTTGCTGGCCCAATTCCGCGCCGCGGGCCTGATGCTCGCCACGGCGGAAAGCTGCACCGGCGGGCTGGTGGCAGGCCTCCTCACGTCGATTGGCGGATCGTCCGATGTCTTCGAGCGCGGCTTCGTTACTTACTCGAATGCCGCCAAGATCGCCGATCTCGGCGTAGACGAAAAAACGATCGCCGAATCCGGCGCGGTCAGCGAAGCGACGGCGCGGGCCATGGCGGAAGGTGCGTTACGGCATTCGCAGGCCGATATCGCCATCGCAGTTACCGGCATTGCCGGTCCCGGCGGCGGTACCACGGCGAAACCCGTGGGCCTCGTCCATGTCGCCGCCGCAAGGCGGGGAGCCAGGACCTTGCACCGGCGGCTGTTAGTGGACGAGGCAGGCCGCGAACGGGTACGGTTGGCCGCCGTCGAAGTAGCGCTTCAACTCGCCGTCGAAGCGGCGGCCGGCACGCCATAGAGCTTGCGCGCCCGCTGCTCGAAGGCGGTCATGATGCGCCGCACCATCAGATCGAACATGCCGGAGAGCAGAAACTGCAGGCTGCGGCTTTTCATCGTGTAATCCACGTTGAACTGGATTTCGCACTGGCCGTCTCCGGCGGGCACGATTTTCCATTCTGAATCGAGGTTCTTCACCGGCCCGTCCTCGGAATGGGCCTTCACCGTGCGGTTGGCCGGATCGGTCTCGACGCGGCTGGTCAATGTCTCGGAAATATTGAGCTTCTTGTAGGCGATGGTCAGCGATGCCTCGAAAGTTTCGCCGCCGCCGGGCATCGGCTCGCGGTTGCGTACCGTCGAGCCGGTCATCAGCGGCAGGAACTCCTTGTAGGCGGCGGCGTCAGCGGCGATGGCGTAAATCTGGTCGGCGCTGAAGGGAACGCGGCGCGTCACGGTAAATTTGGTCATTCGTCAGTGTCCGGATTGTTTGAGGCGGGCTTGTCTCAGCCGGGCGAAATCGTCGCCGGCATGATGCGAAGAACGGGTGAGCGGGCTCGCGGCCACCATGAGAAATCCCTTGGCATAGGCGAGGGTTTCGTAATTCTTGAACTCGTCCGGCGTCACGAAGCGGTCGATCGCCGCGTGCCGGCGGCTCGGCTGCAGATATTGGCCGATGGTGATGAAGTCGATCGTTGCCGAGCGCATGTCGTCCATCACCTGCATCACCTGCTCGCGGGTCTCGCCGAGACCCACCATGATGCCCGACTTGGTGAACATGGCGGGGTCGAGTTCCTTCACCCGCTGCAACAGGCGCAGCGAATGGAAATAGCGCGCCCCCGGCCGGATGCGGAGATAGAGCGACGGCACGGTCTCGAGATTGTGGTTGAAGACGTCGGGCTTGGCCTGAACCACCTTCTCCAGCGCGCCATCCTTCTTCAGGAAATCCGGGGTCAGCACCTCGATGGTGGCGGCGGGCGCAGCGGTGCGGATCGCCTTGATGGTGCGGGCGAAGTGCTCCGCCCCGCCGTCGTCGAGGTCGTCGCGGTCGACGGAGGTGATGACGGCGTGTGACAGCCCCATGCGCGCCACCGCATCGGCGACCATGTCCGGCTCGCCGGGGGTGAGCGGCCCGGGCCGGCCCGTCTTTACATTGCAGAAGGCGCAGGCCCTGGTGCAGGTGTCGCCCATGATCATGAAGGTCGCATGCTTCTTCGACCAGCATTCGCCGATATTGGGGCAGCCCGCTTCCTCGCACACCGTCACGAGATTGTTGTCGCGCACGATCTTCCGCGTCTCGGCATAGACGGGCGAGCCCGGCGCCTTGACCCGGATCCACTCCGGCTTGCGCAACAGCGGCGTTTCCGGCCGGTGGACCTTTTCGGGATGGCGCGGCCGAGCCTTGGCCGTATCGACAAGCGTGACCATCAGGCGGCGCGGGTCCACACGAGTCTCAACACGACGATGAGGATGACGGCGCCGACGACGGAAACCACCAAATTGCCGAGGAACCAGCCCTGGAAGATTTCACCGAGCTGGATGCCCAGCGCGTTGGCAAGAAAGCCGCCGACATAGGCGCCGACAATGCCGACGACAATGTTCATGAACAGGCCCATCTCGGACTTGGTTAGTTTCTCGGCGATCCAGCCCGCGAGCCCGCCGATGAGCAAGGTGCCGAGCCAGCCGACGCCGCCGCCCAGATCCATCAGATTGTTCATGTCATGCCTCCATCAGGTGATAAGCCGTGCCAGAATGACGATGATAACGGCGCTGATCGTCGCGATGGCGCGCATATTCATTGGCGATGCCGAAAGCAATGACGACGTTCTTTCCGTCCATGTGAGCGCCCTGCTCCGGTTGTTTCGCGCCAGCCAAGATATGGCGCAGGCCAGCCGGGCTATCAAGGGGATTCGAATCCTCGCTATTTCAGCCAGAACTTGACGATGGGGTCCTGCTCTGCCGACTGCGGCGAAGCCTGCATATCTTGACTGGCGATGAACGCCCCGCCAAGCACGATCAGCAAGAACACCGGCTTGATCAGCCCGCCCACCAGCGCGCCGGACAGGATGCCCCAGATGTTCTTGCCGCGCCCGAACCACATGCTGACGATGACGGCGCCGAAAACGGCGAGCACCAGATCGAGCGTATCGAAGGCGTCGATCAGCAGCGAGACCTGTTCCATGGCGCCAGCATGTCGGCAATCGGTTAACAAGTCCTACATGTGAATGACGCGACCATAGGCGTCGAGGACGCTTTCGTGCATGGTTTCCGAAAGGGTGGGATGCGGGAAGACCGTGTGCATCAGTTCCGCCTCGGTGGTCTCGAGACCCATGGCGACGACGAAGCCCTGGATCAGTTCGGTCACTTCCGCCCCCACCATGTGGGCGCCGAGCAGCCTGCCCGTCTTGGCGTCGAAGACGGTCTTGACCAGGCCCTGATCCTCGCCGAGCGCGATGGCCTTGCCGTTGCCGACGAAGGGGAAGCGCCCGACCTTGATCTCGAAGCCCGCCGCCTTGGCCTTCGCTTCGGTGAAACCGACGGAGGCGACCTGGGGGTGGCAATAGGTGCAGCCGGGGATCTGTTCCTTGTTCATCGGATGGGCATCGAGGCCCTTGATCTTCTCGACGCAGATGACGCCTTCATGCTCGGCCTTGTGGGCCAGCATCGGCGGGCCCGCCACATCGCCGATGGCATAGAAGCCGGCGATATTGGTGCGGCCGTAGCCGTCGATGACGATGCAGCCCTTTTCGGTCTTCACCCCCAAGGCCTCGAGACCGAGGTTTTCAATATTGCCGGTGACGCCGACGGCGGAGATGACGCGATCCACCGTGATCTCTGTCTTGGTTGCGCCCTGCTCGATCGTGGCGGTGACGCTGTTCCTGCCCTTCTTCAGGGCACTGACTTTCGCGCTCACCATGATCTTGAGACCCCGCTTCTCGAGCTGCTTCTGGGCGATCTTGGCGATCTCGGCATCCTCCACCGGCATGATCTGGTCGACGATTTCAACCACCGTCACATCGGAGCCCATGGAATTGTAGAAGGAGGCGAATTCGATGCCGATGGCGCCGGAGCCCACGACCAGCAGAGATTTCGGCATGGCGGGCGGCACCATGGCCTCGAAATAGGTCCACACCAGTTTGCCGTCGGGCTCAAGCCCCGGCAGCACCCGTGGCCGGGCGCCGGTCGCGATGATGATGTGCTTGGCGGTGTAGGTGCTGGGGCCGAGCGTGCCCCGGGGCTCGGCAGGTTGCGGCAGCATCGGCGCCTTGGATGATTTCACGACGACCACTTCGCCGGGCTCGCCGAGCTTCGCCTCACCCCAGATCACCTGCACCTTGTTCTTCTTGAGCAGGCCGTTGACGCCCATGTTGAGGCGGCCGGAGACGCCGCGCGAACGTTGCACGATCGCCGCGGCATCGAAGCCGATATTATCGGCGGAAAGGCCATAGTCCTTGGCGTGTTTCATGTAGTGGTAGATTTCGGCCGAACGCAGCAGCGCCTTGGTCGGGATGCAGCCCCAGTTGAGGCAGATGCCGCCCAGATGCTCGCGCTCGACGATGGCCGTCTTGAAACCGAGCTGCGCGGCGCGAATGGCCGTCACATAGCCGCCGGGGCCGGAGCCGATGATGAGGACGTCGAATTGCGTCTCGGCCATGAACTTGCTCCTTGTAAGGAGCGAATAGCGAATAGTGAGTAGCGAGTAGTTTTCCCTATTCGCTATTCGCTACTCCCTATTCGCCCAAAATCTTCTTCACCACCGGCACCAGCGCAGCACCGATGGCGCGCGTGTTGGCGGCGTCGAGATGGCCGCCGTCGGTGGGATCGGCCTTGGCGACGCTGCCGGCATCGAAGAAATGCACGCCGCGGTCCTTGGCGAGCTTTCCGTAGTGATAAGCGAGCTTTCTCGACTCATCGATGGCGTGGTCCCACAGGTCATAGAAGAATTCGTCCTGGGTCTTGCACAGCGCCGGCGGCGACATGATGAGAACCTGCGGCGGCGCATAATTGTCGTTGAAGGGGTAATGCTGCACGATTTCGATGAGCCGGCCCATGCCGAGGGCCGCATCGAAGGCGCGGCAGCGGGCGGCGAATTTGAGATCGTTGGTGCCCAGCATGACGATCGCCAGATCGAGCGGCTGGTGCGATTTGAGCATGATCGGCAGCGCGGCGGCGCCGTTGAGATTGGCCGCGTCGGTCGGATCGTCATAAGCCGTGGTGCGCCCATTCATGCCCTCCTCGATCACGCGGGCCTTGCCGGCAAGCCCCGCCGCCAGCACATTCGGCCAGCGCGTTTCGTATGGATGCCGCTTCCAGGTCCCGGCCTCGAACCCCCAGGTAAGACTGTCGCCGAACGCGAGGATGGATTTTACGGAGAGTTTTTGCACTTTGCAGCTTTCAAAATCGCACGAAGTTGGGTGACATATTCAAGGCGGGCACGAGACATCGGCAATTGGTTGCCATTCTTCTTCCTCTCAAGTGCCTTCGAGTAGAGAGGATTGGCGAGTTGATCCCGGAGTCTCTTACCGACAACTGTACAAACCTGTTCGATGCGGATTTGCTCGCTTTGTTGGGCCTCGGAATGAGGTGGGAGGAGCGCCCCTCCTAAGGCAATAGCAATCAACACAAGCAACCGCTTCATGGGATTTCTCCTAGACCAGCATCAGCCCTGGTTCCTCGATATAAGCCTTGAAGGCGCCGAGGAGCTCCGCGCCCAGTGCGCCGTCGACGACGCGGTGATCGGTGGACAGCGTCACGCTCATCTGCTGCTCGATGACGATGTCGTTGCCGCGCACGATGGCACGGCGTTCGCCGGTGCCGACGGCGAGGATGGTGGCGTGCGGCGGATTGATCACGGCGGCGAAATTCTTGATGCCCATCATGCCGAGGTTGGAGACGGCGGAGGAGCCGCCCTGATATTCATGCGGCAGCAGCTTGCGGAGCTTGGCGCGCGCCGCATAATCCTTCATCTCGGTGGAAATCCGGGCGAGCCCCTTGGTCTCGGCCTGGCGGACGACGGGCGTGATCAACCCGCCGGGGATCGACACGGCGACGGCGACATCGGCGTGCTTGTGCTTGACCATGGCCGTTTCGGTCCACGAGGCGTTGGCGTCGGGCACCTTGATCAGCGCCATGGCCAGCGCCTTGATGATGAAGTCGTTGACCGAGACCTTCCACAGGGGCAGGCCGTCCTTGTCCTTGGGCGCCTGCAGATTGAGCTGCTCGCGCAGGTTCAGGAGCTTGTCGAGCCCGATATCGACGGACAAATAGAAATGCGGAATGGTCTGCTTCGATTCGATCAAGCGCCGCGCAATCACCTTGCGCATGCTGTCATGGGGCACGAGTTCGTAAGAGCCGGACTCGAAGAGCTTGAGAACCGCGTCGTCGGACATGGGCTGCGCCATGGCGGCAGGAGCGGCGCCCGGCCTGACGCTCTCCACGTCCTTCAGCACGACGCGGCCATGGGGGCCGGAGCCTTGCAGCGCCGCCAGATCGATGCCTTTCTGCGTGGCGATGCGGCGGGCCAGCGGCGAGGCGAAGCGGCGAGAGCCGCCGCCATTGGGCTTCGGCGTTGCAACGGCCGCGGCAACGATTAACCCAGGCTCCGCGGCCTTTACCGGCGCGGCGGGCTTAGGCACAGGAGCGGCGGCGATATCGCCCGCCTTCTCGCCCTCTCCGAGGATCACCGCGATCGGCGTGTTGACCGCCACGTCGTCGGTGCCGTCGGCAATCAGGATTTTTCTCAGCGTGCCTTCATCGACGGCTTCCACTTCCATGGTCGCCTTGTCGGTCTCGATCTCGGCGAGAATGTCTCCGGACTTGACCTTGTCGCCTTCCTTTTTCAGCCACTTGACGAGCTTGCCCGTTTCCATGGTGGGCGACAGAGCGGGCATGAGAATGTTGGTGGGCATGGCTCGCGCTCCTCAGACGTACAACACGGATTTCACCGCCGCGACCACCTCGTCGGCATTGGGCAGGGCGAGTTTCTCGAGATTGGCCGCATAGGGCATGGGAACGTCCTTGCCGGCGACGCGGGCGACGGGCGCGTCGAGCCAATCGAAGGCGTGGGTCATCACCTGGGCGGCGATTTCTGAGGTGACCGAGAATTGCGGGTAGCCCTCCTCGACGCAGACACAGCGGTTGGTCTTCTTTACGCTCGCGACAATCGTTGCGATATCCATGGGACGGATGGTGCGGAGATCGATCACCTCGGCCTCGATGCCCTCGGCGGCGAGTTTGTCGGCGGCGGCGAGCGCATAGGTCATGCCGATGCCAAAGGAGACGATGGTGACATGCCGGCCGGCCCGCACCACCTTCGCCTTGCCGATCGGCACCACCCAGTCGTCGAGCTTCGGCACCTCGAAGCTCTTGCCGTAGAGGATTTCGTTTTCGAGGAATATGACCGGATTGGGATCGCGGATCGCCGCCTTCATCAGGCCCTTCGCATCCGCCGCCGAATAGGGCACGACCACCTTGAGGCCGGGAATCTGGCCGTACCAGGCGGCGTAATCCTGGGAATGCTGGGCGGCGACGCGGGCCGCCGCGCCATTGGGCCCGCGGAACACGATGGGGCAGCCCATCTGGCCGCCCGACATATAAAGCGTCTTGGCCGCCGAATTGACGATGTGGTCGATCGCCTGCATGGCGAAATTGAAGGTCATGAACTCGACGATGGGCCTGAGGCCGGCAAAGGCCGCGCCAACGCCGATGCCGGCGAAGCCGTGCTCGGTGATCGGCGTATCGATCACCCGCGAGGCGCCGAACTCGTCGAGCATGCCTTGCGAGATCTTGTAGGCGCCCTGGTACTGGCCCACCTCCTCGCCCATCAGGAACACGTCCTTGTCGCGGCGCATTTCCTCCGACATGGCGGCACGGATCGCCTCGCGCACCGTCATGGTCACCATCTCGGTGCCTTCCGGAATTTCGGGATCGGCGGCGGGCGTGCGCGCAACGGCAGGTGCAGCGGCGGGGGCGGGAGTTGGTGTGGGTCTTGATTCAGCTGTGGGCGCAGGTGCCGCATCGGCCGTGCCGATCACCGCGATGGGTGTGTTCACCTTCACATTCTCGGTGCCGGCCGGAACCAGAATGGCGGTAAGCGGACCCTCGTCGACGGCCTCCACTTCCATGGTCGCCTTGTCGGTCTCGATCTCGGCGATGACGTCGCCGGGTTTCACAGTATCGCCGACATTCTTCAGCCACTTGGCGAGCTTGCCCTCTTCCATGGTGGGCGACAGGGCGGGCATGAGGATATTGGGCATGGCCGTCTCTCCTCAGGCGCTCAGATAGATGTCGGTGTAAAGTTCCGAGGGATCGGGCTCGGAATCGGCCTGGGCGAATTCGGCCGCCTCGGTGACGACGGCACGGATGTCGGCATCGATCTTCTTGAGATCGTCCTCGCTCGCCATGCCGGCCTTGAGGATGCGGGCCTTCACCTGTTCGATGGGGTCGCGCTCCTCGCGCATCTTCTGCACCTCTTCCTTGGCGCGATACTTGGCGGGGTCCGACATGGAATGGCCGCGATAGCGGTAGGTCATCATCTCGAGAATGTAAGGGCCGTGGCCGGCGCGGCAGTGGGCCACGGCCTTGTCGGCCGCCTCCTTGACGGCGCGCACATCCATGCCGTCCACCTGCTCGGAGGGAATGCCGAAAGCCGCACCACGGGTGCCGAGTTGATCGGACATCGCGGTCGAGCGCGGCGCCGCCGTGCCCATGGCATAGCGGTTGTTCTCGATCACGAAGATCACCGGCAGCTGCCAGATCGCCGCCATGTTGAAGGCCTCGTAGACCTGGCCCTGGTTGGCGGCGCCGTCGCCAAAATAGGTGACCGAGACATGATCATTGCCGCGGTATTTGTTGGCGAAGGCCAATCCGGCGCCGAGCGGCACCTGGGCGCCGACGATGCCGTGGCCGCCGAAGAACTGCTTCTCCCGGCTGAACATGTGCATGGAGCCGCCCTTG